>NZ_AP029251.1:350000-352500 GCF_055391795.1 Leeuwenhoekiella obamensis | reverse complement strand
AGCACCCATGCCCTCACTACCATACAACATTTTATAGCATTCGGAGTTTGTCAGGGATTGGTAGGCGGTGAAGCCCCCGCACCCAATCAGTAGCTCTACCTCTATAAAACTAGTATGATGCTGCACCTAAATGCATTTCGGGGAGTACGAGCTATTTCCGAGTTTGATTGGCCTTTCACCCCTACCCTCAGGTCATCCCAAGACTTTTCAACGTCAACGGGTTCGGTCCTCCACTATGTGTTACCACAGCTTCAACCTGCCCAAGGGTAGATCACACGGTTTCGCGTCTACCCAACCTGACTGCACGCCCTATTCAGACTCGCTTTCGCTGCGGCTGCGCACCTGAAGTGCTTAACCTTGCCAGGCAGGGTAACTCGTAGGCTCATTATGCAAAAGGCACGCCGTCACCACGAATGGCTCCGACCGCTTGTAGGCGTATGGTTTCAGGGTCTATTTCACTCCCTTGTTCAGGGTTCTTTTCACCTTTCCCTCACGGTACTTGTTCACTATCGGTCTCTCAGGAGTATTTAGCCTTGGCGGATGGTCCCGCCGGATTCATACAGGGTTTCACGTGCCCCGCACTACTCAGGATACCACTATCAATAACACTCTTTACCTGTACCGGGCTATCACCGTCTATGGCCAAGCTTTCCAACTTGTTCTAGTTCATTATGCATCAAATATCGTGGTCCTACAACCCCAATAATGCCGTAACATCATTGGTTTGGGCTAATACGCGTTCGCTCGCCACTACTAGCGTAATCACTGTTGTTTTCTCTTCCTCCAGGTACTTAGATGTTTCAGTTCCCTGGGTTCGCCCCCTTGCGGGTACTATACCTTCAGTATAGTGGGTTGCCCCATTCGGATATCTACGGATCAATTCGTATGTGCCGATCCCCGTAGCTTTTCGCAGCTTATCACGTCCTTCATCGCCTCTGAGAGCCTAGGCATTCCCCATACGCCCTTATTTAGCTTGTCGCTATTTGCTCTTTGTATGAGTTCTATCTATATAACTTAATGTTTGAATATTTCAACTAAAAATATTCTCTCTCGTATTCTCGTTTGTTTCCCAATATGTCAATGAACGTTCGCAAGTCACTATAGACAATCAAATCATCTATGCTTCTCGCTGCAAGCCAAAGATTATCTCTCAAATCTTAAGGCATCGCATCGTGGAGAATATCGGAGTCGAACCGATGACCTCCTGCGTGCAAGGCAGGCGCTCTAGCCAGCTGAGCTAATCCCCCATTTTTTAAAGTAGGCAGTTTCAGTATTCAGTATACAGTCTTTATTACTGTTAACTGCTTCTGCGTACTGCAAACTGGGTTACCCAACTTCTAAAATTTCCTTCAGTATCTTGTAATGAACTTCGTAATCTCCTTTTCGCCATAAGGCTTAAAAAAAATACTTCTTAAGTAGTCTCAGGCAGACTCGAACTGCCGACCTCTACATTATCAGTGTAGCGCTCTAACCAGCTGAGCTATGAGACTGTCCTATTATTCAAGTGAACGGTCCGTGCATTTAAACGAACCGTCAAATGAAAAATATTTTGAATTAACAGCTATAAAAGACCAGAACCTCATTCTGATTCCTAACAAAGTCTTCCTTGATCCGAAGTCTTTTGTTTACCATAAGGCAAACGAAAAGCTCTAGAAAGGAGGTGTTCCAGCCGCACCTTCCGGTACGGCTACCTTGTTACGACTTAGCCCCAGTTACCGGTCTTACCCTAGGCCGCTCCTTACGGTGACGGACTTCAGGTACCCCCAGCTTCCATGGCTTGACGGGCGGTGTGTACAAGGCCCGGGAACGTATTCACCGGATCATGGCTGATATCCGATTACTAGCGATTCCAGCTTCATGGGGTCGAGTTGCAGACCCCAATCCGAACTGAGACCGGTTTTTAGGATTCGCTCCACCTTGCGGTGTGGCTGCCCTCTGTACCGGCCATTGTAGCACGTGTGTGGCCCAGGACGTAAGGGCCGTGATGATTTGACGTCATCCCCACCTTCCTCACGGTTTGCACCGGCAGTCTGGCTAGAGTTCCCGACTTGACTCGCTGGCAACTAACCACAGGGGTTGCGCTCGTTATAGGACTTAACCTGACACCTCACGGCACGAGCTGACGACAACCATGCAGCACCTTGCAATCTGTCCGAAGAAAAACCTATTTCTAGATCTGTCAGACTGCATTTAAGCCCTGGTAAGGTTCCTCGCGTATCATCGAATTAAACCACATGCTCCACCGCTTGTGCGGGCCCCCGTCAATTCCTTTGAGTTTCATTCTTGCGAACGTACTCCCCAGGTGGGTTACTTATCACTTTCGCTTGGCCACCCAGCCCTCAATTGGGCCGGACAGCTAGTAACCATCGTTTACGGCGTGGACTACCGGGGTATCTAATCCCGTTCGCTCCCCACGCTTTCGTCCATCAGTGTCAATATATTATTAGTAGCCTGCCTTCGCAATCGGTATTCTATGTGATATCTATGCATTTCACCGCTA
>NZ_AP029251.1:7500-345000 GCF_055391795.1 Leeuwenhoekiella obamensis | reverse complement strand
CCTTACGGTGACGGACTTCAGGTACCCCCAGCTTCCATGGCTTGACGGGCGGTGTGTACAAGGCCCGGGAACGTATTCACCGGATCATGGCTGATATCCGATTACTAGCGATTCCAGCTTCATGGGGTCGAGTTGCAGACCCCAATCCGAACTGAGACCGGTTTTTAGGATTCGCTCCACCTTGCGGTGTGGCTGCCCTCTGTACCGGCCATTGTAGCACGTGTGTGGCCCAGGACGTAAGGGCCGTGATGATTTGACGTCATCCCCACCTTCCTCACGGTTTGCACCGGCAGTCTGGCTAGAGTTCCCGACTTGACTCGCTGGCAACTAACCACAGGGGTTGCGCTCGTTATAGGACTTAACCTGACACCTCACGGCACGAGCTGACGACAACCATGCAGCACCTTGCAATCTGTCCGAAGAAAAACCTATTTCTAGATCTGTCAGACTGCATTTAAGCCCTGGTAAGGTTCCTCGCGTATCATCGAATTAAACCACATGCTCCACCGCTTGTGCGGGCCCCCGTCAATTCCTTTGAGTTTCATTCTTGCGAACGTACTCCCCAGGTGGGTTACTTATCACTTTCGCTTGGCCACCCAGCCCTCAATTGGGCCGGACAGCTAGTAACCATCGTTTACGGCGTGGACTACCGGGGTATCTAATCCCGTTCGCTCCCCACGCTTTCGTCCATCAGTGTCAATATATTATTAGTAGCCTGCCTTCGCAATCGGTATTCTATGTGATATCTATGCATTTCACCGCTACACCACATATTCTAGCTACTTCATAACAATTCAAGATTAACAGTATCAATGGCAGTTCTCCCGTTGAGCGGAAGACTTTCACCACTGACTTATTAATCCACCTACGGACCCTTTAAACCCAATGATTCCGGATAACGCTTGCACCCTCCGTATTACCGCGGCTGCTGGCACGGAGTTAGCCGGTGCTTATTCCTACGGTACCGTCATCAGATCACACGTGATCCTTATTCTTCCCGTAAAAAAGCAGTTTACAACCCATAGGGCAGTCTTCCTGCACGCGGCATGGCTGGATCAGTCTTTCGACCATTGTCCAATATTCCTCACTGCTGCCTCCCGTAGGAGTCTGGTCCGTGTCTCAGTACCAGTGTGGGGGATCTCCCTCTCAGGACCCCTACCCATCGTTGCCTTGGTATGCCGTTACCATACCAACTAGCTAATGGGACGCATGCTCATCTTGTACCGTAACCTTTAATAATTAAGTGATGCCACTCAATTACACTATGGAGGATTAATCCAAGTTTCCCTGGGCTATACTCCAGTACAAGGCAGATTGCATACGCGTTACGCACCCGTGCGCCACTCGTCAGCAAATTAGCAAGCTAATTCCTGTTACCGTTCGACTTGCATGTGTTAGGCCTGCCGCTAGCGTTCATCCTGAGCCAGGATCAAACTCTTCATCGTAGTATCTTATATAATATTCAACGAATCAAGGTCTTGTCAAGGTTTGAAAATCTAAGGATTCCCAAAATGCTCATAATGATTAATTCTAGTCTTTTGTTTCAAATACTATCTCTATATTTAGAAATAATACGCGCTGTCAATTCAATATGTCAATGAACAACGAAAATCAATTTTCGTCTCTTTGGTAGTTAGTAAGGAATCGAACCTTATCTCTTGTCACCAGACTAACTCTTTTTTTTTTAAAAGAACCTACCCTCAGAACCTCTCTCTGAAAGCGGGTGCAAATGTAAGAACTTTTTTAAACATCAAACAAATTTAATTTGATATTTTTTTTAAGTCTCTTTTGCTACTATTTTAATGAACGCCCGTCTCGTTTATTTTTAAGCCGGAAGGCAAAGGTACGACGTTTATTGAAATCTGCAAGCTAATTGCAAAAGTTTTTTTAACCTCATTTTAACCTTTATTTCTAAGAACTGCCCCGCAACGTTTTTACCGTTTTGGGAGCGCAAAAATACACTCCTTTTTTCTTTACTTCCACACATTTTTTGAAGTTTTTTGAAATTATTTTTTGACTCTCTTATTACCAGCATTTTATACACTGAAATAAATTTTAAAAAGTCTCTAAATAACTTCAGGATTTCTAGAATCATGAAAAATGAACTGCAATTTGCGTTAAGGATGGAGCGCATGTTTGAGCTCATGCGCCTAAGCGCATAGCGAGTAGCGAGAGCCTGACCCCGCCCAAAGCGGGGTAACGCCCAAAAGGAGAATGCTACAATTCATCCTTATAATATTACAACTGGGTAATTGAAATTACCATAGCACACTGATTCCCTATACTTTAGCAGCATAAACAAAACAAAAAATCATGAAAACTATTATTTATGCTGTTGTTCTTATGCTGGGATCCTTAATTTATGGTCAGGAGAATTCTACGATCACTGTTGCTGTAAACAATGCAACTTCTGATGTTGGAAAGATGCATTTTGCCCTGTATACAAAGGGTTCTTTTATGAAAAAGCCTGATGCGAGTGCTACCGGAATTATCAAAGACGGTAAAACGGTGGTGACCTTTGAGAATATTGAGCCGGGCGTGTATGCTATTTTGTGCTTCCAAGACAAAAATGAGAATGAGAGAATGGATTTTGAATTGAACGGAATGCCTAAAGAGCCTTACGGAATGTCAAATAATGAGTATTTAATGGGTCCTCCTACTTGGGAGTCGACAAAATTCACGGTGAAAGATGAACCGCTTGTGATAGAAATTAGACTTTAAAACGCATACCGACTAATAAAAAAGACCTCTAATAGAGGTCTTTTTTATTTTAGTGCATTGCATTAATCAAAAACAAAGGTCATAACTGCTCGTGGTGGAATGCTCAAAATATGATCTGCATCATTTAATTGCAACTTGAAATATTCTTCTTCCTCACTTTTGTTTTGTGCGATAAGCACAATATTTCCTTCCGGAGTTTTAAAAGCGACGTTAGCGATGGAAGAAATTTCGGTTGATTGAATTCTATGCGAACCTGGTTTTACAAATTTTGAAGCTTGACCGATTGTATAATACGCCGGATTTCTTTCAACTTTATCTCCTGTAATGGTAATTGCGCCCAAACAACGGTCGCACCCTCCTCTATCTGTATGTGGATCTTGGTTCTCATCGGCAGCAAGATTCCATTCTAAAACTGTTTTGCACCAATTGCGCGTAGCGCCGATGATCAAATTCTCAATATGCCAATCTAATTCTTGCTCAAAATTTGCTGGCGCTCCCACCCATTGCTCTGTGAAATAGAGATTCTTTTCGGGATGGGCATTATGCACTTGGCTTAAATTTTCAATTTTACCACCATATAAATGAAAAGCACTACCATCAACATACTGCGCTGCATCTATATCATCAAGTATACTTATGGGATAATCTGGTCTGTCTGCATTATGATCATACAAAATGATCTTTGTCTTGATTCCCTCTTTTTTGAACGTTGGTCCCAGATTTTCTTTAATAAAAGTAGCTTGCTGATCTGCTAGCATGAGTAAACTGGGATTGTTGCCTGGATGCAGCGGTTCATTTTGAATGGTAATCGCATCAATTGTGATTCCGTTTTGCTGCATTGCTTTGATATATTTCACAAAATAATCTGCATACGCTTGGTGATATTCTGGCAACAAACTTCCTCCGCGTGTATCTCCATTATCTTTCATCCACACGGGCGGCGACCATGGCGAACCCAAAATCTTAATACCTGGATTTATTTTTAAAATTTCTTGAAGCATCGGCACAACATCTAGCGTGTCATGTGCTAGAGAAAAATGGTTAAGCTCTGGATCCTTTTCGCCGAAAGGCAAATCATCATAAGAAAATGGAGCTTCATCAAGATCTGAAGCACCAATGCTCACCCTAAGATAACTTATGCCAAGATCGTTCTCACCGTTACCAAAGAGTTCTTGCAAAATATTTGCCCTCGCCGGAGCACTCATCTTATGCAAATGCATCGCGCTACCGCCGGTAAGCGTGTAACCAAAACCATCCATTTCTTGAAAAGTAGTTTCTGGATCTATCGCTATAACTGGCAAATTTGCGATCGCAGTGTCTGTCGCAAAAATGGTTTCTTTCTTAAGTTTTGCTTCACCGTCGTAGGTTGTAAGATATCCCGTGGCGATTTTTTGATTCGATTTTTCTTTACCGCAACTTGTAATTAGGCTTGCGCCAAAAAGAATCCCAATGAAAATCCCTAGCAATTTTGATGTGCTAAAACCCGAATGCAACCGACTCATAAAATTTGAAAATTACGCTTGATAAAATGGTAGAAATATCATGTTGTTCTACAATGTTAATATACAGTGAAAAATAGTATATATATTAAGGACAAGTAAAAAATTGCAAAACATACAGTTTAACTGAAGCAAAATTGATTTCATATCACTGAAAACAAACACCTTAAAACAATCTTAATAGATAACACTTTTGTTTTATATCTATTTTAATAAGTTTTCCTGATAGTTTTAATAATTTTACTTTACTAAAATTTCCCTATGACTATTACTCAATTAAAATATGTTCTTGCGGTTGCTGAAAACCAGAATTTCACGAAAGCTGCTCAAAAGACTTTTGTTACTCAACCTACACTGAGTATGCAAATCCAGAAGTTAGAAGATGAGCTTGACGTGCAGATTTTTGATCGCAGTAAAAAGCCCATTGAGCTTACAGACATAGGCAAGAAAATCGTTAACCAAGCGAGAAATATAGTTAACGAAGCAAACAGAATTGCAGATATCGTTGACCAACAAAAGGGGTACATAGGGGGAGAATTTAAACTAGGTGTTATCCCAACGGTAATGCCCACATTGCTCCCTATGTTTTTGAGAAACTTCATTAACAAATATCCTAAAGTAAAACTTAGCATAGAGGAACTACCCACTGAAACAATTTTAGAACGTTTACAAGAAGGACATCTTGATGCTGCCATCGCCGCTACGCCTTTAAAACATGAAAATATTAAAGAGCGCCCTCTCTATTACGAGCCATTTATGGCGTATATACCAGAGAATCATCGCTTGCGTGGTCAAGAAAAAATAGATGTTACAGATCTTGATCTTGGCGACATGTTATTGTTAGAAGACGGCCACTGCTTTAGAGATGGCGTTATTAATCTTTGTAAAGCAAATAGAAATTATGATGATGAGACTTTCTCTTTAGAAAGTGGAAGTTTTGAAACCATGATAAAACTAGCTAATGAAGGTTTAGGAATGACTCTTCTTCCCTATTTACACACATTAGAATTTAGCGCTAAAGCAAGAGAATCATTGCATTCTTTTAAAGAGCCAGTTCCTGCGAGAGAAGTAAGTTTATTGTATCATAAAAGCGAATTAAAAATGCAGATCATTGAAGTCTTAAGAGCTACAATTTCTGGTGTAGTAAAAGGTGCGATCGCTTTTCAAAATGTAAAGATCATAAGCCCTATAGCTAAATCATAAAATTAAAAAAGCCTCTGATTAGGAGGCTTTTTAATAATTAGTATTTTACTTCGTTAAATAGATCAATGATTTTTCCAGTTCTGGATTAGTTTCGCTCAGGGAAAGAATATATTCTTTTAACTCTTCGATTTCAAAAGGTAAAAGACGCTTTACAGCTTTCTTTAATTCCCTGCAAAAAAGTACATAATCAAAACTCACCTTATCAAGGATCGTTTTTGTGTACTCAAACATCGCTCTTGCCATATTTGGATTGTGATTAGGGTTATTGTTAGTAATTAAGTAGTTGTACAATCAATAAGCAGAATTCATAATTTATACTTTAAATATACTAAAACTGTTAAAGATTTTACGAACTAAACCGGTTTTTTAACAAAAAATATGCAATTAAAAACGGTTATCCCCATCTAGTAAATTACCTAAACCTCCTAGGATACTACCTTCTCCTTTATCGTGTCCGCCCATCTTTGGCGCTGCAGCGATAACTCTATTTGCCAGACGGCTAAAAGGTAACGATTGTATATACACAGTACCTGGACCAGTAAGCGTAGCAAAGAAAACTCCTTCACCACCAAAAATCGTATTCTTAATACCGCCGACAAATTCTATATCATAATCTACGGTATGGTCAAAACCTACGATACAACCTGTATCAACCTTAAGACGTTCACCAGGCAGTAATTCTTTTTTCATCATGGTTCCGCCGGCATGAACAAAAGCCATACCGTCGCCCTCTAGTTTTTGCATGATAAAACCTTCGCCTCCAAAGAGTCCTCGACCCAATCTTCTAGAAAACTCAATACCTATTGAAACTCCTTTTGCCGCGCAAAGAAAAGCATCCTTCTGACAAATAAATTTCCCACCACTTAATGTAAGATCCAGAGGAATGATTTTTCCTGGATATGGCGAAGCAAAGGTTACCTTCTTCTTCCCCATGATCTGATTGTAGAAAACAGTCATAAAAAGACGTTCGCCGGTCAATAATCTTTTTCCTGCACCAAAGATCTTCCCCATAAATGTGGAATCATTTTGTGAACCGTCGCCAAAAATGGTTTCCATCTTTATACCATCTTCCATGGTCATAAATGTTCCTGGCTCTGCAATTACGCCTTCTTGCGGGTCTAGTTCCACCTCAACATATTGCATTTCTTCGCCAAAAATCTTGTAGTCTATTTCGTGTGCAGTCATTTGTATTTTTTGTTTTGATTGATGAATGTTCTATTAATACGTATAACAATACTTGATATTGTTACAGGTTTAGGACTTCAATTTTACCGTCCATTGAAATTGAAACGTGCTTACCTCTACTCCATCTTTATTTGCACCCACAGCTTTCATCCAGCAAGTTTGCCCTTCTCCTGTTTCAATAGCTCTATTAATTGTCTCTCGTATAAGCGCTCCATCTTTACAGATAAAAGTGATCTTCCCAGTGGCCTTTTTGGTGAAAACCGCATTATTTTGCGCCACCAGCATAGATATCTTCTTACCTGATCTTTGCACTTCGCTCATTACTAATGCTCCTGTGCTCATCTCTGCAGCCATACCTTGCACCGCCCATAACATTGACTTAAATGGATTTTGATTGATCCATTTGTGCTTAACGTTAACCACGCAAAAACCATCATTGATCTCTTTGATGCGCACCCCGCAAAGCCAGGCAGATGGGAGCTTAAGCATCATAAACGTATTTATTTTTGAAGGAGTAAGTGCCATAATAAAAGGGTATGTTTCTCCTCAAAGATACAGTTTGAGTTCTATATTTTGAGTTAAACTCAAAAGTTAATAAAAAGTTAATTTTAGGTACTATGTTTTGCAAACTACCTTTTTTTAGACATATATTTGCATAAGAAATTAATAAGTAATGGAAACTAGCATCACAAATCACCAGAAAACTTTGGCAATGTTTATACACTTGTCAACCTTTTCACAAATCTTTATTCCGTTTGGCAACTTTATAGCGCCAATGATCCTATGGATGGCTCAGAAAAAAGATTCAGCGTTTGTTGATGATCACGGCCGCAGGGCTATTAATTTTCAGTTAAGCTTATTTCTGTATAGCATTATTATCATTCTTATTGCCGTGCCTATTATTCTTTTACAGGCATTAGCAATTGCAGATGATACGCTATATGGAACTATTGATAACTGGGAAGAAATAATCTCTGTGGGTGAAGTTACTGGGCTAGTCGTTACGGCTATTATCACCGGGATAGTATTAATCGCACTATTCGTTATCGGTATAATCGCTGTAATTTCTGCCTCGATAAATGCTAACAATGGCAGGTATTACAAATACCCTATTTGTATTTCATTTATCAAACCAATCGTCAATCAAACTGAATCTGCGTCGGCCTCATCAACCGATAATTCAGAGGGACCATTCAACACACCTCAATAATGAGGAAACAATCAAAAAACGAACAGTTTAATCGAATTAAAATGAGAATCCATGAAGATTGAAAACACAAAGGCGCAGATGCGCAAAGGGGTTCTAGAGTACTGCATACTCAGCATTCTTAAAGATAATGATGCCTATGTAGCAGAAATTCTAGAGACTCTTAAAGAAGCTAAGCTCCTTGTGGTTGAGGGTACGATCTACCCACTTCTAACAAGACTTAAAAATGCTGGGCTTCTTAGCTACCGCTGGGAAGAATCTACTAGCGGTCCACCTAGAAAATATTATGGACTTACCGATACCGGAAAACTCTTTCTTAACGAACTCACCGGCACCTGGGAAGAATTAAAAATGGCCGTAAACACGGTAACCTCTCAAAAAAGCAACACAAATGAATAAGACAGTTAATATAAATCTTGCAGGCTTATTTTTTCATATAGATGAAAACGCCTACATGAAGCTTCAGCGCTATCTTGCCGCGATAAAGCGATCATTTACTGATGCTCAGGGACGCGATGAGATCATACAAGATATAGAAGCGCGTATTGCAGAGCTTTTCAGCGAAAAGGTGCAAAACGAAAGACAGGTTATAGGCCTTAAAGAAGTAGACGAAGTCATCGCGGTAATGGGACAACCCGAAGATTACCAAGTAGACGAAGAGATCTTTGAAGATGAACCGCAACCTAAAACACACTATAAATCACAAAGCAGCGCAAAAAAACTGTATCGTGATCGTGACGTCTCTTACGTGGGCGGTGTATGTTCTGGTCTTGGCCATTATATGGGTATAGACGCGATCTGGGTTCGTATTCTGGTTATCCTTCTTACTTTCTTAACAAGTGGGATATTCATACTATTTTATGTAGTGTTCTGGATCTTTATCCCAGAAGCAAAAACCACTAGCGAAAAACTAGAAATGCGGGGAAAGCCGGTGAACATCGACAATATTCAGCGTAAAGTAAAAGAGGGATTTGAAAATGTTGCCGACAGTGTAAAAAGCGTAGACTACGAGAAATATGGTAACAAAGCAAAACGCGGAGCTACAGGTTTTTTCGCCACACTAGGCAAGATCTTAATGTTCATCGTTAGAGTCTTTGTGAAACTATTCGGTATTCTATTGATATTAATTGGAGCCTCTAGTGTGATTGGTCTTTTTATCGGACTTTTTACAGCCGGAACATTAGGAGTGCTTGACGGCGGTTTCAATGATTATGTTACAGTATTCAATACCACAGGAGCGCCGCTTTGGTTAATCTCACTTTTAACGCTATTAGCAGTAGGAATTCCATTTTTTGCAATCTTCTACCTAGGTCTTAAGATCCTCGTTAATAATCTTAAAAGTATGAGCCTTACGGCGAAATTAATCTTGGTAGGATTGTGGTTTATTTCTCTAATCGCTCTTGGCGTACTTGCTATAAGACAAGCTACCACTTATACCGTAGAAGGTGAAACCTTTGAAAAAAGAGAGATCAATCTCACTGAAGACGATACTTTGAGAATCGAGATGGTAGGTTACAGAACAGGAAGAAGTAACTACTATAAAGACATGAGCATTGTAAAAGACAAAGACAATAACAAAGCACTTCTTGTAGGTCATGTAAGATTCAGAATCTTAGAATCTGAAGATGACAAGGCACATCTAGAAATTATAAGAAGTGCTCGTGGCACAACTTATGACGATGCAGAAGAAAATGCTTCACAAATTGCAGCAAACTGGTCTTTAATTAATGGTAACGAGTTAAAGCTTTTCAATTATTTCTTATTGCCTTTAGACATGCAGTTTAAAGATCAAGAAATCAATTATGCGATCTATTTGCCAGAAGGAGCTAAACTTATAGTAGATGACAACACCAGCCATTATCATTTAAATTCTTCGATCAGTGGAGATCTGCTTTGGAGTGGTTCAGAAGAAAATCTACTGATCATGCGTGATGGCGAGTTGCATTGTGACTATTGCCCAGAATCTAACAGAAGAACTTCTACCAGTGAATGGAAGTACTCTGATGAAGATGGTGAGTATGATTTTGACGCAAGTCTAAAAAGACAAGATGGTACGGCTATAGGTACAGATGTAGATACTACTGCGGCAACTATAAGTGATGATGTTATGGAGTATCTGCCTGGTGCATGGACGCAAACAGGAAGTGATGAGATCAAAGAAATAGATTTTAGAAAAGATGGAACAATGTCTATTACCTTTGATAACGGTGATAAAATAGACGGTAAATGGGACACAAAACCTTCGGCGATAGCGCTTAAGTCATTCCCAGCGATGGAATCTTTTTCTGGACCAGACCTGTATTTAGAATACGACAGAACGAAATCTAACTATATGATTACCGCACTTAATAAGGAGATGTCTGCTGGCGAACTTACTTTAACCGGCAAAGACATTGTACTTAAGAGAAAATAATAATCAATAAATCAATCAAAATGACAACTCTAATCAAATTTCTTGTAGCATCAGCAGTAGGTTTACTGTTTACTTCATGCAACTTTAATGTTTCATGGGGTCAAGTAGATGGCAACGGCAATGTTGTAGAAAAGGATCTTATGATAGACGAAGCATTTACCACCGTTGACGCAAGTAGCGGTTGGGATGTGTATTTGTCTCAAGGTTCTCAAGTAGAAGTTACCGCAGAGACTGATGAAAATCTTCTAGAACTTCTTGAAGTTGAAGTTCGTGGTAACACACTTTACATTAAAACGCTAGATCATGAGAATGTAGGCCGCGCAACTTCTAAAAAGATCTATGTTACGTATGTAGATGATCTTAAAAATATCTCTGCCAGTAGTGGTGCAGATGTTTATGCAGAAGACACACTAGAAGGTGAAAATCTTAAAATAGATGTTTCTAGCGGTGCTGAAGTTGAAGCTAAAGCAATGGTTAGAAAAATATCTTTAGAAGCAAGTAGCGGTGCCGGCATTACCGTAAGCGGTGGCGCAGAAACAGTAAGCCTTGATGTAAGTAGCGGCGCAGATATTGATGCTCGCGAACTTAAAGCAGAAGATGTAGATGCAGATGCTTCTAGCGGCGGATCTATAGAAACTTGGGCTGGCAATTCTATCACCGCAAATGCTTCAAGCGGCGGCGATATAGAATACTGGGGAAATCCTAAAAAGAGAGATATTCCTAAGAGTGTTTCAGGTAATGTAAAAAGCCGCGATTAGAGTGAAATTTTAGTATTGAGCAATGCCTTTTCGGTTTGCCTTTCGGCGAAAGCCATAAAAACTTGATCACACTTATAATTGACCGATTAAAAAATAAAAGCCGCATTTGCGGCTTTTGTTATATTTGGCAAAATAATTATCTGTAGCAATATTGGCCTTTCTCAATCTTATTAGATACAAAAACCTGTTGATGATCGCGATCACGCAGGTTATTATACATTATGGTTTTATAATTCAGTTAAAACTCCCGCACACACTGAATGACCTCCAACTCATAATTTTAATTCTGGCCAGTGTTTTTATTGCGGCAGCGGGATACATTATTAATGATATTAACGACGTTGAGATAGACAAGATCAACAAGCCGAAGAAACTTTATATCACAAAAAACTTTTCGGAAAAGACGGCTTACAATCTTTATTTGCTCCTTAATATTATAGGTGTTGGTTTAGGGTTTTTATTAGCAAATCTCATCAACAAACCTGGTTTTGCGTTGAGCTTTGTTTTGATCTCAGCTCTGCTTTATAGCTACGCTTCTTTTTTAAAACGTATTTTACTTGTAGGCCATATCGTGGTAAGTGTTCTTGTAGCTGCGACCATTTTTGTTGTCATTCTTTTTGATCTTGTTCCCGTGTATGCCGTTTATTATAATGTGCTAGCTACACCATTATCGGTTTTGAGAGATTATGCGATTTTCGCTTTCTTGCTCAATCTTTTGCGAGAGATCGTAAAAAGCATTGAAGATATTAAAGGTGACAAAAATGGCGGAATAAAAAGTCTTCCTATTCTTCTAGGACGTACACGTACATCTGTGATCACTTCAGTTTTAGCACTTGTTTATATCGCTGTGCTTATCGCGTACATTTATGAGTTTCTTTATGGTAATTTATTTTTTGTGATCTATCTGCTTCTTGGAGTTTGTTTCCCATTATTATTTTTTGCTACAAAAGCCTGGACCGCCGAAACTAAAAAAGAATTCACAAAGCTTTCAATAGTGATAAAGTGTGTAATGCTTGCCGGTGTTCTATCTTTGGGCGTACTCACGCTAACGATTAAATATGCTGCTTGATAAATTAGCCGGTAAAAAGATCATTCTTGCATCGCAATCTCCCAGAAGAAAAGAGTTGCTTAATGCAATGAATATCCCGTTTACTGTTAAGCCAAAACCCGTAGATGAAACCTTCCCTGACGGACTGAACGGCAAAGAAATAGCAGAACATATCGCTAAGCTTAAAGCCGAAGTTTACCTTAACGATATCGCAAAAGATGAGATCGTGATAACTTCTGACACCGTGGTTTGGTGCGATGGTATAGCAATGGCAAAACCTGCAGATGCTAAAGAAGCTTTTAAAATGATCAAGCACCTTAGCGAGAAGAAACACGAAGTTATTACTGCGATCTGTCTTTTTACTGCTGATAAAATAATGGTGAAAAGCGATGTGGTTTCGGTTACATTTAAGGAGTTGCGAGGTGCAGAGATCAACTATTATGTTGAGCATTTTCAACCGTTTGACAAAGCTGGTGGTTATGGCATTCAGGAGTGGATTGGCCACATTGGCATCACTAAGATCGATGGCGCTTACAACTCTGTCGTGGGCTTACCTACGCACTTGCTCTACGCTATGCTAGAGGAGCTTTTAGATTAGAATTTTTCTTTTTTGGCTGTAGCCAAAACAACACACTTTACCACTATAAAACTTTAGCAACAGCACAACAATTATTGCAGAAACTAAATGTTTATCTTTGAAAGTATAAGTCGCCATAATCCATGAAAATCAAATCCCTTTTACTTCTATTTTTACTCTGTTTCAACACAACTTTATGGGCTCAACAACCTGAAAAATTAAATGCTTCACAGATCTATGAAAAGATCGAAGACCTCAATTTTCTGGGTACTGCGCTGTATATCGCTGCGCATCCTGATGATGAGAACACCACGATGATCTCTTATCTGGCAAATGAGGTGCACGCACGCACGGGATATTTATCATTGACGCGTGGTGACGGTGGCCAGAATTTGATAGGTCCAGAAATTAGAGAATTGCTTGGCGTGATTCGCACAGAAGAGTTGCTTGCCGCTCGCGATATTGATGGTGGCGAACAGCGTTTTTCGCGTGCTAATGATTTTGGGTTTTCAAAACATCCAGACGAGACCTTAGAAATTTGGGATAAAGAAGAAGTGCTGGGTGATGTTGTGTGGGCGATTCGCAATTTTAAACCAGATGTGATCATAAATCGTTTTGATCATCGTACGCCAGGATCAACGCACGGTCACCATACATCTTCGGCGATATTAAGTTATGAAGCTTTTGATCTTGTGGGTGATCCTAAAATGTATCCAGAGCAATTAAAATACACCGAAATTTGGCAACCTAAACGTCAATTTTTAAACACTTCAAGCTGGTTTTACAGAAGCAGAGACGCTTTTGAAAAAGCGATGCAAGACAAAGATCTTGTAAAACTCGACCTTGGCGTTTACTACCCCAGCGCTGGTCTGAGCAATAATGAAATCTCGTCGTTAAGTCGCAGTGAGCACAAGTCTCAGGGAATGGGCAACACCGGATCTCGCGGCAGTCAGCAAGAATTTCTTGAACTCATTAATGGTGATGAGACCACTAATAATAATATTTTCGCCGGTATTGACACTTCCTGGGGTCGTGTAGAAGGTGGCAAAGCCATAGGCGATATTCTTTACGCAGTTCAAAAAAAATATGATCATAACGATCCTGCGGCAAGTTTGCCAGAGTTGATAAAAGCCTATAATCTCATCCAGAATCTGTCAGATAAACATTGGCGAACGCTTAAAGAAAAGCAGATCAAAGAAGTGATTGTTGCTTGCGCTGGTCTTTATCTTGAAGCGGTTACAGATAGACAAACCGCCACAAAGAACGAAGACGTAACCCTTAGAATTGAAGCGATCAATCGCAGTGATTTCTCAATTAAACTAGATGATATAACTGTTTTGCCTTCCGGCGAAAAGATCGCTGCTAGCACTACCCTAGCCGATAATTCTCGCTTTAATACAAATGCTAATTTTAACACAGGCAATGCCGAATTGACTACACCATATTGGTTAAAAGAAGAAGGAAGCCTGGGCATGTACAAAGTAGATGATCAAGAATTAATAGGCAAACCTGAAACTCCTAGAGCGATCCAGGCACGCTTCAATCTAGACTTCAACGGCACCAAAATCCCTGTAACTAGAACTATTACTTACAAATACAATGATCGCGTAGCTGGTGAAGTTTTTGAACCTTTTGAGATCGTACCACCAGTTTCGGTGGCGATTGATGAGCCGGTAATCATTTTCGCGGAAGCGTCATCAAAAAAAATCGGAGTAAAAGTAACGGCTTACAAAGAAAATCTTAGTACAACCGTTAAGCTAAAAACATCACAAGGTTGGGAAGTTTCGCCTGGGCAGCAAGACATCATCATCGCTCAAAAAGGTGAATCTCAAACGGTGATTTTTGATGTTACTCCGCCTGCAAAACAAGATCAAGGAACCATTGAACCCATCGCTACCATAGATGGTAAAGATTACGATCTTAAGGTTCAGAAAATAGATTATGAGCATATCCCGTTATTAACGTTAAGCCTTTCGGCGAAAGCCAAAGTGGTGCGATTAAACATCGAGAAAAAAGGAAATTACATAGGCTACATAGAAGGTGCTGGCGACGTTGTACCGCAGGGCCTTGAACAGATAGGTTATCAAGTTGCAAAGATCTCGCCCGCAGATGTCACACCAGAATTGCTGAAACAATTTGACGCGGTAGTTGTGGGAATTAGAGCGTATAATGTGAGCCAAGAATTAAAATACAAACAGCCTGCTTTAATGGATTATGTTAAAGATGGCGGCACGATGATCGTGCAGTATAATACTGCTCGCGGTTTTGATTATGATGATATTGGTCCGTATCCTTTATCATTGAGCAGCGACAGGGTTACACGTGAGGATGCTGAAGTGAAAATTTTAGACCCAAATAATGAGTTACTTAACGCGCCAAACAAGATCACAAAGGAAGACTTTGATGGCTGGGTGCAAGAACGCGGATTGTATTTTCCTAATCAGTGGGATGAGCATTACACACCTGTATTTTCTATGCATGACGATAAAGAACCCAATAGTAATGGAAGTTTATTGATCACAAAATATGGCGAGGGTCACTATATTTACACAGGTTTAAGTTTCTTTAGAGAGTTACCTGCTGGTGTTCCTGGAGCATTTAGATTATTTGCGAACATGCTCTCTGTGGGTAAAAACGACGAAAAAATTAAAGGATGAAAAAGATCTTTGGAGATAAATGGCAGTGGTGGTACACCTTGCTTCTTGTAGCAAATGCTATTTATATCATCCTGTTTTATATACTGATGAAGGCCTATTAATATGCAGCAGATAGACTGGATCATACTTAGTGTCACTCTTGCTTTTATTGTGATCTACGGAACTTACAAAACCCGTGGTCGTCGCAATGTTCAGGATTATTTGCGTGGTGGTAATGAAGCAAAATGGTGGACGGTAGGTTTATCTGTTATGGCAACGCAAGCCAGTGCAATTACTTTTTTATCTACGCCAGGACAGGCTTTTAATAGCGGAATGGGATTTGTTCAATTTTATTTTGGACTTCCTATCGCGATGGTTTTGATCTGTATATTCTTTATACCGCTTTACCACAAACTCAACGTTTATACGGCATACGAATATCTCGAAAGTAGATTTGGAATAAAAACTAGATCGCTTGCGGCAATCTTGTTTTTGCTTCAGCGTGGCCTTTCTGCCGGGATCACCATTTTTGCGCCCAGTATAATTCTATCTGCAGTTTTAGGTTGGGATCTTAACACACTTAATATAATCATAGGATTATTAGTGGTGATATACACTGTTTCCGGTGGTACAAAAGCGGTAACTGTAACGCAAAAGCAACAAATGACGATCATTTTTCTTGGGATGTTTGTTGCTTTTTTATTGATCCTTTTTAGACTTCCAGATGATATTTCATTTAATAAAGCGCTTAACATCGCTGGAGCGAGTGGCAAACTAGATGTGCTTGATTTCTCTTTTGATTTTGAGAATCGCTATACCATCTGGAGCGGATTACTAGGTGGAACTTTCTTAATGCTGGCATATTTTGGTACAGATCAAAGTCAGGTGCAACGTTACCTTACAGGTCGTAGCATGCGCGAAATGCAGCTAGGTATGATCTTTAACGGTCTGCTTAAAGTACCTATGCAGTTTTTCATCTTGCTTGTGGGTGTAATGGTTTTTGTTTTTTATCAATTTAATCCCACACCAGTAAACTTTAATCCTGCAGCCGAAGAAGCTGTTATAGGTTCTCCTTACGAGCCAGATTTCTATGCCTTGCAGGGAAAACTTGACGAACTACGTAGTGATAAATCTGATCTTAGTTTTGCTTATGCAAATGCCGCAGACAACCCCGAAAAGCAAAAGGCCTTACGCCAAGGATTAGACAGAATACAAAACGAGGAAGAAACCATTCGCGAACAAGCACGTACATTGATCGCTCAGGTAGATAAACATGTAGAAACTAATGACAAAGATTATGTCTTTATTCACTTCATTCTGCATAATCTGCCGCGTGGTTTTATAGGTCTTTTACTCGCTGTGATCTTATCTGCTGCCATGTCTTCTACCGCCTCAGAACTTAACGCACTTGCCACGACAACAACCATTGATATTTACAAAAGAAGTATAGAACCAGACAAAGACGATCCTCATTATGTAGGCGCTTCAAAATGGTTTACACTAAGCTGGGGAATTCTCGCCGTGCTCATTGCATGTACAGCAAATCTTTTTGACAATCTTATACAGTTAGTGAACATTATCGGTAGTTTATTTTACGGTACAATATTGGGAATATTTATCTGTGCATTCTTTGTAAAAAAAGTGGGCGGAAAAGCCGTTTTCACAGCAGCCATTCTCAGCGAAATAATCGTGATCTCGTTATTCACACTAGATAAATTTGACCTGATCTCACTACCTTATTTATGGCTTAATATGGTAGGCTGCGGTTGTGTTTTTGTGATCGCATTAATTATTCAAAGCACGCTTCCGCGAAATCCTGAAAAACAACTTAGTCTTGAAAACAATTAACTGGGGAATACTAGGCACCGGCAAGATCGCGCACAAATTTGCCACAGATGTTCTTACTGTGAGCAACTCACAGGTTTATGCGGCAGGCTCGCGCTCGCTAGAAAGCGCCACAGATTTTATCAAAGAATTTAATGGCCACAAGGCATACGGCTCTTATGAAGCGCTTGCTCAAGACCCTGATGTAGATATTATTTACATCGCCACACCGCACGTACGTCATTGCGAAGACACCATACTTTGCCTAGAAAATGGCAAACACGTGCTTTGTGAGAAACCATTTGCCATGAACGCTCAGCAAGTTGAGCAGATGATCGCTTCCGCGAAAAAGAATAACAAATTTCTCATGGAAGCATTATGGACACGCATGATGCCCTTTTTCCTTTTTATAGAAGAAGAGATCAAATCTGGCAAATACGGAAAGATCCAAAGCATCACTGCAGATTTCTGCTTCCCTGCTCCTTTTGATCCAGATGGCAGACTTTTTAATAAAGCCCTGGGCGGCGGCGCGCTTCTAGATGTTGGGATCTATCCGGTGTTTTTTGCACTTGCGCTTATGGGTGAACCCAGCGAAATTTTGGCGAAAGCCAAAATAGGAAAAACCGGTGTAGACGAGTTTACCGAAATGACTTTCACATATCCTGATGGAGCAAAAGCCCACCTCAACGGCGGTGTCACACAACAATCTCCCACGGTTGCGACCATCATTTTAGAAAACGGAATGATCTACGTTCCCACACGATTTCACCACAGCGACACAGTCACGACGGTGCTAGACGGCATTAAAGTAGATCATGATTTTTCGCACGGCGCACGCGGTTATAATTATGAGATCGCGCACGCTGCAGATTGCATAAGAAACGGCAAGACCGAGAGCGATCTTATGACGCACGACCTCAGCCGACTTATTATCAAAACGCTAGATACTGTGAGAGAAAAGATCGACCTGCATTATTAAAATATATTCGCTTTCGCGAAAAGAACTACGCCGCTGTTTTATCATCAAATCAGCGGCTTTTTTATTTAACTTTAAGCTATAGAACTAAAATAAAACCATGCAATTAAAACATAAAGACCTGACGGTAACCATTGATGCTGGCGAACTCGTTGGGTTTACAAAAGAAGATAAACAATACATCCATCAAAAGGGAACTCCCGGTTGGGGAAGCAGCGACACCGAAATGTTCCCAATCATCGGGCCAACGGCAAATGCAGATTTTAAAGTAAAAACTCCGCGTGGAGAAGCTGTGATGGATCAGCATGGTTTATATAGAGAACTAACGTATTCTTTAAAAGCGAAAACAGAAACAACTGCTGTTTACGAGAAAAGCTACACCGCAAACACTAAAGTCAAAAACTCAAAATTCCCCAAAAAATCTACTGAAGAATGGCTTCACTGGCCGTATGATTTTAAAGTAGAAAAGCACTTTGAGCTTAGTGATGATAATCTTAAAATCTATTTTAAGATCTATGCCGCAGATGAAATGCCATATATGCTAGGCTATCATCCTGCTTTTAATCTAGAAACTGACGATGTTACCATAACCGCAAACGGCAAAACGATCACGCTAGCCGATGTTATGGCTGTGGGAGATAGAGCGTATCACGTTGCAAATTGCTCTTCAGTAATCTTACAAGATTCTAAAAAAATAGAAATCACTTCAGAGGGTTTTGGTGATTTTATGCTTTGGAGCCCTACGCCAAACATGATCTGTATTGAACCCATTACATTCTATCCATACGCTGTAAATCAACTGAACCTTAATGAAGGTTTTAGAACTTTTGGCGAAAGCCAAAACACATACAGCTTAACCTTAAAGCCACTTTAAAAATGAAAAAACTAATTTTTACGCTTGCCTTGATCTATTGCTCAACTGCATTATTTGCGCAGCGCGGTAAAGTGTTTGACGAACTTTCGCTCCCTAGTAAGATCCTTAAAATGGATCGTAAATATGCGGTGTATCTTCCGCCAGACTATGAGACTTCTGGACGTAGTTATCCTGTTTTGTATTTGTTGCACGGCGCTGGCGATGATCAGACGGGTTGGGTGCAATTTGGTGAAGTTTTACGCATTACAGACGATGCGATAAAAGATGGCACGGCCACGCCTATGATCATTGTGATGCCTGATGCAGATACTAAAGTGCGTGGATATTTTAATACCATTGATGAGTCATGGAATTATGAGGATTTTTTCTTTGAGGAGTTTATGCCTTTTATAGAGAATAAATATCGGGTAAAGAAGGAGCGCCGTTTTAGAGCGATCGCTGGTTTATCTATGGGTGGTGGCGGCACTTTAATGTACGCAATGCATCATCCTGAGTTGTTTTCTTCGGTGTGCCCGCTAAGTGCTTACGTTGGTCCGCTTACACACGATCAGCTTAAAGAACGTCTAGATAGATCTGAAACAAAATATAAAGAGGCTGACATCAAACCGTATTTTGAAAAACACAATGCCGTAGAACTTGCTAAAAGTATGGATGCAAAAGAGCTTTCTTCCATTCGCTGGTATATAGATTGCGGCGATGATGACTTCCTTTATGAAGGCAATAGTTTATTGCACATGGCCATGCGTAAAAACAAAATCCCGCATGAGTATCGCGTGAGAGAAGGTGCGCATAACTGGACGTATTGGAGAGAATCACTCCCCGAAGTGCTCAAGTTTGTGTCTGATGCTTTTCATCAATATTAAGAACAAAAAAATGCGCTTTGAGAAAAGCGCATTTTTTATATCGTGTGTTTTTATTTCGCTTTAAGCGAAAAGAACTTATTGCTGTTGTAGCTCTACATTTTGCAACACCGCTGGTATTTGTGACGGCATCACCTGTTTTGCAACAATCTTCTTGTCTGCATCTAAAATATAGATCTGCGGAAAAGTTGTAATATTATATTGTGCGCCCAGTTTATCTGCAAGTTCTTCACTTTCTGGGATGGTCATCTTCCAGAAGTAATCACGCTCTTTTTTTACAAGTTGAAGCTTATCCATCTTTGTGTTGAACGCTACGCCAAGAATGGTAACAGTTTCTGGTAATTGCTCGCGTGTTTTCTTAAAATCATCTGCCGCCTGCTGACAGTGATCGCAATCTGGATCCATAAAGAAAACCACTGTGTATTTTGAATCTACATCGTACAGTGAATATTCTTTACCAGTAGACTCTATCACATTAAAATCTTGAGCCGGCATACCTACAAGACTCGTCTTTAATTGCTCAACATTTGCTTTAATTCTGTCAAGGTTTTCTTGATCTGCCCATGGCGCATCGCCGCTTAGATAATATTTGTTCGCAAGGTGAACATACACACCGTCGTAACCCATTCTTTTGCTAGAAGCAAATTGATTAAAAAGATTTACAAGCGTGTATTTGTAAACTTCCTCGTTGGCCTTAGATTTCTCGATAACCTCATCTGCAGCAACCTTTAAAGAATCTACCGCCGGAAAAGTCAATCGCTGTAAATACGTATCTATCGTACGCTGATATAAAGGTGTGCGAATAACCCACTCTTGATCAAAAGGCACATTGTCTAAATAATGATCCTTAAAATAATAATACGCCGCCTCCTTATTATCTTCTATCGCTGCAGGAACTTCAGGCTCTTTGCTCATGCTCATCATTCTCACAAAAAGATTATCAGGGTGCTCTGCGATCATTTTATCTACAAACGTTGCATACTCTGCATTAATAGCATCAACATCTGCAGTACCTTCTGCTTGACCAGCATTTTGGCGCGCATCGCTCATCTTTTTAACGATCTGCATGTTATCATACTTCAACTCGTTAGAAAGAGAATTTTTTGCCGTCATGGTAAACATAAGATCAGATCTATCTGCAGTTACATTAAGATCTTCACCGTCATAAATAAACTCTCCATATTCATTATTAGGAGGAAAAACCACCATATACAAACCTTTCTTTAAACTGTCGTTTGTATACGTTGCCTCACCTTTATCATCAAGATGAATTACCGTATTATCGCCTTTATCACCTATAAAGTACTGCTTATCTCCCAGATAATATCCTATCATCAAACTATCGTTTGCAGCACCATTAATCTTAAAATGAACATTAGCACCTTCAGCTGAATCCTCACCACATGAGATCATGCAAAATACAGCCAGTGCGATCAATAAAAATCTAGACATTCGTTGTTTGAATTTTTTAATTAAAGCGTGAAAATTAAACAAAATAAAACAGGCATTACCGCTCCGCACAGATAAACTTCATAATTATGATCACAGCAGTGATGATCTTTATTTTTTGGCTGCAGCCAAAAGACAAAAACCTTATCAACTCTCCTCTTCCAGAAGTTCTAGAATTGCATCTATCTCTTCGCTTAAAGGCAAATAATGCTCTGCCGAAGTTGTGATACCGGTAAGGATAAAAAGTAGCAGCGCATTCTCAAACTCACGCGAACTCAAAACCGCCGCATTACTATCATGTTCTTGAAGTGTGGGGATGAGCAAAGCGTTCTCGCTAATACTTGTAAGATCTAGTACCGTGCGAATGCTGCCATTTGCATTTCTAAAAGCTTCAATGGTATTTTGTCGCTCTTGCGAAAGGGTTTCTTCTTGTCGCTGCACGCTAAGCACATGACTTTCCCAAGCGGTGAGATGCATTCTCAACTCAGAATTATTGATGTCTTTGAGATTGCCAGAGTTGAGCAATTCTCGCAACATAGAATTTGTAGGGTTAAAATAGGTCTCATTCGCAAAAGATTTGTACATCAACGTTGCTAGCTCCTCTTCGCCAGGAATACTATCGCCATGCATATAATTGACAAGCTTTTTCGCCATCTCATAATTCTGCATATTCACATCCATGAGAATAGCGAGCTTGGCTTTATTCAGTTTGAATTCGGTTTTTAAACCGGCGAGGTAAAAATCTTCTCGCTTACTTGCCGCGCTATTTTCTGAAATATTATTAATTCCCACAGCGATGAGAATACCTATTACGATCAAGACAATTTCGCCTACAGCATAAAGCAAATATTTACTGATCTTATTACTGGCTATAAATTTCTTTCGGGCTTTTTTAAAGATGCTTTTCATGACAATTTACTCTGTATTGATCTTCAATGCGGTTGTAAAAAGTTTTGCCTCTTTTTTTCTTCCGCGCAAAGCGACCGTTCCCAGCGCAGTGATCTGGTAAGAGTTGTTTTCATGCAAATGAGAATAAAAAGATTGCGTTATAATATTGTCTACTGCATAACTGTTGCAAAGCGATTGTATGCGAGCCGTGGCGTTAAGAACATCGCCGGTATAGAGAATTTCTTTCTTAACTTTGCCTATCTCTCCCGCTGTAACAGAGCCGCAATGTATGCCGGCTTTAAATGTTGGGCTTTCGCCAAAGGTTTTCTCATACCATTCTGCCTTTTCCAGAAGTCTGTACTTCATCTCATAAAAACAATCTAGCACACAACGCGCCTGAAAGTTCTTCTTCAATGGCCACGAAAGCACAAGCTCATCACCTACATATTGATAGACTTCGCCATAATTGTTGATCACCGCCTCAGAAATATCATCGTAGTATTGCTTTAAAAACTCAAAGTATTTGCTGTGTCCTAAACGTTCTGCGATGGTTGTTGAAGATTTCATATCCAGAAACATAAAAACCCGTTTCTCTTGAATAGGCGCATGATATTTACCGGTAAAAAAATCGAGCATTACCTCATGACCTACATGTGCTCTAATCTCAACATAGAAGAAACAGGCAAAAAGCGTCACCGCCATTTGAAGCATGGTGCTGTAAAACGTCTGACTTCCTAAAAATTCTTCTGTTCGCTCTAAGATCGCACTATCAAAAAGTGAAATTTGTTGTTCTATACTTGCCGCAACAGGATACGCGATGCCAATGATCAAGACCATCAACCCGGCATACAATAGGGTTTTGAAGATTATTTTTTTTACTAAAGGCTTACGCGAAAAGACTTTTTGCAGAAGAAAATTCTCAATTGCACCAACAATAAATCCTACAATCGTTACCGCTATCATCGCGTAGGTAAAAACATAAATATCTACCTTGATAGCAGACTTTGCGATCTCTTGCTGATTTTGCGTAGCAGCAAATTCTATAAACATAAAGATCATTCCCAATACTAGCCAAATAACCGGGAATGGTAGAATTTGATAAAAATTGCGCTTCGCCCTTGGGCTGATCATATACCTTAAGTTGAATCTCTAAAGGTATATTTTTTTATAAAAACTTAAAATTGAGTATTTAAAGACCTACTTCTTCGACTTTATGGTCTTCTATAAGCTGCATGATCTCTTCTGGAGAGAGGTATAATTTTTTAATTCGGGCTTTGTATATCGGCGAGATCTTAGCATGGTTAAGAATAAAATCTTTAGTCTTTAAAATATATTCTCCCATGCCGTGAGCCACAGCATAAGTATCTGCTGCTCGTTCTACTTCTTGAATATGCCCTTTGCTGTAAAGATATTTAGCTCCAAAAACAAGCATACCTAGATTACTGCGCTCCATATAATCAACCACATGACCTAGTTCATGTCCCAGCCAACCTATAAGCACATCACTAGGAATATTTGTGATCTTAAAAGTCTCATCATCAATTTTGACTTTCTTACTGATCAAGATAATGTAAGCGCGATCTTTTTTATTCTTAAAAAAGCTAGACCACGTAGGCTGTGCTTGCATTGTAGATTTCTTAATATCCTTCTTAAATTGAAATGTGATGGATGTATCCTTCAATTCTGGATAATAAGACAGCGCTTTTAACGCCTCTTTCTCAATAGACTTTGGTATTACTTTATTTTTAAAGTCGGTAGTATTCATGCCTAGCAAAATAAAAAACAAAAAACCAAGCCAATGTTAACATGCTGGTAAAATAAGTTAAGGTAGGTTAAGCCTAAAAAATGCCTAATTTTGCACGCCTGTTTTTAAGAGCCATGACGATAACTGCATACACAAGAGAATTCAAAAAAAACCTTCATCTCGCATTTCCTATAATGCTGGGGCAACTAGGTCATGTGATGGTGGCGCTTGCAGATAACATCATGGTAGGTAGACTGGGCGCTGCGCCACTTGCAGCGGTTTCTTTGGGCAACAGTCTTGTGTTTATCGCCATGTCGTTAGGTATTGGCTTTTCATTTGCGATCACACCGCTTATCGCAGAGACAGATGGCGCTAAAGATCTCGCTCTGGGGCGAAATTACTTCCAGCACGGTATCATTATGTGTGGCATTAATGGCATTATGTTATTTGTCGCTTTGCTTTTTGCTAAACCCTTGCTCAATCACATGGATCAACCGCCAGAAGTGGTTGCACTTGCCATCCCGTATATGGAAGTGATCGCATTTTCATTGATCCCGTTAATGATATTCCAAGCATTTAAACAATTTGCAGATGGTTTATCTAACACGAGATTTGCGATGTATGCAACACTTGCAGCAAATGTGGTAAATGTACTTTTCAACTATTTATTGATCTACGGTAAATTAGGCTTCCCAGAAATGGGATTAGTTGGCGCTGGTTATGGAACGCTGATCTCACGTATTTTTATGGTTTTGCTGTTGATCTTTATCTTAAAGAATAGAACCAAATTCAAACCTTATTTTGAATTCAAGTATTTCAAGAATTTGAGATGGTCTGTCTTTAAACGTTTATTTCTACTAGGTTTCCCCACGGCTTTACAAATGTTCTTTGAAGTCGCGCTGTTCACTAGTTGCATTTTCCTTTCAGGGATTCTGGGTACAAACGCTCAAGCAGCAAACCAGATCGCACTTAATCTTGCTTCAATGACGTTTATGATTGCGACAGGTTTTGGCGTTACAGCCACAATACGCGTAGGTAATCAAAAAGGGATGAAAGACTTTCCAAACCTGCGTCGCATTGCATTTTCGCTCTTCTTGCAAGTATTCTTGATCATGGGCGTTTTTGCATTGGGCTTTATCGCTTTAAAAAATATCCTTCCCGCATTTTACATTGACAATGCAGAGGTAGTTTATATCGCCTCACAATTATTGATCATCGCAGCCATCTTTCAGCTTAGTGATGGTTTGCAGGTGGTGATCTTAGGTTCGCTTCGTGGACTGCAAGATGTTACCGTACCGATGGTGATTTGCTTCATCGCATACTGGATTGTTGGTTTTCCTGTGGCGTGGTATTTTGGCAAAGAAGATATCATGGGCAGCCAAGGAATTTGGCTGGGTCTTTTTGCTGGGTTGACCACTTCTGCCCTATTGCTTTTTATACGTTTCAATCAGTTGAGTAAAAAGCAGATCGCAAATTTTAATTTGGCTTAAAGCCAAAAAACCGCAGCGACCTTTTCGATAAAAATCTTAAAGATCTACATCCAGATTTTTACAAAACTTTTGCAGTTATTAACAGCCTGAAAGGAGTTTAACCCTATTCATATTCACCTGCTTTACGGTATATTTGTGCTAAAACTAGCACAATGCTTATTCCCTTTAATGAACTACCTGGAGATGCCAGGATCTGGATATATCAAGCCGATAGAAAATTTGAAGAAAATGAGGAACCTCAACTCAAAGAAGACCTCGAAACTTTCTTAACCCAATGGACGGCACATGGCTCTAGCCTGCATGCCGGTGTGACTATTGAGCATCAAAGATTTATAATTATAGGTCTAGATCAAGAAATGGCTGCTGCCAGCGGTTGTAGTATTGATTCTCAAGTGAGATTCATTCAACAATTAGAACAAAAATATAACGTTGAACTTCTAGACAAGATGAACGTTACTTATTTTCAAAACGAGCGCGTGCACTACAAACCATTACTTGATTTTAAGAAAATGGCAAAAGATGGCGCGGTAGGAAAGAAAACTATAGTTTTCAACAATTTAGTAAATACAAAAGAAGAATTTGAAGAGCATTGGCAAGTGCCTGCAATAGAAAGCTGGCATGCTCGTTTCTTTAAATAAAAAATATATGCAGAGATTTTTTGCGATCCTTACCTTCTTGCTGATCAGCAGTACGCTTTTCGCTCAGGGTAAGAATCCTTTGATGGTGAGAGAACTGAGTGAGCAACAAGCTTGGGTTGACAGTGTTTACAACAGCATGGACCTTAGAGAAAAAATAGGTCAACTGTTTATGCCCATGGTCTTCAGCAATGGCTCTAAGGCAGATTTGCAGTATGTAGAATCGCTGGTTAAAAACTACAACATAGGCGGAATTATCTATTCTAAAGGTGGTCCCATTCGCCAAGCGAAACTCAACAATAAGTTGCAGGCTAAAGCCAAAATCCCAATGCTCATCTCAATGGATGCAGAATGGGGATTGAGCATGCGCCTAGACAGCACTTATGCCTTCCCGTGGAATATGACACTGGGCGCCATTAAAGATGATGAGATCGTAAAAGAAGTAGGCTACAGAATTGGTGAACATTGCAAACGTCTGGGCGTACACATGAATTTTGCTCCAGATGTAGACATCAATATCAATCCAGAAAATCCCATTATTGGTAACAGAAGTTTTGGTTCAGATAAAGTGAATGTTACGGCTAAGGCAAAAGCTTTTCTTCAAGGAATGCAAGAAGCCGGAGTTTTAGGCAGCATAAAACACTTTCCTGGTCATGGCGATACAGATCAAGATTCGCACAAAACACTTCCTACGATCCCCTTTTCGCGCAAGCGTCTAGATGATGTTGAGATGTATCCGTATAAACCGCTTATTGATGCCGGCGTTGCCAGCGTGATGGTTGCGCACCTCAACGTTCCTGCATTAGAGAGCAGAAAAGGTTATCCTACTTCGCTTTCAAAAAAGGTTGTGACAGATATTTTGCAAGACAGTCTTAAATTTCAAGGATTGATCTTTACTGACGCGTTGAATATGAAGGGCGCGTCTAATTTTAGTGGTTCGGGCGAGGTAGATTTGCAAGCCTTTAAAGCGGGTAATGATATTTTGCTTATCAGCGAAAATATTCCTGCCGGGATTGACCGTCTCGAGAAAGCATACAATGACGGTGAGATCACAGAAACCCGACTTAGTAAAAGCGTAAGAAAGATTCTTTTTGCTAAATATAAAGTGGGTTTAAATGATTATCAACCAGTAAAAATTGAAAATCTATACGAAGATCTTCACACGCCGGAAGATGAAGTTGTGTATCGTAAAGCCATAAGTGCGGCGATCACGGTTTTAAAGAATGACGAAGCCATTTTACCGGTAAAAGATCTTGACAAAAAGAAAATAGCTTATGTAAAATTAGGCGACGACAGTGGTTCTGCATTTTACAAGCAGATGAAAAAATACGCTGACGTTACAGAGATCACTACAAACGATTTTCAGGATCTAAGAACAAAGCTTAAAGATTTTAATTATGTGATCTTTGGCTTTCACAGAAGTAACGACAACCCGTGGAAATCTTACAAACTTTCTTCACAACAGATCAATTGGATAGAAAGCATCGCTGCAGAAAAACCTGTAGTTCTTGATCTTTTTGTAAGACCATACGCGCTGATGGATTTCAACAATACCACAAACATTAAAGGTATTGTGATGTCGTATCAAAATAGCGATACCGCTCAAGAATTAAGCGCTCAGATGATCTTTGGTTCGCATGGAAGTAACGGTAAACTGCCTGTTGATCTAGGTATAGATTTCCCGGTGCATACCAGTTATGAAATTGGGACTTTAAGAAGACTTCAATATGGCATCCCTGAAGAGGTGAAAATGGATGGCGAGAAGCTTAAAAAGATTGACACACTTGTGGAAGCCGGAATTAAGCAAGTGATGTTTCCTGGTGCGCAAGTTCTTGTAGCCCGCAATGGCAAAGTCATCTATGAAAAGGCTTTTGGCAATCACACCTACACAAAAGATGAAAAAGTAGACCTTGACGATGTTTATGATCTAGCCTCAATGACAAAGATCCTTGCAACGTTACCTATGCTTATGGAGCGTTACGACAATGGTAAGATCAGTCTTAACACTAAACTGGGCGAAATTTTACCTGTTCTTAAAGGTTCAAACAAAGAGAATATTACTGTAAAGGCCGTTCTAAGTCACTATGGGCGTTTAGCACCATGGATCCCTTTTTACACGGCAACACTAGATGGCGGCAAACCAGCAAAAGCATATTACCACACACGCCCTGATGAGAAATTTGACCTCAAAGTTGCTGAAGCTTTGTACATGCGTCATGATTATCAGGATAGTATAATCAAGGTTATTGCAGATAGTGATCTTCTAAGCAGATCGCAATATAAATACAGCGACCTTTCATATTATCTGTTTAAAAAATATTTAGAAGACACTTCTGGTAAAGATCTAAATCAGCTTACGCAAGAAACCTATTATTCTAAATTAGGAGCGTATCGTTTAGGGTATTTACCGCTAAATCGTTTTGGCAAAAGCCAAATAATCCCAACCGAAAATGATCAAGCCTACAGAATGCAGCAATTACTTGGTTACGTGCATGATCAAGGGGCAGCGATGCAAGGCGGAATAGGCGGTCACGCAGGTTTGTTTGGCAATGCTAATGATGTGGCAAAAATGATGCAGATGTATTTGCAAAATGGTTACTACGGCGGTAAACGATTCTTTAGTAAAGAAACCATGACCGACTTCAACACGAGATACTACGAAAGTCAAAATGTGCGCCGTGGTGTAGGTTTTGACAAACAACAACTCTCTGGTGGCGGCCCTACTTGTGGTTGCGTTTCAGATGAAAGTTTTGGTCACAGTGGTTTTACAGGCACACTTACATGGGCAGATCCTAAAACAGGGATCATCTATGTTTTCTTGTCTAACCGTGTGCATCCTTACGCCACAAACAGAAAGCTAATTTCTTCTGGCTTACGATCAGATATACAGCAGGTAATAGAAGACGCTATCCTTTAAAGGTTAAATATTCTTTTAAAGTATGGTAAGTACGTTTTTCATGCTGTATTTTTAGGCAATGAAAATTGCAATAGTTTGTTATCCTACATTTGGCGGTAGTGGCGTAGTTGCTACAGAGTTAGGTATCGCTTTAGCGAAAAGAGGTCACGAAGTACATTTTATCACCTATAAACAACCCGTAAGATTAGATCTTCTAATGGAGCGCGTGTTTTTTCATGAGGTGAATGTTCCTGATTATCCTCTTTTTCATTACCAGCCTTATGAGCTTGCACTTAGTAGCAAATTGGTTAACATCATCAAAGCATATCATATTGATCTTTTGCATGTGCATTATGCTATACCGCATGCCTATGCTGGATATATGGCAAAAAAGATGCTGCAACAAGACGGCATAAATATTCCGATGGTTACAACACTTCACGGTACAGATATTACCCTTGTGGGCAACCATCCTTTTTACAAACCTGCGGTTACCTTTAGCATCAATAAAAGTGACATGGTAACCTCAGTTTCTGAGAGTTTAAAGCAAGACACGCTTAGGTTATTTGATATTAAACGTGAAGTTTCTGTTATACCAAACTTCATTGATCAAAGCAATATAAAAAGCGGTTTTACTGACTGCCAGCGCGAACTTATGGCGGCTCCTCATGAGCGTATCGTGACGCACATTAGTAATATGCGCGCTGTAAAATGCATACCAGATGTGATCAAGGTTTTTGCTAAAATTCAGAATGAAATTCCGGCAAAATTGATCATGGTGGGTGAAGGTCCAGAACGTGAACCAGGAGAAGCGTTGTGTGATGAACTAGGCATTTCTAAACAAGTGATCTGGCTGGGTAATAGCAACGAGATCGATAAAATCCTTTGCTTCTCAGATCTTTTCTTGCTTCCTTCACGAGCAGAGAGTTTTGGTCTGGCAGCGCTTGAGGCGATGAGTCACGGCGTTCCTGTGGTTTCTTCAAACGCTGGCGGACTAGCAGAAGTAAATATCGATGGTGTCTCAGGTTATCTAAGCGATATAGGCGATGTAGATGCAATGGCAACAAATGCTTTGAGCATTCTAACAGAAGATGGCACATTAGAGCGTTTTAAAAAGCAGGCTAAGGCTGAGGCTAAAAAATTTGATATTGATTACATCGTCCCAATGTATGAAGAAGCTTATGAGAAAGCTTTGGGACGCAAACAGAAAAAGGAGAAAGCCTAAAGTCAATCTGAAGGCAATTACATAAAAATACTTTTCCCCGTAAGGCAATAAAAAAACCATCTACAATTTGCAGATGGTTTTCTTTTTATCGTTTGATCAAGTTTCTTAGAACTGGTATCTTATACCTAAAGCGATGTCTAGATCTACATCATCGTCATAATCGTCAAAACCAAATTCTGGTCTGAAGTCTAGTGACAACATCAACGGGATATCAAAGTTATACTCAATACCTACGTTACCCGCAACCAAAGCAAAAAGCTCATCGTCATCGTCATTAAAACGATCGTTATCTGGATCAAAATCATAAGATCCTAAACCTGCACCAGCACCAGCATACCAGTTAAAACCACCGTCAATTTTCCAAACCCATTGGTAAAGACCTACAAGCTTAACGGCATCATAATATCTTGAATCTCTCCAACCAAGGTCAAACTCCAGACGGTTGTTGTCAGAACCCACGGCTCTTTGATAAGAAATCTCTGCCCCAAAACCGTCGCTATCTCCTAATCTTAGACCTAAAGCGTTATCAGCGATTTCTTGTGCTTGCGTAGATAGAACACCTCCTACAGCAAGGATAAATAAAAAGATTATTTTTTTCATGTTAGTTTTTTTAAAAGATTGTGAGGCAAATTTATATCAGTGAATGTGTTGATTTATCGAGCGCTCCGCCAATCTTTTGTTAACCTTATTTAATAATCTGTTAAGCAAAAGATCTTAGTTTGTATTTTTGGGATATGCATGAAGACCTTAATCAATCGCTGCAATCACTGGCAGAAACGCTAGAAGGAGAGCTCTATTTTGACGACTTATACAAAGGGCTTTACGCCACAGATGCTTCTGTTTATAGAATGATGCCTACGGCTGTTGCGTTTCCTAAAACAGTTGAAGACATCAAGCTTCTTATCATTTTTGCAAAGAAGAATAAGGTCTCTATCATTCCGCGTACGGCAGGAACTTCGCTTGCCGGTCAGGTTGTGGGAGAAGGCATCGTCGTGGATGTTTCAGAACACTTCAATGCAATTATCTCATTAGATCTAGAAGAGCAAACAGTAACCGTACAGCCGGGCGTCATTAGAGATGATCTTAACCGCTATCTCGCAAGGCATGGTTTGTTTTTTGGCCCCAATACATCAACATCTAATCGCTGTATGATAGGCGGTATGGTGGGCAACAACTCCTCTGGAACTACTTCTATAAAATATGGTGTTACCCGTGACAAGGTTATCAAACTTAAAGCGGTATTGAGCGATGCGAGCGAAGCTACATTCTCCACTATTTCAAACGCACTTTTTAAAGAAAAAAGAAAACTCAAAAATCTAGAAGGCAAGGTTTACAAAAAAGTAAATCAGATTCTTGAGGATAAAGATATTCAGCAGGAGATCAATGCTAATTTCCCAAAACAAGAAATTCACCGTCGTAGCACAGGCTATGCGTTAGATGCTTTATTGCGCAATAGTTTTTTTGGCTCTAGCCAAAAAGAGACGATCAACCTTTGCGACATCCTTGCTGGTAGTGAAGGCACCCTTGCTTTTACCACAGAGATAAAACTGAAACTTGACAAATTACCGCCACAACACGGCGTGATGGTTGCTGCACACTTTAGCACCATAGATCAATGTATGCAGGCCGTAGTTCCTGCGATGCAGCACGATCTGTATTCTTGCGAAATGATGGATAAAGTGATTTTAGATTGTACTTTAAACAACCGCGAACATCAGAAAAATAGATTCTTCATTGAAGGTGACCCCAAAGCCATTCTCATGCTAGAAGTTCGTGATGAAGATCTCACGCAGGCTAAGGAAAAAGCAAAAGCGCTCACAGAAACTTTACAGAATTCTAAACTTGCCTATGCCCTGCCACACTTAGAGGGCGAGCAGATCAATATGGCTGCAGAGCTGCGCAAAGCAGGTTTAGGATTGCTAGGCAATATTGTGGGCGATCGCAAGGCTGTTGCTTGTATTGAAGACACAGCCGTGATGATAGAAGATCTTGCGGAATATATCAGCGAGTTCTCTCAGCTTATGGCAAAACATGGTCAAGATGCTGTTTATTATGCTCACGCTGGCGCTGGCGAAATTCATTTGCGTCCTATTCTTAATCTTAAAAAGCAGGAGGATGTAAAGCTTTTTAGAAAGATCACTACAGATGTTGCTGCATTGGTTAAAAAATATAACGGCAGTATGAGTGGTGAACATGGCGATGGTATCGTAAGAGCCGAGTTTATTAAAGAGATGCTGGGCAAGACCAATTATAAGCAGATCAAAAAAATAAAGAAAGCCTTTGATCCTGACGGAATTTTTAATCCTGGCAAGATCGTCGCTCCTTATAAAATGGATAAAAATCTGCGCTACACACCAGATCGAGCCGAACCAGAGATCAAAACCTTGATGAACTTTGAAGAATCTCAGGGAATTCTGCGTCTTGCCGAAAACTGTAACGGTACCGGTGAATGCCGCAAACCAGCAGCTGCCGGTGGCACAATGTGTCCTAGTTATCGCGCGACAAAAGACGAAAAAGATTCTACACGTGGCCGTGCTAATTTGCTACGCGAGTATTTAACTACTTCAGATCGTAAGAACAAATTTGACCATAAAGAACTTAAACAGGTTTTTGATCTTTGTATCAGTTGTAAAGGCTGTAGCAGTGAGTGCCCTAGCAATGTAGATGTTGCCGCATTAAAAGCCGAATTTGAATATCAATACAAGAAGAATCACGGGAGCTCTTTGCGCACAAGAGCCATGGCGCACAACGCTTTTTTAAATAACAAAGCGAGTAAAATGCCTGGTTTTATAAACACCATTTATAACGGCAAACTCACCAGCAAGTTCATGAAACGTGTGTTGCATATTGCTCCGCAACGCGAACTTCCTAAAGTAGCAAAGAGAACCTTAAACCAAGAACTTAAAACACTTTTAAAAAACAATCCGCAGCGGCCTGTAAAGACTGTGCATCTCTTTGTTGATGAATTTACAAATCATCTGGATGTTCCCATTGGTATTGCCGCGGTACAGCTCTTACAGAAGTTAAACTATGCTGTTAAGATCAGTAAACATACTGAAAGTGGGAGGTCCTATATTTCAAAAGGGTTCTTAAAACAAGCCCGCAAAGTAGCTTGTAAAAACGTGGAGCATTTTCAAAACATCATCTCTGCAGATGAACCTTTGATAGGTATAGAACCATCGGCGATCTTAACGTTTAGAGATGAATATCCTAGACTTGTAGATGATATGGCTTCCGCCAAAATCCTAGCCCAAAACTGTTTGCTTATCGATGAGTTTCTTGCAAACGAAGTGAAGATTGGCAACATCAAAGCAGAACAATTCACTACCGCCGCAAGGCGATTGAAAATACACGGCCATTGTCATCAAAAAGCGCTTAGCACAATGGAACCAACTTTCATATTGATGAATCTTCCTGAGAATTATAAACCCACGATCATTCCTTCTGGTTGTTGTGGTATGGCGGGAAGTTTTGGCTATGAAGAAGAGCATTATGAAATTAGCATGAAAATAGGTGAGCAAACCTTATTTCCGGCGGTGCGCAAAGCAGATAAAGAAACCATTATCGTTGCGCCAGGAACAAGTTGTCGTCATCAAATACAAGATGGTACGTCGCGTGAAGCATTGCATCCTGTGGAAGTTTTGCTAGAAGCTCTTCGTTAATACGGCCAGTTTTCCGTTCGCCAGTTTTCAAACTGCTTTACAAAATTCATGTAATCGTCTGTTTCCTGATTTTTAAAGTTGGGTGCGATATCTCCTAGTTGATCAAACATTCCCTGCAGAATATTAAATCTTGTATTTGCGGTTCTAATATTCACTACAGGACGAGCGGGATCTGTACTGATCATCCACTCCAGTTCTTGCTTCACGGTTTGGTAAGATCGTATGCAAACACTTTTGGCTAAAGCCTTATCTCCTACTCTATCATACAACCTGCCCAGCGCAAAGGCGTATTGCTTGTAAGGCACCGCCGATGCATCAAAATTCTTCATGCAAGCGTCTAGATGTTCTTTCGCTTCCGCGAAATTGCCGCGCTCAATTAATGCTTGCGCGGTAAAATAATACGCAGGCCGTATGATCTCTTGCACATACGCTAACGCTTCTGCTTCTAGTTGATGCTCCGCATTATATTTGGCAAAATCAAAATTCAATTTTGCTTGCGTATTGACAAGTTTTGGGTTTGCGTTGGGATCGCGAGGTTTGTAAGGAACAAGCTGCTCTACGAGTCCGTTTTGCTCTAAGGCATCGCCTAGATTCAATTTATGGTCTGCCTTGCCGTTGTTTAAAAAAGTGATCGGCCTGCGATTAAAATTGGCTTGCAAAATGTCTAAAAGCACAACATCTGCACGCTCATAAAAGTCTTTTTTCCATTGCCAAGTCACGCGCTGCAAACGCCCTAAACCTTCGCGCGGCTGCCAGTAATTTGCATCTGTTGTGAGAGAAAATGTCTTTGTAGGTACAAAATATTGCTGCTTTCCATTCCATAAAATGGTGTTGTTCTTATTTGAGACAAATGCAGGAAATGCCTTGAGATCAATAGGTCTTTGCTCGATCTCGTTTAACGGAAAATGCGTCTGAGAACCTTTGGCGTAAGCCGAAAAAGGAAGCGATAATTGAAGATCAAATTTCTTATGATCTAACTTCTTAATATACCAATCTAGATTAAGCATATCGCGATTTATCACCGTCACATCTGGGCGATACTTTAAGACTTCCTGCAAATACCACAGCGGGAATGTGAAGTTATCACCGTTTGTAATGAGCAAAGCGTTTTGCGGACAAGAATCCAGATATGTCTTTGCCAGACTTTCGGCGAAAACTTCGTCGCCACGATCATGATCTGCAAAACCTTTTGCTAAAAACTGCCCAGGAATAAGCAATATGACCACAACAATCGCAACTGAAAAAACCTTCTGAGAAACTTGTTTAAACCTCAGCAACCACAACGGCGATAAGCCAACAAAAACACTAGCGATCGCAAAAGAACCTATGTAAATATAATCGCGCTCCCTAACGTAAATACTTAAAGGTGGCATATTCACAAAAACAACGATCCCAACGCCATAAAGCAAAAACAAAGCACTAAAAAAGTAAAAAAGCTTGCGATGATACACTAGCAAAAACAGCAATCCAAGAGTCGCAAAAAATAAAGGAATACCGTAGTAATGCACTTTACCAGAACGATTTTTGTAAAACTCTCGCGCATTTTCTGCTTCTTTTAAATCTGCATCTAGAAAACTCAGACCGCTTTGCCAATTGCCATTATAGATAGCGCCTTTGCCGTGCAGATCGTTTTGCCTTCCGGCGAAATTCCACATAAGATATCGCCAGTACATCCAGTTAAATTGGTAATTATAAAAGAAGCTGAAATTATCTGCTTGCGTAGGTTTCTGAATTGTGATAATAGAATCGCGAACTTGATATTTTACAGGTTCTCCCTTAAAAATGGCCCAATCTTTATAGCCTTGCGCATTAATTGCAGACTTGTGATACATGCGCGGAAAAAGCATATTGAATTCGCTTGCATATCGCGGCTTAGTAAATTTCCCGCTGTCTGTGATAATGTATCTTTTTAGACTTTCGTCAAAAACTCTCGTAACGGATCCATCAACTAGTGGCTCTTTAAAATCTAGCGGAGCATTAAAAACAGCCCCAGAAATTAAAGGGATCTCATCAACCCCAAACTGTTCTGCTTGAAAATATTCTTTTAAACGTTCGGCGGTTTCAGGGGCATAACCGGCGATACTTAAATTATTAGATCGTAAAACCGGAAGCAGATAAGACGATGCTCCAATAGTAAATATTGATACAAGAATTAGAGCGCTAGCGATTTGGCGAAAGCCAAATTGTTTGAGATAGTAAATGGATGTGAACATAAGAATTCCACCCAAGATCACAAGACTTACAAACCCCGAATTCTTAGGCAAACTGCGATAATTAACAAGCCAGACATCAAGTTTTTGCGCCAGACTTAAAAATCCCGGGATCAACAAACTGTAAAGCAAAAGAAAAGTGAAGCCACCTAGTAGAATTCCTGTTATTGTTTGCCATTTTTTCTTGATAGGTAATCTGGTGGCAAGTAAGATCCCAAACGGTATTAATAATGCCAAATTAAGTGGATGGACACCAATGGTAAGCCCGAGTAATAGAGCAATTAATAGCATATACTTATGCGAGAGGCTAGATTCTGGGAGTGCATAAAATTTAAGCATCAAAAAGATGATCCACGTATAAAAACTAAAAGAAAGTGTATAGACTTCAGTTTCTGTCGCCGAGGTCCAGAATGTGATGCAAAATGCAAAAGTAAGCGCGCCAAGTAGACTACAAAATATAGTATTGATACGCTCAGTTTTACACTTCTTGTTGAGTAAAAATTTAACTGCAATAAAGATCACTTTATACAAGCCCACAACCGCTAAAGCTCCAAAAAACGCAGAGATCACATTAGAGACAAATGCATGAGATCCTACCGGAAAAACTGAAAGTATTGCACCACAGATCATGCTATACAAAGGTGCACCAGGCGCATGCGTTGGCACAAAAAGAGAACTACCTGTTACAAATTCTGCACTATCCCAAAAAGTAATTGAGGGCGGCAAACAAATTAAGTAAACGATAAACACCGTTAAGAAAAGAGCAATTTCTGGTAAGTATCTGACAGCTTTTTTAAGGTGCACAGGTAAAAAGTTATGTCACAATAATACTTGAAATATTGAAATGACACCCAGTTAAACTTTAACAATTATATAAAAAAGGGGAAAAACGGGAAGAAAAAGGGGAAAAACCCCCTAGAAGTAAAAATGCTACTCCTTTTACATTCGCATGTGTAAACCTTAATTAACCAACAATATAAGTATGAAAACAAAATTACTCGGTGTGATTTTGCTGTTTTTTACATTCAGCATAAGCGCACAAACCTTAAACGAAACAAGCGGTACTGGCTCTGGTGTAAGTATCACCACTGGAGATTTTAACACCATGTATGGAGACAGCACGGGTAGCTATCTTAGAACTGGTTCATACAATACATTTACTGGCTATCAATCAGGTAGAAGCGCTACCACTTCTTCTGAAAATACATTTTATGGATATCAAACAGGATATTCTAATACTACAGGATTTGACAACACCTTTATAGGGCACCAAGCAGGATACTCCACTGTGACTGCTGGTGACAACGTGTTTGTAGGAACCGAGTCTGGTGAAAGTAATACTACTGGATATGATAACACATTTGTAGGAGAAGAATCTGGTGCGAATAATACCACTGGCTATGAAAACACTTTTATAGGAGAAGATGCTGGTTTGTACAATTCTACGGGTTACAAGAACACATATGTAGGTAATGAGGCTGGTATTGGTCCAAATTCAGGCTTAGTGACAACCGGTTATCGTAACACGGCTGTTGGTTCAGAAGCATTATCAGATATAACATCTGGTGATCATAATACCGCTATAGGAGACTCTTCTGGTATAGATATAAGCATCGGTAGATATAATACATTTTTAGGCGCTGCCTCCGGTCCTGCTACTGAGTATGCTAGCTATAATACCTTTATAGGCGCGATGTCTGGATGGGATAACAATAGAACAAACAATACAACAAACGCTAACAGAAATACCTATGTAGGTTTTAGTACAGGTTCGGTTAACAGAGAAGGTGAAGATAACGTAGGTATGGGAGCTTTTTCAGATTTTGACAATACTAATAGAAGTAGAACTACCTACTTAGGAGCAAATATCACTGTTTCAAACAATGATGTTATCGCCATAGGTTATGACCAGTTTGTAGATGGAGAATATTCGGTAACCATTGGAGAAAGCAGTGATACTAGAGCAACCGGAGCTGTTGCTGTAGGATATAATTTTGCGATACCTTCTGCAGCTCAATACAGTATCGCCGTAGGTTATGAAGCAGATGTAAATGAAATTGATGCTGTTGCCATAGGTCATACAGCAACAACTAACACTGAAGAGAGTATTGCAATAGGTGCAAGTTCTGAAGTTGATGCAATGGGTGGTATTGCCATAGGTGCTAGCACCGTTCTTGACGGTACAAATTCTGCAGCGGGTGCAAGCTACAATATGGCTATAGGTTATGAAGCACAAGCTACTGATTCACTTGCTGTCGCAATAGGTAAAGGAGCTTCATCATCAGGAAAATTTTCATATGCTATTGGTACAGGTGCTCTTGCAGCTCAGGATAGCACTTTTGTTTTAGGTGGTGCCGCAGTACCGCTTAGTGTTGGTATTGGGACAAACACACCTAATAAATATGCTTCGCTTACACTGGGAGATACGAATAAAGGTTTACAATTAAATAGATTAACAACAGCTCAGCGAACAGCTTTAGAAGCAAAACTTGGAGCTTCAGAACAAGGTATTCTTGTTTATGACGCTGATGAAAACAAGATATACTCATGGAATGGTACTGCTTGGGCATCTTCTGTAGGAGCAGATCTTGACGAGCAAGAGTTGACACTTACTGACAATACATTAAGTCTAGAAAATGGAGGTGATGTTGATCTTTCGGCATATTTAGATAATACAGATAGTCAAGAACTTTCGGTTTCTGGTAATGTACTAGGTATTTCTGGTGGTTCTAATACTATTAATTTAGCAGGATACCTTGACAACACAGATGATCAAGCACTTAGCTTATCAGGAAATAATCTTACGCTTGAGAATGGTGGATCTGTAAGCCTATCTGATTTTATGGACAACACAGATAATCAAATCATCTCTATCTCAGGAAACACAATTATACTAGAAGATGGTGGTTCTGTTGATTTATCAGATTACCTTGATAATACTGATGATCAAGCATTAAGTCTTTCGGGAACAGTTCTTAGCCTTGAAAATGGTGGTTCTGTTGATCTTTCTGCCTTTCAAGGTGGTGGTTCTGGTGGAGGAACTGACGACCAAGTTTTAAGCCTTACAGGAAATACACTTTCGCTTGAAGCGGGTGGTAGCGTTGATCTTTCTGGGTATTTAGATAATACAGATGCACAAACACTAACGCTTACAGGAACTGATCTTGAAATCGCTGGTGGAAATACTATAAGCCTTGCCGCTTTACAAGATGGTACAGGTACAGATGATCAATCGCTTAGCTTTGCAGGAACTACATTAAGCTTAGAAGATGGCGGTTCTGTTGATCTTTCTTCTCTTCAAGATGGCACAGGGACTGATGATCAAGCATTGAGTCTTGCAGGAACTGTTCTTAGCCTTGAAAATGGTGGTTCTGTTGATCTTTCAGCATTCCAAGGTGGTGGTTCTGGTGGAGGAACTGACGACCAAGTTTTAAGCCTTACAGGAAACACACTTTCGCTTGAAGCGGGTGGTAGCGTTGACCTTTCTGGTTACTTGGATAACACAGATTCTCAAACACTAACGCTTACAGGAACTAGCTTAGAGATCGCTGGTGGAAACACTGTAGATCTTTCTACCGTACAAGATGGTACAGGAACTGATGACCAAGCTTTGAGTCTTGCAGGAACTATTCTTAGCTTAGAAAATGGTGGTTCTGTTGATCTATCTGCCTTCCAAGGCGGTGGTTCTGGTGGAGGAACTGACGACCAAGTTCTAAGCCTTACAGGAAACACACTTTCGCTTGAAGCTGGTGGTAGCGTTGATCTTTCAAGTTACTTAGATAACACAGATTCTCAAACACTAAGTCTTACAGGAACTAATCTTGCAATCGCTGGTGGAAACTCTGTTGACCTTGCTGCTTTTCAAGATGGAACAGGAACAGATAACCAAACGCTTGCTGTAAGCGGTACTAACTTATCTATTACTGGTGGTAACACTGTAGATCTTTCTTCTTTCATCTCAACAGATTCTCAAGATCTAACTTCTGCATCTCTTACTGGTAACACGCTAGTTATAGGTATAGAAAATGGAAATTCTGTAAGTGTTGATCTTACTCCGTTAGTGCAACCATTAATGGAAAGTATCGCAGATATTGAAAGTAGACTTCAAACTGTAGAAGCTTGTGCTTGTGATGGTTCTTTAACCGTAGGTGGTAGAGTTTCTGTAGAAGAGGATAAAGCGAGATTACTTCAGAATATCCCAAATCCATTTGATAGTTCTACTGTGATAGGATATTACATTCCGCTTAGCGCAAACAAAGCAAACATCGTAGTGAGCAACAGCGCTGGGCAAATTCTTGAAAACAGAAAAATAGGTCAGTTTGGAGATGGTGAGATTATCTTTGATCGCCAGTTCTTGCAGCAAGGCACATATTTCTACACACTATATGTAGATAATAGCCGCATAGAAACTCGGAAAATGATCGTAGACTAATTATATTAAGGGCCGCAAAAGCGGCCCTTATTTTTTTATGCAAGTTGATAGATTAAATACGCTTCTTATAATTCTCTCTCTGGGACTTTCAATTCTCTTACCCTTTGAGCTTTTCTTGATCGGGTATGCGGTTTTGGGTCCGCTTCATTATTTTACAGAGATCAACTGGATACGAGACAGACGCTTTTTCATTTCTTCAAAGGCTTGGGTTTATGCTGTGATGATCATCGCACTTTTGATCACACTACCCTATCTGGTACGATTAGATTTCGCGCAAAGCGTACTAGGAAACACAGCAACTTCTATTGAAGAAATGCTGAATTCTAAGATCTACACCACTGGATATTTTCTCATTATCGCGCTGGGTTTCGTTTTGCTCTTTTTAAAAAAATGGACGCATCGCGTTCTTGCGCTTTTAAGCTGTATCGTTTTGGCCTTTTTGCTTAATGACTTTAGCTTCTATCACATAATCATAGGCATCTTCTTACCTACGTTGATCCATGTGTATTTGTTCACGCTGTTGTTTATGTACTATGGTTTTAAGAAGTCTAAAAATAATTTTACACTGCTCAACTGTATCCTCATGATCCTGGTTCCTGTGGCGATACTTCTTTTACCGCTCAATGGCGAAAATTTCTTTTTTGACAGCGCTGTAGAGGCGAGCTATACTACAAACAACTTTCACCTGCTAAACACTAATATTTCAAAATATCTGGGGATTAATGACGGCAGCACCTTTAACTTTAGAGGCACTTGGGAGATCAAGATTCAGATCTTTATCACCTTTGCGTATATCTACCATTACCTCAACTGGTTTTCAAAAACCACGGTGATAGGTTGGCATAAAAACATGACAAAGCAGAGCACTTTGCTCATCGCTGCTTTCTGGATCATTTCAATCATTTTGTATGCGTACGATTATGCGCTGGGCTTTACTTTACTGCTTTTTGTAAGCCTTGTGCATGTGTTTCTTGAGCTTCCGCTTAATTACATGACATTGCGATCTATTTTTAAAAAATAGCAATGTATTTTCATGTTTCACAAAGGTTTTCTTTTGGCTTAAAGCCAAAAAACAACACGCACAATTGAGCTTTACAATATCTTAGTTAAGACCTTTAATTACCACTTCGTCAAGCGGCCACTCTGAAGATTTAGTTTTTAACTCGCCATCTACCCAAACGCACAACCACGCTTGATTGCCTTCTTCTTTTGGCTCCCAGTCTTTGTTCCAGAGGATGTCAACCGAGTGTCCTGCTATGTTAAGATCGCCTAGGTAAAAAGAATCCCACGCGTCTACCGGCAGCAACGGCTCAATGTGTAGCGCACCATCATAATCTGCTTTTATGCCCAAAAGATCTGAGATGATCATATCAGGAAAAGTGGAGTGAAAATAATCGCGCACACCGCCAAATTCCTTACCATCACTCGGGATATACCACTCGCCTATGTTCTTCTCTTTATCGCCATGCATCGCCGCATATTTGTCAATCAATTCCATAAGAAGTTCTTTGTCTTCTTCTGTCGCGTGATCTTTGTAATTGCGTAGATAGTTTGCATACGCTTTGTTCACCACCGAGTTTTGAAAAGGCCATCCGCGACCATTCCACGCGTAGGCTTGCTCGTTATAATATGGGTGGCTACGCTCTGCAGTTGTCATCCCCATGGTATTATTAAAACCTTCGGCAGAACCTAAAAACTCCCAAGCAGCTTCATATTTTGCATTGCTTTCTTGTGGTATCATATTAAAATACCACGGCGTGTACCCCACAGATTCACGCACCATCGCTTCATAATCTTGCTTCCCGTATTTATTATCACCTGCAGAATACGTCATAAAAAACTGCTCATCATCATCCCATAGAACATCTAAGGTTTTTTGCTGTACAGCGGCAGCGCGGTCTTTGTATTTTTCGCTTAAAGCGGAATTGCCTACCTCTTTATACATTTCTGAAAGTGCCATCATATTACCATACGCATATCCATTTACTGATGGACGCACGAGATAATACCAAGGATAACCATGGTTGAAAGCTTCTGGATATTCTTTAGCCTGAGGTGAATTGCCGGCGCGGTCATTTGTACCCCAGCCTAAATAATAATCTCTCCAATTATCTGCCGTGTATAAACTGAATGGGCCGTCGCTGGCGATAAGCCCCTCAACCGCCGAAAGACTGAACTCCATACCGTCATAAAGATCCATGATCTTGTACATTCCGTTTGTTTTTGAATCTGGATTGTGCACAGTAAAAATGCTATCCCAAACATGCTGATGTTCTTCCATGTATGGTAACATTTCTTTAGTCCACTCTTTATCTGGATGAACCTTAAGAAATGCATCTACACCATTTACTAGCCAACTGCTAAAATGATGACTTTCTGGTCGCGGTACGCTCGTCAATAAGCTAGAATTGCCGCGCTGATTAAGATAAGATGCAGAACCCTTCATGTAATATTCTGCGTACGATTTTAAGTATTCTGGATTTTTAAACCAGCGTGCATCATAAAATTGATGTCCCACAGGACAAGGTATCGCACCACTGCGCGAGCCGTGTCTAGGCCACCCGAAGAATTCTGTAAAAACCCAATAATCCTTATCATCTTCTGGATCGTGATATCTTCTAAGGTGTTTAGACATCATCCAGAAACGGTAATTAAAAACCTCTGTGATCGTGCTGTCTGAACTTAAAAACAGCGGAGTATTCTCTACTAAAAACGCTTCGTTATTACTGGCATTTAGATCTCCATCAGACTCAGGACGATCTTTATAATTATTAAATGTCGTGATGTCTTGCTTGAGATTTGCTTTAGCCTGAGCCTTATATTCTGCCAGGTGTTTATTAAAGTCTGGTGCTGTTTTGCAACTAACTACGGCTAAAGCTGTAAATAGTAAAGTGGTTTTTAAAACCGCCGAAATCGATTTCATTTCTTGATTGGATTGGTTGTTTAAGCTGACTAAGTTAATAAATGTAATTTATACACTTGTGCGTTTAATTTAACTTCTTTCAGCAAATTGTAAATTCTCAACTTTCTACAGTCTCAAATTATCAACGTATCAAAATATTTATTTACTTTGCACTTCAAAGTACTTTAAATATTCATTCATCATGACACTTACAAATCCTATTACTACAACTCCTATCAACCAAAAGAAACTTACCATTTGTCTAATTCTGGGATATCTCATCGGGCTAGGAATTATTTCATCTTTTGTCTTCACCGTTAACACTCCAGACCCAGCTTGGGGGCAAAACTGGTGGATGCGACCATTGGTCATCACTCCACTTGCAACGGCTTGCGGTAGTTTAGCATTCTTTTTAGTTGACTTTGTTAAACCGCAAAACACATTTGGGAAGATCATTTGTTACCTGCTCAGCAGCTTTGCATTTGTGATCTCACTGTGGCTGGGAATCGTTCTAGGACTTGACGGCACGCTATGGAATTAAGCTAAAGTAGTTTTGGCTTTATGCCAAAAAATTAAAAATAATAGACGGTTACATCGCCGAAGTCTCTGATTGCCTTCTGTGCCTAGCTTCGTAGGAAGTGTATATAACTCTAGTGCTAGATACTTAATCTTGCTTCTCCCAAAAAGATCAGTAGCCGCAATAATTTTTGAGGATGTTGTTATATGCAGTATTAAATCACCTATTCATTATTGACATCGGGTCTGGCAATTTTAAACTCTTGAGCATAGCTAGTCGCAGCTATTAAGATCAAAAAAATACCGCTTAACCATTTGCTATTACTCATTGTTTTCCATTTTTAAATTACCAGACCGCGTTGCCAATTTTTCTTTTGGCTACAGCCAAAAAATTATTTATCTAATAAACTCTCATTAAATAGTTTAAGAATACGCTTATACTCGTCTGTCCAACTGCTAGGCTCTACAAAACCGTGGTTTTCTACTGGATAAACTGCCATTTCCCAATTGTCTTTTCCTAATTCAATAAGGCGTTGAGACAATCTCACCACATCCTGAAAATGAACGTTTGTGTCAACCATTCCGTGAGCTATTAAAAGATCTCCTTCAAGACCTTCGGCAAAATAGATAGGTGATGATCTGCGATATGCGATAGGGTCTTGAGACGGCTCATTAAGGATATTTGCCGTGTAGCCGTGGTTGTAATGCGCCCAGTCTGTCACCGATCTTAAAGCTGCACCGGCACTAAATGTATCAGACTCATTGAACATCGCCATAAGTGTGATAAAACCACCATAACTACCGCCATACAATCCTACTTTATCAGGATCAATGTCATAGTTCTCGATAAGATATTTTACACCATCTACTTGATCACTTAGGTCTTTACCGCCCATATGACGGTAAATGCCCGTGCGCCAATCGCGCCCATAACCGGCGCTACCGCGATAATCAATGTCGATCACTGTGTAGCCTAGATCCGTCAATAAATTATTGAACATGTATTCTCTAAAATAGCTACTCCACCATTTATGAACGTTCTGTAAATATCCTGCTCCGTGTACAAAAACCACTGCCGCATCATTCTTCACATCGGCCTTTGGCACATATAATCTCGCAGCGACCATCGCACCGTCTTCAGCTTTAAAATGAATAAGCTCTGGCTCTCGCCATTGGTAATCTTTAAACTCTTCAGACTGACCATCTGTAAGTTGTTCTGGCTTTGCTTTTGCACTGGTTTTCTTAAGATATAATTCCCATGGCTTGTTGCTGTAAGAATACAATATTGCCATGTATTTCTCATCTGGTGAAAGGCTTACATCATTATTACCTACCATTGTGGTAAGCTTTGTCATTGCTCCACCACGAGCAGACATTTTATAAAAGTGACGCTCACCAGGACCTTCTTCTGAAGTGGTAAGAAACCAAGATTTTTTATCTTTTGACAAGAATGGATCAAACACTTCATACTCACCCGGAGTAAGATCTGTTTTCTCACCAGAGTTTACATTTTGCAAATACAAATGCGAATATCCACTTGCTTCAGATTGGTAATAAATGGTGTTGTTATCTAACCAACCTAAAGTTCCGCCGCCAAAAGACCATCCAATACCAGGACCAGCAAGCCAAGCTTCATCACGCTGACGATCCAGACTTTTAAGGCTACCATCTGTAAGATCGATCAATGCGATCCAGCGGTCTTTATTATCTGTAGATCTAATATTCACGATCGCTTTATCTCCTTTCGGCGAAAAGTCTGCTGATGATAAAATAAGATCACGCTCTTTTTCTTCCCATTCTTTATCAGGATAATCCTTAACATAATCTGGTAGATCCTTTATTCCTGGAAGTTTATCTGTTTGCACATAATAAGCAGTGTCTTTTTTAATGTTATAGATCGCAAGCTCTACTTTAGTATTTTCATCGCCTACTTTGCTTCTTGCTCTCAATTCTTTTGTATATCCTGAAGCATCCACATAATTAGGAACTTCTGTAGAAGTGCTACGCTCTCTTTTGATCAAATTAAAAGCAACAAAATCCTGTGATGGCGCAATCTCAATGTTACTGATAGACATATCCCCTTTATAAAAAGCATAAGGCTCTTTCTCACCCATCGCTTTGTAATACTGCTGAGACAAACTATCATTTTCTTCGCGCTCTCTAACCACTTGAAGCAAGTCTAGATTTTCGCTTTTTAACCATGCATCTTTAGCAGATGATTTCTCTGGTCTTTCGCTGCGTGCTTCACCGCTTTCAATATTTGTAAGTTTATTGATCGCGCCAGTTTTCATATTGTAGACGTACGCATTATCACTTAGTGAAAATCCTATGGTCTCCTCATCAAGAAAAGTCGCATCTCCTATTCTTCCATCTAGTTCTAGAAGTTTTTTGCTATTATCTTTTTTAATATCATAGATCCACAGCTTGTTGCCATCTGTGGTAAGCATCCTGGTTTTGTCTTCATTATAGCTTCCATAAGAAGGAGACATTGCTTTTTTTTCTGCGATACTTACTTTTTCAATTTTATCAAGATCGCTCAGACTTATCTTATACAATGAGTCTGACGGGTCGCCGTCTAGATTGTATTGAAAGTAGATATTTTCGCCCTGAGCGCCCCATTGCACACGCGACGGAAAAGTTCCCATCCATTTAGGGTCTTTCATGATCTTTTCAACAGAGAGTTCGCTCTGTTGCGCAGTAGTTTTGGCGCAAGCCAAAATCAAAAACACTAGAAGTGCTGATTTGTAGAATCTTATCATTTTATGGTCATTTAGTGTACGATAAAGCTAATGTAATCTTTGCAAAAAGTGTAAAAAATGTACCACGGCGCTTATCTTTGATAGCAAATTAGACCTTATGTATTGTGTACTTATTTACAAAACGGTAGAAGATTATATTGAGCGCAGGGTTGCGTTTAGAGAAGTGCATCTCGCGCATGCTAAAAAAGCTCAAGAAGAAGGAAAACTCTTTATCGCCGGTGCTTTTGCAGAACCTGCAGATGGCGCTTTGCTGGTTTTTAAAGGAGAAACAGCCTATGAAGATGCTGAGGCTTTCGCTAAAAATGATCCGTATGTAAAAAACGGACTGATCAAAAGTTGGGAAGTGCGTAAATGGACAGTTGTTATCGAGTAAATCTACGCGTCTTTTAAACTAGATCGCTCTAAGATCTCTGTAGATTTACCGTCAAGACTGGTTGTGTTTTTTTCTTTCCAGTATTGTTTGATACCGTTTTCGCCCTTTTGTTGAGACCATTTTGTAAGAATATCTCGATCTTCTTTAAAATCCATTAATGGCACACCAAAACCGCAACTGGTTTGCACAAGATCTACCTGCATTTTTATGATCTGTCGTGAGCCATCACTTTCAGGGAAGTGTGAGATATACTCTGTGAACTCGGCATCTGTATCATGATAGATCGCGGCATTACCATATAATCTCAAAATAAGCGGCTTGCCCTCAAAAGCGCAAAACATGATCGTCATGCGGTCGTTCTCTAATAAATGCGCAGCAGTCTCATTACCGCTACCGGTAAGATTAAGCCAGATCACTTCGTTTTCATTTAAAACGCGTAAGCTGTCTAAGCCTTTCGGCGAAACGTTAACACGTCCTTCTGGAGCAGCTGTCCCGACAAAGAATATTTTTTGCTCAGCGATGAACTCTTGTAAATATGGTGCGATATGATCTGTTTTCTTACCCATGATTATTTCTTTAAAAATTGAAGCATTGCCTGTGCAGAATCAAAAGCTTTAAACTTACTATGCGCGATAACCTCGTCAGTCTCTTCGTGCGCCCACGTGGTGTGAAATGGAATATGAAACGCATGACCGCCCATCGCAAGCACAGGCAGCACATCACTTTTAAGAGAATTCCCTACCATTAAGAACTCCGCTGGCGCAATGTCTAGATGTTTTACAAGGCGCTTGTATTGCAGTTCTTTTTTGTCTGAGACGATCTCGATGTGATGAAAATAATCTATCAAACCAGATTTTATCAACTTGCGCTCTTGATCTAGCAAATCTCCTTTTGTCGCAACAACCAGTCTATAGTTTTTGCTTAATTCATCTAGCACTTCTTCAATACCGGGAATAAGCTCAATAGGCTCGGCCAGCATCTTTCTACCGATGTCTAGAATAAATTCTACCAGCTCAGCATCAACATTATTTTTTGTAATACGCAAAGCAGCTTCCATGAGCGAAAGCGTGAAACCTTTGATCCCATACCCGTAGTGTTGCAGGTTCTGGATCTCTGTATCAAGAAGGATCTTTATAATATCTTCTTCTGGTAAATATGCGGTAAGTCTTTTGGCGAAAGCCTGCTCAGCATCTCTAAAGATCGTCTCATTTACCCACAGCGTGTCATCTGCATCAAAAGCGATGACTTTAATTTTATCTAGTTCCAACGGCTTTACTATTTATTACTCAAGCAAATGTAAGCATAATCCTTTGCAGAGCTTGGCCTCACAGCTGTTAATTGAAATGAGATAATTATGGTTTTCCTTAAAAAAACGACGCTTAAGGCCTAACTTTAGAGAGTTAAAACCTATTACTAATTCATCAAATCTTAAAATTACATGAGAAGATTTTTACTTGCTGCGATGATCTGCTGCCTTAGCGGTACGATTTTCGCGCAAAAAGATGCCCAATGGATGCGCTACCCCAGCATCTCTCCAGATGGAAAAACCATCGTTTTTGGATACATGGGCAACCTCTACACAGTTCCTAGCAATGGCGGCAAAGCCACTGCGATCACTACTGGCGACGCTTATGATATGCGCCCAGTATGGAGTCATGACGGTAAAACACTAGCGTTTGCAAGCGATCGTTATGGCAATTTTGATGTGTTTACTATGCCCGCTCAAGGCGGAAAACCAACACGTCTAACCTTTAATAGTGCAAATGATTATCCATTTGACTTCACAACAGACAATGCAACAGTGCTTTTTGGTAGCGGCCGCACAGCGCCTGCTGAAAGTGTGAGATTCCCATCAGGGATGTTTCAAAACATGTACACCATTCCTGTTGCTGGCGGCAGACCAGTGCTTGAAAGTGCTGCCGGCGCTGACGAAGCATCTTACAATGCAGATGGTTCTAAGATCATTTTTCAGGATAGAAAAGGATATGAAGATGCATGGAGAAAACACCACACATCTTCTGTAACCCGCGACATCTGGATCTATGATATCAAAAATGATACGTACGAGCAGGTCTCAACCTTTGAAGGTGAAAATCGCGAGCCGGTTTTTAGTCAAGATGGCAACACCGTGTATTACATAAATGAAAAAGACGGCACTTTAAATCTGTATGCTTTAGATCTTAACGCTAAGAGCGAAAAAGAGCTAACGCAGTTCACTGACTTCCCTGTACGTCACCTTAGTATTGCAGATAACGGCACAATAGCCTTTACTTACAAAGGAGATATTTATACGCTTTCTTCTGGGTCTACGCCCAAAAAACTGAACATCCAAGTTCTAGACGATGCAGGTTATGAAGCGATTGAAAATATGGATATCAATTCAGTTTCAGAGTTTGCTGTAAGCCCGAATAATAAAGAGATCGCTTTTGTAAATCGCGGTGAAGTTTTTGTAACCGGTGTTGAAGACAGACGCACAAAACGCATCACAAACACACCAGAACAAGAACGCATGATCAGTTGGTCAAAAGATGGTAAAACCCTTCTATTTTCAGCAGAGCGTGGTGATAGTTGGGATGTTTACAAAGCAACTCTTAAGCGTCCAGAAGAAGAATATTTCTATGCTTCTACTGTGATTAATGTTGAGCCACTTATTGCAACAGATGCAGAGGAGTTTCAAGCTACCTTTTCGCCAGACGGCAAAAAAATCGCTTATATAGAAGAGCGCAACATTCTTAAAGTAATGGATGTTGACAGCAAAAAAACAGTGACCATTTTACCAGAAGGTCGCAATCATTCTTACAGCGATGGCGACTGGTCTTACAGTTGGAGTCCAGATAGTAACTGGCTTCTTGTAGATGATCAAAAGGGTTATTTCTTCAAGAACAATATCGCACTTCTTAAGGCAGATGGTAGCGGTGAGATCTTTCATCCTGTAAATAGTGGTTTTGGAGAAAATCGTGCAAAATGGGCGATGGAAGGCAAAATGATGACTTACGAAAGTAGTAAAGAAGGTCTTATGGGTTTCTCTATGAATGGCGGTGCTGAGCAGGATATTTATGCTGTTTTCTTTGATCAAGAAGCTTATGACAAATACGAGCTTAGCAAAGAAGAGTTTGAGCTTATGAGCGAACTTGAGAAAAAGGACAAAGAAGACGAGGATGAAGATAAAGATGACAAGAAGAAAAAGAAAAAAGAGGATAAAGAAGAGGTTGCAAAACTAGACCTCAACCTTGATAATCTTGATATGCGTAAGGTAAAGCTTACCATAAACAGTAGCAGAATAAGCGACTATGTACTTAATGAAGATGCTAGCAAGGTATTCTATCTTACTTCTTTTGAAAAAGGCTATGATCTTTGGGTAACTGAGCCACGTACAAGAGAAACTAAAATTCTTGCAAAAATGGGCGGTTCGCCTAGCGGTATTGAGATAAGTGACGATGGCAAAACTTTATTCATGAGCAACAGAGGTAGCCTTGTAAAAGTTGATGCTTCTAGTGGTAAAGTGAGCAACATCTCTATTGACGGAGATATGCGTCTTGATACGTATGCAGAGCGTGAGTATATGTTTGATCACATGTGGAGACAGGTAGTAAAGAAATTTTATGATCCTACAATTCACGGTATCGACTGGCAAATGTATCATGATGAGTATGCTAAGTTCTTACCGCATATCAATAACAATTATGACTTCCAGGAGTTGCTTAGCGAAATGCTAGGAGAGCTTAATGCTTCTCACACCGGTGGTCGCTATCGTCCTCGTCATGAGAATGGCGATTCTACAGCTTCTTTAGGTTTACTGTATGATGAAAGTTATACTGGCGAAGGAATCAAGATCTCTGAAGTTATCGCAGGTGGACCAGTGAACAAAGCAAACAACAAGATCAAAAAAGGTGATATCATTACCGCTATCAATGATCAAGAGATCAAAGCTGGTGACAACTGGAATAAATACCTTAATAACATTCAAGGAAAAAATGTCCTGCTTACTGTAAAAAGCGGTAGCAATACATTTTCACAAACCATCAAGCCAGAAAGCATGGGCTCTCAAAGTCAGCTTATGTACAAACGCTGGATTGATATGATGGAGCATAAAGTTGACTCTTTAAGTAATGGTCAACTGGGCTATGTTCACATCCGTGGGATGAACGATGGCAGTTTTAGAGAAGTGTATGACAACGCCATGGGCCGCAATCTTGACAAAAAAGGTCTTGTGGTAGATACCCGTTTTAACGGTGGTGGTTGGTTACATGATGATCTTAATACTTTCCTTAGCGGGAAAAAGTATCTAGAATTTGCACCACAGGGCAAAACCATAAAAGGCGGTGAATCTATGACCCGCTGGAACAAACCTAGCATTGTGGTAATGGGCGAAGGCAATTACAGTGATGCCTTTATCTTCCCGTATGTTTACAAGCAAAACGGCATAGGTAAACTTGTGGGTAAACCAGTTCCAGGAACAGGAACCGCTGTATGGTGGGAATCTCAGATAGATCCTACCATCGTATTTGGTATCCCAATGGTCGCTACAATAGGTAAAGAAGGCAGACCTACAGAGAACCTAGAATTAAAGCCAGACATTGATGTTGCCCTTCCGTATAACGGATTCTTAAATGGTGAAGACGCGCAGATACAAACTGCAGTTAAAGAACTTCTTAAAGAGGTAAAATAATTTGGCTTAAAGCCAAAAAAACTAAGAACCGCCCCAACCGGGCGGTTTTTTTATGCAAGCAATAAATTGATCAATAGATACCAATTTCTAAACTAACTATTTATGATTTTATAACATACAGCACTACCCTTGTGTAACAAATGTTACACAAGCCCGCCTGTTAAAATCCTTATTTTTACAAGTGCTTTTGTGCTCAGCGAACAACGATTTTTAGGGGTTTCGTTAAAGCATTGCACAATTCACAAAACCCAGTTGCACACTTAAGGGAATTTGGCGACTGGGTTCTTTTTTAAATATAATTCTGCTTCTCAAGACTCAATCTGGTGCTCGAGAACATTTCTTTTAACGTTACTAAAAACCAATAGACAAAAAGTTTCGTTAATTTTATATAGACCCCAATATGAAAAAGTTACTCCCCATACTCCTATTCTTCATCAGCTTAAATGCTTTTGCACAAGAGTGGCAAACAGATTTGGCTGCAGCCAAAAAAACAGCGTCACAAGAGAACAAAGAGATTTTACTCGTATTTCAAGGGTCAGACTGGTGTGCGCCGTGCATTAAGTTAGATCGCGAACTGTGGAGTACAGATGAATTTAAAAAGTATGCCGCAGATCATTATGTGATGTTGCAAGCAGACTTCCCGCGTAAGAAAAAGAACGCCCTACCAGAAGCACAACAAAAAAAGAATAACGCACTTGCTGAAAAATATAACAGCAACGGCATCTTCCCACTTGTAGTTAAGCTAGACAAAACGGGAAAAGTGCTTGGCAAGACCAGTTACACACCGGGTACATCTGTGCAAGAGTATATCAAAGTTTTTAACTCCTTTAAATCTTAGAAGACTTGCGCAACACCACGCTAACCATATTTGCTTTTCTTTTTATACAGTTTGCGCACGCGCAGCAAACCTTTAAAGAAACGCTTAAACTTATGGGTAGCAGATTTGACATCACGGTTGTTGCTCAAGATGCTACACAAGCAAAAAAAGATATTGATCTCGCTGTCGCAGAAATCACTCGTATAGAAAAACTCATCTCCTCTTGGGATGCAAACTCACAAACATCACTCATTAATCGCAATGCCGGAATACAGCCGGTAAAAGTTGCTCCCGAGCTTTTTAACCTTATTGTGCGCGCTATAGGAATTTCAAAACTTACTGATGGCGCCTTTGATATAAGTTACGCCAGTATGGATAAGATCTGGTATTTTGATGGCAGCATGAAAGCAATGCCTAGCGCCGAAGCTATCAAAAACTCGGTTGCGAATGTGGGTTTTAAAAATATCATTCTTGACAAAGAGAACAGCACAGTTTTCTTAAAGAACAAAGGAATGAAAATAGGTTTTGGAGCCATAGGTAAAGGATATGCGGCAGACATGGCAAAAAATCTACTTATCGAAAAAGGAGTTACCGCTGGTATCATAAACGCCTCAGGCGATATGAATACTTGGGGTAAACAACCAGACGGTTCAGACTGGAAGGTTGCTATCACAAATCCGCTAGATAAGAACAAGGCCTTTGCACTGTTGCCCATCACACATGGCGCAGTGGTGACTTCTGGTAATTATGAGAAGTATGTTACCTTCAACGGCACAAAATATACACACATTATTGATCCACGCTCAGGTTATCCTTCTACAGGGATCCTGAGCGTTACTGTTTTTGCTCCTAAGGCAGAACTGGCAGATGCGCTAGCAACATCAGTTTTTGTAATGGGCAAAGATGTAGGCCTAGATCGCATTGAACAATTACCCCAAATTGATTGTATCATCATTGATGACAAAGGCGGCATTCACACCACCTCAAATATTAAAATAGACCAGCTATGAAAATAAAGATCCTCATCGCTTGCTTTGCTATCAGCTCGCTCACATCGTGTGTGGCGGTAAAAGAATACGAAAAGATCGCTATCAATGACCCAGACATGGCCTTAAGCGATAAACCCTGCGACAGAAATATCTCAACATTTCATTCATACCGCGAGGCAGCCTCAGGCGGTAACGGCGGTAAAACTGGCGGTGGTTGTGGTTGTAACTAAACAATAAGCGTATGAAAACTCAATTACTTAAAAACACGGTCTTATTCTTCGCTTTTGTCTCGATGTGCCTTTCGGCGAAAGCCCAACAAACAGAAGATCAAACAGCATACAAAAAACGTGTTCTTGAAACCACTGAAGTTGACTTGCTAAGCAGCTATTATGGTCAGGATGGTAACAATGCTGCCGTGAGCGGGGGTTTAGGAACTGAAGAACTTACTGATGCTACGGGAACAATTATCGTTTCTATCCCGCTTAACGATGATGATGTTTTGACAATAGATGGCGGAGTTTCTGCCTACACTTCTGCATCTTCCAGTAATGTAGATCCTTTTGATACTACGCAAGGTGCTGATCCTTTTGTTGCAAGCTCAGGTGCTTCGGGCTCAGACTTATGGTCTAATTTTAATATAAATTACAGTCATAGCAGCGATGATCGCAATCGCATCTGGACGGCAAAAGCGTCTGTCGCAAATGAGTATGATTATTTCTCAGTGGGTTTTGGCGGAAGCTATAACTATCTTTTTAATGAGAAGAACACAGAGGTAGGCATCAAAGCAAATGTCTATCTCGACCAGTGGAAAGCGATCTATCCTATCGAGCTACGACCGTTTGCAGAAGGCGGCGAGGGAATGAACAACTTTCTTTTCTTGATCTATGCGATAGAGGGTAATGCCAACTATAATCCTAATTTTACTGAGTTTGATAATGAATCTCGCAACTCGTATTCTGTAGGTTTTAATTTTTCTCAAATCTTATCCAGAAAACTGCAAACCTCTGTCGTGCTTGATCTGGTTTCTCAAAATGGATTATTGAGCACGCCATTTCAGCGTGTGTATTTTGCTGACAAGCAAGATTCTTTTATTGAAGACTTCCAGTTGGCTGATGATATAGAACGTTTGCCAGACTCTCGCTTTAAGATAGCTGCTGGTGCTCGGCTTAATTACTACGTTAATGAGTTTGTTGTTCTACGCAGTTTTTACAGGTATTACACAGACAATTGGGGAATCAATTCTCACACGGCAAGTCTTGAAGTCCCTGTAAAACTAGGAAGTAAATTCACTGTGTATCCTTCATATCGTTTCTATCAACAAACAGCTGCAGATTATTTTGCGCCTTATGAAATGAACCTTTCTACAGATGAGTTTTATACTTCAGATTATGATCTATCTGATTATACTGCAAATCAATTTGGGATAGGTGTTTCTTACACAGACATTTTTACAAAGTTCAATATCTGGAAGCTTGGTTTAAAAAGTATTGATATTAAGTACGACCATTATGATAGAGATACTGGTCTTAAAGCAGATATCATTACTGCGGGAATAAAATTTGTGCAGAATTAAGAATTACTCTTCTGCCACAAGTTGTAATTGCTGCTCACGCTCTTGACGCATTTCTTTTCGCATTTGCTTAATGGTCTGGGTGCTGCCGTCGTGACTCCAGCCTGGAGGAGCTAAGGCGTACATCATTTTGTAATACCAGTTGTTTGTCTTTTTCATATCCTGCCAGATATTCTTGTACTCATGCGTTAAGATGGTGTACAGATTATATGAGTTAGGCGGAGTTGTAACTCCATATTCAATATCGATCTCGTCATCCAGCTCTTTGTGCGTACCAAATATTCTATCAAAAATATTCAGAATACCTCCATGGTTTTTGTCCATGTACTCAATATTACGTGCATGATGCACTTGATGCATGGTATGAGTATTTATGAACTTCTCAAAGAATCCTAGCTTCTTGATGTACTGAGTATGCAGCTGAAACTGCCACAACGCTTCTATACCTAGACATACCACAAGCATTTCTGGCGGGAAGCCTATAATAACTATCCATAAGTAAAAGAATGGCTTGTATAAAATGGTAAACCAACCGTTTCTAATAGCCGTCCCCAGATTAAAATTATCTGATGAGTGATGCACAATATGTGCCGCCCACAAGATTCTTACCATATGATTCTGTCTATGGAACCAGTAATACGTAAAATCGTCTGCTAACATGCACAGCAACCATACATACCAAGCATAACTAAAGGATTCCCAACCGAAGATATTTTGGCGAATGCCATCTACTTCTGGATTAAAAAGGTCATACACAAAATTGAAAATAAAGATCGTGGCCACTGTTTTTACCAGCGCACCTATGATCGCAGAACCTACACCCAGCGCCAAGCTACTTAAAAAGTCCTTCCAGTGATAAAGGTCTTTTCGGCCAAATTTCTTACTATGCGCAAGCTCCATAATAATAAAGCCCAGAAAGCAAGGAACACCATAAACAAGTGGATTTGTAAAACTCATGAATTGTCTTTAATCGCAGGTTAGCCGTCAATATAAGGGTTAGCTGCTAGAAATGAACAACGATCTATATTTTATTTATTGTTATCCAGTTAAAAAGCAACAGCTCTAGGATAAAATGTAACATAAGCCTGCAAAAACCTACCTATAATCAAACCAAACCATTATGCTAGGCGGAGGCGGCTCAATACAGGGAATGATCACCTCATTGCGCAATAACAAGAATTTGTTGCGCAAAGGCAATCGGTTTAATAGAGACGACTTTTTCTTAAGAACAAATAAGAACGATCTCACCGCAAACCTAGGCAAGATCAAAGACAAAGAAGCTTCTCCAGAAGTATTAAAAGCAATTAGGCTTAAAGCCAAAAAAAGCAGCAAGCAACACAAGGCTATTTCGGTATTACTATCTGTCGCGTTCATGATTCTTGCCGCATGGAGTTTTTATTCCTTTTATAAAGCATGGAACGCTCCACCTCCGGGAATTTCACAAGAAGAGATCTTAGCTAAAAAACAGAAAGACTATTACTACTATATAGAAGATGGTGACAAATGGTTTGGCCAACGCAAATGGCATAATGCAGCATTTCAATATCGCAAGGCAATGCTGTTGTTTCCGCAGGATTATGATGCGAATTATAGACTTGCGCTAGCGTACAAGGCTTCATGTAAATTTGATTTTGAAGATTGCGATAAAGCAGAAAAAGTGCTTCAGAAGTTAGAAAGAGCTTCAAGTAAAAGTGAGATACTCACCCTGCGCAAAGAGCTAGACTCACTGATGGGCAAATAAAAAACCCGCTCACAGTAATGAGCGGGTTTGATTCTTTTTGGCTTTAAGCCAAAACATTATCTCGTTAATTTCTTGTATTTAATACGCTTAGGCATTAGATCTCCGCCCAGACGTTTTTTCTTATTCTCTTCATAATCAGAGAAACCACCTTCAAAGAAATACACTTGACTATCTCCCTCAAAAGCAAGAATGTGCGTACAAATTCTATCAAGGAACCAACGGTCGTGAGAGATCACCACTGCACAACCTGCAAAGTTCTCAAGACCTTCTTCTAGGGCACGTAGCGTGTTTACATCAAGGTCGTTTGTAGGCTCATCCAGGAGCAATACGTTTCCTTCTTCTTTAAGGGTCATCGCTAGGTGCAGACGGTTGCGCTCACCACCAGAGAGTTTATCTACTTTCTTGTTTTGTTCGCTTCCGCTAAAATTAAAACGACTTAAGTACGCTCTAGAATTTACCTGACGGCCACCCATCATCACCAGTTCCTGACCATCGCTAAAGTTCTCCCAAATTGATTTATCTGGATCAATATTAGAGTGCGATTGATCTACATAAGCGATCTGCGCTGTATTTCCTACTTCAAAATTACCTTGATCTGGTTCTATCTCGCCCATGATCATTTTAAAGATGGTGGTTTTACCAGCACCGTTAGGACCAATGATCCCTACAATACCCGCCTGCGGAAGGTTGAAGTTAAGATTTTCATAAAGTAACTTATCTCCAAAGGCTTTAGAAACACCCTTAGCCTCAATCACATTAGTTCCCAGACGTGGACCATTAGGGATGTAGATCTCTAGCTTTTCGTCAGTTTGTTTTTGATCCTGACTCATCAATTTATCGTAGTTGTTCAAACGGGCTTTTTGTTTCGCCTGGCGACCTTTTGGTGCCATTTTCACCCATTCTAACTCGCGTTCTAATGTCTTTTGACGCTTGCTCGCTTGTTTTTGCTCTTGCGCCATACGCTTCGACTTCTGGTCTAACCAAGAAGAATAGTTCCCCTTCCATGGGATGCCTTCTCCACGGTCTAGCTCAAGGATCCATCCAGCAACATTATCTAAGAAATAACGGTCATGCGTTACTGCTATCACCGTTCCCTTATATTGCGCTAAGTGATGCTCTAACCAATGTACACTTTCGGCATCAAGGTGGTTAGTAGGCTCATCCAGTAGTAATACATCTGGCTCTTGTAAAAGCAAACGACATAAAGCAACACGGCGACGCTCACCTCCAGAGAGTACTCCTATTTTTTGATTAGCTGGTGGCGTGCGCAATGCATCCATCGCGATCTCTAGTTTATTATCAAGTTCCCATGCACCACGAGCATCGATCTCATCTTGTAGCTCTGCCTGGCGGTTCATAAGCTTCTCCATCTTATCAGGATCGCTATACACCTCTTCTAGCCCAAACATATCATTGATCTTGTTGTACTCGTCAAGAATAGCTACCGTTTCTGCAGCTCCTTCACGCACAACTTCAAGAACCGTTTTCTCATCATCCAGTTGAGGCTCCTGCTCTAATAATCCCACCGAATATCCCGGAGAGAACACCACATCTCCTTGATAGTTCTTATCTACCCCTGCAATGATCTTAAGCAAAGTAGATTTACCACTACCGTTAAGACCTAGGATACCAATTTTAGCCCCATAAAAGAAACTGAGGTATATATTTTTTAATACTGGCGTGTTTGCGCCTGGGTGCGTCTTAGTCACACCACTCATTGAAAAGATAACCTTATTATCGTCGCTCATGTATTTTATTTTATTTGCTAGTCTATTTTAGTATATAAAGCATCAAACTACTATAAATTCATATACTTATTCATATTAAGTGTAATTGTGCAAAATTATCAATTACCTAAGTTTTTTAAGACAAAGTGAAAAGATATTATTTAATCAAGGAATAAAGAAGAAAATAAGTAAGTGGTGTGCAAAAAACCATCAAAAGTAAAGTGGAGATGATTTTTTTCTTAGAGAACCAATCTGTTTGATTTTGACTCGCTTTAATGAAAATAAATACGAGCATTCCAATCCATAAAATAGGGTATATTATTAAAAGAATCATTGCTCGTCCACCTGCGGCATTAATCTCATACTGTATACACAGCAGATTAACTAGAATATATAGCAATGTTGCTTTTAAAAGAAAATAATTCAAATTAATAGAATATAAAATTACTCCTCATACGCTCCCAGCAACCGCAGAAGCACAACCATTTGACCCGTATGATATGCTGTATGCTCGATCACCAGCATAACCTCTCGTAACAGCGTTTGATCATCGCCATTTTTCACAACTTTGGTAAGGTCATTCTCACGAATAAAGAGCGTTAACTGCTCGCGGTGCGCAAAGTAATCATCGATCAAGTTTTGCCATTCGCTGGCTGTGGGCTTTGATTTAGATGGCCAGTAATCTTCAGGCCATTGCGGAGTTTTATATGCGTCAGAAACACAAAAGTCTAAAATGTCTTTTTGTGCATAGGTGATGTGATACAACAACTCATAAATAGAATATGGCAATCCGTGAGGGCGCTCCCCTACTTTATCAGCATCAATATCTTCAAGCAATTGCCCTAGCGGAGTAAACGCTTCACCACCATTTAAATGCTTGATCAGTTGTCTTTTTACCTCATCCATATTTAGTCATTTACACGCGTCCCTTTAACGCATTGAATACCCAAGCAATGGCAAAGAAACCTATACCCACAGAGGCAAAACCCCAACCTGCAACATCTGCATATCTGTAAGCACCTAGCGTGATAAGGATAACGCCCATTAAGATCATTATAAAGGTTGCCCAGCCTAAAACAGTATTCTTATTCATCATATTCATATATGTTATGGCGCCTCATTCGCCTTAGGGCGATGACCGGGTCATCCGCTATATCTTTTTAAAAATCCGATGGTTTTTAAAAAGGATGCCGCTACTACCCCTGGCGCGAGTTCTAAAATCGTGGCAAAGAAAACAAAATTTTGCGTCATTGTGCTTTTCGCAAAAGCGAGATCATATAACACGCTGATTTTAAAACACATTCAATCTAATGCATTTTTTATTGAGAAGGTTTTAATAAAAAGATAAAGTGTTCTTAAATCAATGCGTTGAGGATTAATTGTAACCTTTACACTTATTTTAACATTATTTCACTTTATTTGTGTTCCTAACCCAATGAGCAATGCAGCAAAATACTTCTACTCAGGAAGCCTTAACCACAAAAAAACACTTTAAAATATTAGATGGTCTCCGCGGACTAGCAGCCATTGCTGTTGTTGTTTTTCACTTTATGGAATTTGTGGAGCCAGACTATAACGACAACTTTATTGCGCATAGTTACCTGGCAGTAGATTTTTTCTTTTGTCTTTCTGGGTTTGTGATCGCGTATGCTTACGACAGTCGTATTGCGACTATTGGGTTTACTAAGTTTATCAAGCTTAGACTTATACGTTTACATCCGCTGGTGATGATAGGTGCTATCATTGGTTTGATCTCTTTTGTGATTGATCCTTTTAGTGATCTTTTTGCTCAATATGGCTCAACGGAAACGCTACTGATGTTCTTATCATCTGCGCTGATGATACCTTACGCAGTTGTGGATGAACGTTACTTCAATATTTTTCACCTTAATCCGCCTACGTGGTCGTTGTTCTGGGAATATATTGCAAACATCGCTTATGCGCTGTTCTTATTCAGGTTGCGTAAGAACCTCTTGTGGATAGCAACTTTGATCGCTGCTGTGATTTTATTTTATGCTTCTCATGATGCGGGTTATTTAGCTATTGGTTGGGGTGGTGAGAACTTCTGGGGTGGCGCCGCTCGTATTTTGTTCTCCTTTCTTGCAGGAATGCTTATTTACAGAACGCGTTTTATCATTCCTAACCGTATTGGTTTTTTTGGCTTAAGCCTACTCCTTCTTGCGGCATTTGTTTTTCCGTTTATTGAAGAGTACAACTGGCTTATCGATCCATTACTCGTGGTGGTTTACTTCCCGCTTATCGTTGCGCTGGGCGCAGGATCTACTTTAGATAAGTCTCTTGAGAAGGTTTGTGACCTATCTGGTAGAATAAGCTATCCGCTGTATATGATTCACTATCCATTTTTATGGCTTTACCTCAGCATGCTAGAGAAGAATGTAATTCCGGAGCAATACATCAACGCTAGCGTATGGATAGGTGTTCTTGACCTTGTTGTGCTATCCTACATAGTGATGCGTTTTATAGATGAACCTATCAGGAAGAAGCTCAAAACTCGAATGAAGCAAAAGGCAGCGCGTAAAGAGGCTGCCAGATCAATGGCTTAGCGTTCTATTATTTCTCTTTTCGGCTATTCTGCTACAAGCATCCTGTATTCAGTTACAAAAGCCGCTATGTCATGCGCCAACTTTGCATTGTATTTAAAACAATAGAACATGACAACACAAGAGAATACAGGCAAAGTATGGTTTATTACAGGAGCTTCTAGAGGCTTTGGACGTATATGGACGGAAGCCGCGCTAGAACGCGGAGACAAGGTTGCTGCAACCGCTAGAGATATTAATAGTATTGCTGCCCTTAAGGAGCAATATGGTGATAATGTACTCACCCTTACCTTAGATGTTACTAAAAAAAAACAGGCAGAAAAGGCTATCAAAGACGCCTTTGAGTATTTCGGTAAAGTTGATATCGTACTCAACAATGCAGGATATTCATTGGTGGGAACTATTGAAGAATCTTCAGTTGAGGATGTTAAGGCTATGTACGAGACTAATGTCTTTGGACCTTTGCACGTCGTTCATGCGGCATTACCCTTTTTGCGTAAGCAAGGTTATGGTCATATCATGGGTACTTCTAGTAATCTAGGGCATCTAGCGTATCCTGTAATAGGATATTATTGCTCTACAAAATGGGCTTTTGAAGCTATTCATGAGAGTCTGGCACAGGAGATCGCACAATTCAACATTAAGGTTACCATTATTGAGCCGGGTGCCTATGCAACCGAGTTTGGCAGTGACAAATCACTTAAGTTCGCTGAAGGTATGGAACTTTACGGCCCATACAAGCAACAATTCTTTGAACGTTTACAAACCTTAGAGCGCGGCAATCCAGACGCTACACCACAAGCATTATTTAAAGTAGCAGATGCTGAGAATCCGCCATTGCGTTTTCACCTGGGTAGCAATAATCTTACAGAGGTAAGTAATGCTTATGAAGCTCGTCTAAACGAGTGGAAAGCGTGGGATGATATATCTCGTAGCGCTCAAGGCGAAAAGGAATAGTATTTAATATCAAATTACCGGTATCACCACCTGATGCCGGTTTTTTAAAGATGTTGTAATGAAAAAGAAAGAAGACAGTCCGTATAAATTTAGATCCATTGCAGATGCGCATAGAGAGTTTGGTTTACCAGAACCAAAGCATCCCCTTATCAGCCTGATAGGTGGTGAAGCTAATCAACAGGCAAGCATACCTGCAGGAGCACATATTCTTAACTTTTACAAGATCTCTTATAAACCCAACTTACAAGGACGCCTTAAATACGGGCGTGATTATTATGACTTTAATGAGGGCGGACTCCTATTTGCCGCACCCAATCAAATCATAGGTACAGACGAAGCTAATAGTGCCGCTTGCGAGTATTCTTTATACACCCTGCTTATACACCCAGACTTCTTTATAGGCAATGCCATGGCGCAAGACATTAAAGAATATGGTTTCTTTGCTTATGACACTAATGAAGCCCTTCACCCCTCTCAAGAAGAAAAAGCCACAATGCTTTCTATCTTTAAGATGATAGAAACAGAGCTTAACAATCGCCTGGACAACTTTAGCCAGAGCGTTGTGATCTCGCAGATCAGTTTGTTGCTAAACTTTGCAGATCGGTTCTATCACCGTCAATTTATTACCCGTAAGGGAGCGAGTAATGACATCATTGTCACGCTAGAAAAATACTTAAAGCAGTATTTAGATTCTGAGGCAAGTAATCACGGCATCCCATCAGTACAATCGCTCGCCGCTGTGGTAAATCTTTCTCCCAGTTATCTTAGCGATATGCTGCGCAGTCTTACCGGGCGCAATGCACAGCAGTTCATACACGATATGCTAATTGCAAAAGCTAAAGAATTGCTTTCTACCACAAACCTATCCATAAGTGAGATCGCCTATTTACTAGGCTTTGAGCATTCACAGTCCTTCAGTCGTATGTTTAAAACCCAAACCGAACAAACTCCGCTATCCTTTAGAAAAGCATTTAACTAGTTTTATTGCGATTAGTTTTCTCTCGCTTTCGCGAAAGCGACATATACTTTATAACTTGTCTCATAATTTTAGTCAAAATGTAGAATTGAATATTTTAACTATATTCGGTGCTTATATACATATCTGTTTTATTTTAAAACTTCATAGTCAGGCATCATGAAAAAAGCACTACTTCTCCTTTTCCTATTTTCAACGTTTATCGGGTATTCTCAAAAGCTTTATAAGGCTGTTGAAAATAAAGACCTTCTTAAAGTTCAGCATCTGGTTGAAAAAGGAGCTGACGTTAATGAATATGCTAAAAACGGACTCTTCCCGTTATGGAGAGCCACAGCAGATAACAGTTATGAAATAGCAAAATTCCTTATTGAAAACGGTGCTAATGTAAATCAAGAAAATAAAGTTGAGCCAGGTAAATCAACACCTCTACAATATCCTTATCAGGAAGGTTATTATGATATTATAAAATTGCTCATTGATAATGGAGCAGATGTGAACTATAAAGGTTTTCATGATTTTACACCCATTTGTATCGCTGCTAGAAATGGACACCTAGAGGTGATTAAACTTCTGGGAGATAGTGGCGCCGAGGTAGATTTCAGAGCTGATGATGGCGCTACTCCTTTAGAGCATGCTGCTTCAAAAGGGCATTATGAAGTTTGTAAGTATTTAATAGAAAACGGCGCAGATGTGAATAATGTAGATACTGAAGGTGACTTTGCCTTGGGTGAAGCTGCTAAAAGAGGATATCTAGACATTATTCAATTACTTATAGATAATGGCGCTGATCTTAGCATAGAGAATGCAGAAAAGATGACTGCACTTGATATTGCTAAAAGACAAGGACAGAAGAAAACCGCTGACCTCATTGAAAAGCACATGAAGTAAGTGAGCGGATACTTATTCACTGCATAGATACAAATTCAGAATCCACGTAATAAGTCTACTCTTCTCATCCCAATTGAGAAATTAGAACAGTAGCTATCCTTTTCGCGGAAGCGTTATAAAGCAAATATAATTATAGCTTTTGCTGTAACATTCTAAGTGCTCAGCACACTTGTTCTTACACAAGAGCGTAAAGTTCTTTTGGACACTTGCTTTTTTAGTTTATAGAGCATCGTAAGAAGCGTTAAAAACTATATTTGCAGTCCCACTAGACTTTGATTGCTCCCTGAAATAAATAAACATACACTTTAACCAAACTCCACATGCGTACTATTTTCTCCCTAATCTTAGGCTTTCTGATCTTTACAAACCTTAATGCTCAAAAAAAAGACCTCTCTCTTGATCTACAAGTAGGTAATACTTATAAACAAAGCAGTGCTGTATCTCTTACCATGGGGCAGCAGATGGGCGGTCAACTAATGAACATAAAAATGACCATTAGCGGCTCTAATGACTTTACCGTAAAAGACCTTAAAGACGGTGCTTATACTATGGAAACTAAGTACACAGCATTAAAGATGAAAATGGAAATGCCTCAAGGCACCATGGAATATAGTTCTGACGGCACAGGTGAAGATCTAATCTCAAAAATGCTTAACGGTATGGTTAGCAAACCATTTACCGTAGTATTAAGTAAAAAAGGTAAAGTATTAGCCATCAATGATTATGATAAGCTTTGGGATGTAGCCTTTGCTAGTATTCCTGAAATATCTGAAGAAAACAAGGCTCAGATACAAGAAGAAATTAAACAAAGCTATGGTGCTGATGCGCTTAAAGGTAATATTGAAGCGGCAACAGCTATTTACTCAGAAACTCCTGTAGAAAAAGGCGATTCGTGGGATATTACGACTAGTCTAGATAGTACTATATCTTTAAATCAAAATTCAACGTACACCTATGTTGACACTACTCCCGATTATACACTTATCAGCGGGAAGGCTACGCTTACTTCTTCTAAAGAGAGCGTGAAGTCTGCAGCTGGCGAAATGGAATATGCGCTTGATGGTACAAATACCTCAACGATCAAAGTAGATAATGCATCAGGGTGGATCATTGAAGCTGTAATAGATCAAAACATTAAAGGCAGCATTTCTATTGAAGGCAATCCTGCAATGCCAGACGGTATGACCATCCCTATGGAGGTTACCTCTACCTCTACAGTGACTAATAAGTAACATTACAATTTGGACTTACAAAGCATATTTTCAAATCTTATCGCTAAGTACTCTGACGACATAGAATACAATAATCTATGCTGGAGTGAAATATGCAATAGTTACACGTCCAAAGGAAGGTATTATCATGATCTTTCTCACTTAGAGAATATGCTAGAAGAAATAGAAAAGGTAAAGGACATGGTCAATGATCTAGATGCTTTATACTTTTCTATTTTTTATCATGATATTGTTTACAAGCCTCTTAAAAATAACAATGAGCACAAAAGCGCATTAATTTTTAATAAGAACATCTCTAAAACACGCTTTAAGAATATTGCTGCATGTATGCAACAAATAGAGGCTACTAAGAAGCATGAGTTTGCTACTGAAAAGGATACTAACATTCTGCTTGACTTGGACCTTTTAGTCTTAGGCCAGTCTGCAGCAAGCTATGATGCTTATGCTATCAATGTTAGGAAAGAATATCAGATGGTTCCTACCTTCATGTATAATTCTGGCAGAAAAAAAGTACTTGAGCACTTTTTAAACATGAATAGCATTTATAAGACTGCTTACTTTCAGAATAAGTATGAGCTTAACGCCAAAGAAAATCTAGAACGAGAACTACGCTCGTTTACCTAATAACATCCCAGATGTTCATGGATCTTACATTTGTCCTTTTCGCGGAAGCGTTATACTAAAGCATCTGCAACAGATCGCTGAAGTCTTTGAATATTAATCCTAAAAAGCAAGGTGTAATAAGCAGGGTTTTTATATTATTGTTAAAAATAATATAAAACGGTAGTTACCGTAACTACAACCAACCATAACCCTTCTAATGAGTACTACTAAATTGCCTACTAAACCGCACTACCAGATCCTTGACGGACTTAGAGGTGTTGCGGCAGTGATCGTTGTTTGCTTTCACCTTACTGAGCCGTTATCTACCAGCAGTCTTGATAATGTGGTTAATCATGGCTACCTGGCGGTAGATTTTTTCTTCCTGCTGTCTGGTTTTGTAATAGGCTATGCGTATGATGACCGGTGGAAGAAACTCACCTTTGGCGGTTTTATGAAGCGTAGGCTAATACGTCTGCAACCATTAGTGATCCTAGGGATGACATTGGGCGCCATTGGTTTTTATTTTACAGATTCGGCGATATGGCCCATGATAAATACGGTACCGGTATGGAAGTTATTCATCGTGATGCTTATAGGCTACACCCTTATCCCTCTACCCTTATCTATGGATATTCGCGGTTGGGAAGAGATGCACCCGCTTAATAGTGTGGGATGGTCGCTCTTCTTTGAATATGTAGCTAATATATTATACGCTTTAGGTTTACGTAAACTGTCTAATAAAGCGCTTACCATATTTGTGATCCTTGCAGGGGCGGCGCTTGTGCATCTTGCCATCACTAGCCCTAGCGGAGATATCGCCGGCGGATGGACACTTAATGTAAAGCATATGCGCATTGGTATCACGCGTACCTTGTTCCCGTTCTTTGCGGGATTGTTGCTCTCTCGTGTAGCTAAACCTAGATACATCAAGAACGCCTTCTTGTGGTGCGGACTGCTACTGGCCGTTGTACTTTTTATGCCTAGAATAGGTGGTGCAGAGCATCTGTGGGCTAATGGCCTGTATGAGTCTATTTGTATCATTATCCTTTTTCCGCTTATCGTGTATATAGGCGCTAGCGGTGCGGTACATACTAAACGCGAAAAGAGTATTTGCAAGTTTTTAGGCGATCTGTCTTATCCCTTGTATATGACGCATTACGTTCTGGTATATTTTTATGTGGCTTGGGTAAGCAACAATGAAGGCATCACCCTTGCCGGCGCACTACCCATGGCACTGCTCACATTCGCCGGATCTATCGTACTTGCCTACATTAGCTTAAAATGGTTTGATGAACCTGTGCGTGCATGGCTGCGAAAGAAATATAGATAGATTTGAGTACAAAGTATTGAGTAGTTAGTACAAAGACTGTTATTAACGGTAGAGTTCTAAGTACTTCGTACTTTTCACAGAAATTACGAAAGCGGAAAGTAGAAAGTAGAAATGGGTGAAGGGTGCTGGAAGTTGGAAGATGGATGTTAGACTTATGACTAATACGCAAGCGGTAATCAAGCGAAGCCGAGATGCAACCACTTAGTACTTTGTACTCAATACCCTGTACTAACTTATAACTTCTCCTCACTCCCCGCTTCCAACTTCCATCTCTTCCCGGTCATCGAGCGGAGCGGAGATAAAACTTTGTACCAATATTCAAATATCCTGTTCTCATTATACTTTCTTCTTTTTTCCATTGATGAAAAAAGAAACAAAAAAATCTAGGCTGATTTTAAATTTCTTGAATTGAAAGAAAACCTTTTTATCATGCGTATGAGAAACCGCTGCGCTAGTCTCATACTCCACAGCCAGCGCTGCAAAGCTTTTCTACAATTACTACGAAATTTAAAAGTAGGCCGAGTAAGCAAGACCGCAAAGAAAGATGACCTTAGACAAATCCAGTTCATCAATCGAAGTCGAGATGCAACCTCTTTGTACTCTGTACTCAATACTTCGTACTAACTTTTCTTTTCTCTATTTTCTATTTTCTAATTTCTAATTTCTACTTTCAAAACTCCCTTCTCCCCGCTTCCAACCTCCATCTCTTCCCGTTCATCGAGCGGAGCCGAGATGCAACCACTTCGTACTTTGTACTCAATACTCTGTACTAACTTATAACTTCTCCCCACTTCCCGCTTCTTCTACACCCAAACGATATTTTTATTATTTTAGAGCAGATATTAAAGACACCTCAATTAAAAGTTATGGGACTTGGTGCTGGTCATGTAATGGATATGATCAATCGGTTAAAGGATAATCGATCACAACGCCCTTCTACACGTGCAAAATTTAAAGAAGGCAATAGAGATACTAGCTCTAGATCACCAATTAAGAGTCTGCCTCCAGTTTACAAAATACCAGATAAAGAAACTCTTAACGCTATAAAACAAGAGATAAAGCTGCAAGCCAAAATCAGGAAAACAAAGAACAGGCGTTTTTTAATGCTGTTTACCCTCTGCATAGTTTTTACTATTGCACTGATACTATGGCTCAGTGTATAAATTCTATTTGGCTTAAAGCCAAAAACAATTAAATATGATTAAACGCATAAAGCGCTGCTTGATCGCAGTGATACTATTACAATCCTTGGTCATTATTGGTATACCTGCCGCGCATGGATATGCGCTGTTGAGTATGATTGAGGCTGTTGCCGTAGGTATGATCGTGCGTGGTGCTATTCAGTTTAATGCAGAATACCCTTTGCAACCACTAATACTAGCAGGAGTACTTTTATCTCTAGCTGCCAAAATCTTTATTATCATACTACTGTGCCTTAAAAATATGCAAGGCAGAATACTTTCAGTAGTGATCAGTTTGGCAATACTACTATTAGGTTTTGTTTTGGTATTTATACAGACATTAAGCTATGATAGCTTTCTTGCTATAGTTATGCTAGGAAGTAGCATCCCATTCTTGATGTATTGGGGACGCTCAATATATTTAATTTACATAGACCACAAATATTAGAGCTTACCTTAACAAAATTCTTGCGTACTCAATTCTTTGTACTCTTTACTAACTACTTAATACTCCACAAGGACTGAGGGACGAAGGATAAACGACGAGCGACGAATTAAGAAATACGAAAACGGAAAGTAGAAATACGAGCTACGAGCTACGAGCAACGAACAACGAGCAACAAACAACTACTCGATACTTTGTACTCAATACTCTGTACTAACTTCTCTATTTTCTAATTTCTATTTTCTACTTTCAATTTTCCCCAAAAAACTACTCAAAGACACCATGCTATGCACCACATCTCTAAAGGTAGCCCACACCACCAGATCATGACCGTGGGCGTCTGGCGGTAGATCGATGTGGACACTGCCGGCATCCCGCTGTGCGATATCCTCAAAAAAGAAAAACCGTTTTGTAATCGTACTATACGCGATCACCGTGAGCAGGTCATCACTATATGCAAAACCGTGACCCGAGTTGTTTTCCCAATTAATAGATAAGGAGTTTTCGGCTTTCGCCAAAAGGGGTGCTTGCAACCCCCGCAGCAATCCCGCGCTAATGAGTGCCTTCTCATAATTGATCACAAAATCATCACCATCAGCCACAACCACCTCTTTGAGGTAATACGATTTGGCTTGATCATACCTATTGCGGGAACCCGCAGGAGAAGTAAACGTCTCTTTAAGAAACCCCTTTAACGGATTGAGAAATTGCGTTACCGTAGCAAACCGCCGCTGATTACGTTTTTGCGCCGCACTAAATTTGCGCTTCTTATATACAGGACGGGTACGCAGTATATCTTGATCGCGCCACCGCGCGCCCACCACCGTACCTACCTTACCACTAAAGCCACCTAGTATACCTTCTTCTAGTTTTCCCATGATATTGATACTTAGCATTTTAAACCCTATCAAGATAATACTTAATTCGCTGTAAAACAAGGGGTTACCCAAGTACGCGTCGGGTTTACTTCGACATTTCTTCGAGAATGCTTCGAGAATTGCCCGTATTTACTGGGGTTTACCGAAGGATCCTCGAAGAAAACTCGGAACACTGTCGTAAAAAAACCGAAGGATATACCCGCATATCCGGATGAGATTTGGAAGAAAAAATCAAAAAAACAGAAGATAAAACAGCTGAAAAATGCGGGATAGAAAACTGTAAATGAATATATTTAACATCTTTAAAGCCGACCTAATAGTACAGACTTCATAAACTCATAAGGTTAAATGATTATTTTAGTGTGGATTTAACAAGTTGTGCATAATGCTAAAACATTAATATGAGTAAAAAAAGATTTCATTTTGAAATTCCAGGTGATAACATCCGAAATGAGAAATATGATAAATCTGGATTTTCACCTTCTGTTAAAAGATTAAATCATGCTGAACATGGTCAAAGACTTCAACTTCAATCACAGAGGTTTATTGAAGTCGAATTTAAAAAGAAGGATATAAAATATACGGACGACCTTTTTTTACAAATTGAAACTCCTAAAGAAATAACATTAAAAAGCCAAAAACTTAAAATTGAAGATTTAGGATTTCAAATTTTATCTTATTCTAAAAATAATTCTTCAATAGGAACAGCATCAATTGGAAAGGAAAATTTTCAAAAGTTTGAGAGTCGCCTCGACCAATATATACATACAAAAGAACATAAAGGAAAATCATATTTTTCTCCAATTGAAAACCTTTCCAGTATTCCTCCAGAAGATAAGATAAAAGATGATTTAGATTTCGAATCTGATGAAGAGGTAGAGATTTTAATTAACCTTTTTAATGTAATTAAACCAAAGGAAATTTTAGCAGTAGCAAATTCCATTTCTGAAGAATTGAGAAACTTTAGTGAATTGGTTGAACAACGAAGTTTTTCAAATGGGGTAACAACAATATACTCAAAACTTCAAGCAAAAAACATTGCCAATATTGCTTCAGAATTCTCAACTATTAAAGAAATAAAACCAAGTCAAACATTTTATGCGCCTCAATCTTTAACAACCGAGAATCTTCCCAATCCTTTAAAAGTAAATGATCCACAATCTGAATCAATGGTTTGTATCATTGACTCTGGAATAAGGTCAACAAATAAAGTATTGAACCCTTTTGTCAAAGATAGGATTATCAAACTTCCAGTTGGATCAATAGATTGTGCATATGATCATGGTACTTTTGTGGCTAGTAGATGTATTTTCGGAGATAGTATTGATAGTTGTTTAGGATCTCATGAATTGAATCCATATTGTTATATTTTAGATGTTTCAGTGTTTGGTAAGAATGCTTTAAATAATGTTCTTGGACCTAATGAATTTCACTTAAAGTGTGTGTTAGAAGACACTTTAAATCAATACTCTGAAACTGTAAAAGTCTACAATCTTTCATTAGGATCTGGAGTGGCTATTAATGATAATCAATATTCTGATCTAGTAAAATTAATAGACGCATTAGCAAAAAAACATAAGGTTCTATTTATTATAGCCGCAGGTAATATTAATGCTCCATTAGGAGATTTCCCTACAGAACATTTTGGAAGTCCTTTAGCAAGAATAAATACACCTGCAGAATCACTTCTAGGATTAACAGTTGGCTCAATTGCTAAACATGTAAATAATGATTCTTTATCAGGTATCGATTTCACTTCTCCATTTTCAAGAATAGGCCCGGGTGCAGACACTGGAATTAAACCAGAAGTTGTAGCTCATGGTGGTAATTATATCAAACCTTATAATCCATCACCAAGAATAGCAACTTATGGTATTAGTAATGATGGTAACAATCTTGCTGTAGATAATGGTACAAGTTACTCGGCTCCTCTAGTTTCAATGTTTGCTCAAAAATTATTTGATGCCTATCCTCAAAGTGATCCAAATTTAGTTAAAGGTTTACTTTGTCACTTTACCGACATTAGAAATAAACATGAGGAACTAACGGATTCTGAAAGAACGTATACTGGTTTTGGAGAACCAAATATTGAAATGGCTCTTGAAGCCGGAAAACATAACGCTGCTTACATTTATGAAGGTCAACTCGATCAAGATAGATATCAATTCATAAAATTTCATGTTCCGTCGACTTTGCGAGTTGGGGAAGAAAATTCAAAATTAAAAGTAAAAATTATCATAGCATATGATCCACCTGTAAATCCGGATAACGAAATTGAATATTCGGAGACAAGAATTTCAGCTGCCTTATTTAAAAAAACAAAGACTGGAATGAAGAAAATAACAATATCAGGGGAAGACCCTTGGAATCCTTTAATACGATTTGAAAAGTCCTTTACACGTGCATATTTACATGGTGATTGGGAACTAAGATTAAGATTATTTACAAGAGGTAATGTTAAAGAAGAATATTTACAAGATTATTCGGTGGTAATAGAACTTATAGATGAAGATGGTGGCACTGATGTTTATTCAGATATATCAAAAGAATTTGCTACTATCTACGAAACTATAAAAATAGAGTTAGCAGCTTAGCACTATGCATAACAACTGTTCATCGTCAATAAGCGTTGTAAAAAACTTGACCAACGAACTAATACTAAGCTTATAAGTCATCTCACCTACTCCTGTAACTTGTAATAGCCGAGACCCCCGTAAAACGATTAACAAAAAAAGTGAACAGAGAATATCATCTATCTTTTTGTAAGATCTGCACAAATAGGAGATCTTCATTACAAGAAGGAATTATTTGTGGCTTGACTAATAAAATTGCAGCATTTGAAAAAGACTGTTCTCACTTCAGAGTCGATGAACTTGAATTGAACAAATTAAAAAAGCGTTTTGAAGTAGAAATAGAATATAATTATCCAACAACTAAACTAGACAGAATCTTTAGTGAAAGAGAGTTTAAAAGACCCAAAAAGAATCGAAAGAGAAAGTATTTATCGAAAGAGAAAACTCACGGATTAGAATTTAAAAAGGACAAAAACTATGACAAACAAATTCTAATAATGCTAGGAATAATAATTGGAATACTACTTTACGGAAATTACAAAAATGACTATTCGTGGGATTTCAATTCTATGAATATTATTGGTGTTTTAATAATGCTCATTTTATCTATATACTTCTTTTATAGAGGTTTTTATCATAAATATGAAACATTAGTTTCTATTGATGAAAATGGTATTCACCAAAAAGAAAAAACTCTGTATTGGAATAATATATTGGACTATGGAATTATAAAAGGCAGAGGTGATAACTCAATGGAGAAAAAAATAATCATTGCAACAACTTCATCTGGAATACAAAAAATCGATATTTCGGAATTAAATGTTACTCCAGAAGAATTTGTAGAAATTATAGAACTAAATAAAAAAACGTTTTACAATAGCTAAGCATTCATCTTGCCGTCACAACTTTCAATAATTTTTGCACAAAAAGTTTAACTTTAGAAAGCAAGAAACAAAACTGGTGATCTTGAGAGACCTTTCATCTAAGATTATAACTTGGGATAGCTGTAAACCAATAACAGCAATATGAAAAAACTAATATTAATATTATTTCTTGTATTGTTTTCCTGTAAATCGGGATCTAACTCACCTATTACATCTTCTGATACTTGCATTACTAAAGAACAAAAAGAAATTTTCAAAACAGCAGTAAGATTATTTGAATATAAACTGCAAGAGCAATATTCTGATATTTCAACAGAATTTGCGTATTTTGAATTCGTATCAGATTTGGCAGATAGAGAGATACCTATTGACTTTTTTAAAGATTCCCTAGAAATAGAAATCAGGAATATGAATTTATGGGCTGAATCAAAACGCACTGAAGAAGAAACAACCTTTGAAAAACAAATATTCAATGTTGATTCAATGAATCCAATACGAGTAAAATTAAATCCTGACTTTTCAACTTGTCTTGCAAGTAAAATTGACTGGAGAATTGGGACAAGTTTTTTCTTGAAAATGAACTCACAATATAGATTAAGTCCTGCGCTTGCCAAAAAACAGATTTTCAATACTAGTACAAGTGAACGTGACATGAAACAATTTGAAAGTAGATTGGCTATAGTTCTTGGATTTTATTACCAAACAATGTTTAATATAAAAAATACTGTTCCCAATAACGAAGCCTTAGTATTGCCGGAATAGCCTCCTATACGTATTGCACAAAAAGTTTAACTTTAGAGAGCAAGTGAGAAAACCGGTGATCTTGTAAGTCCGTTCTGCTACTCCTCTAACTTGTGATTACTGCAGACCAATGACTGCAATATGACAAAATGAAAAAGTCAATAGTTGAAACATATCCAAATGCTTGGGATTTTGTTAACTCTGACAAGCAGATGAGATCGAGGGCTGGTGATTTAAGAATTGAATATGTTGACTTGTTCGAAATTGCAATAGGTGCGCCATTAGGTAGAGAGGCTTACTTGGTCACAGATGACAAAAGACTTCTTATAGACAACTGGTGCGCTGGACCACCTATTTGGGATAAAGAAGGAAAAAAGGTGGCTATCCCTAAATGGACTAGGACTTTTTGGAAAGGAACTTTGCAGCAGCTAATTGTGATTGACTTATCAACTGGAGAAAAGATCACTTACAAAAGAAGATTTCATGTTCTTGATCTTAGAGGTTTTAACAAAAACAAAATCTACGGATATGACAGTCCGAGGTATAAACCAAAGACAATCGAATTTAATCTTGCAAAAGAAAAAATTGAAACAAAAACTAAAATACCTATTGCTAATAACTAAGCATTCGTATTGTCGTCACAGCTTTCTACACGTATTGCACAAAAAGTTTAACTTTAGAGAGCAAGAAACAGGACTAGCAACCTTATAGGTGCTCATATTCAATACCGATAAGAATAAAAGAACTAATTATGAGATCAACACTCACATTCATTTTTCTAGCAGCATTCGCATTTAAATCATTTGCTTGTACTTGTTCTATTAAACCTCTTTTCACTACAAAAGAAGACTTAAGCGAATATAGCTTCATCGCTCACGTAAAAATAACTGGCATTCAAGAAGCTGAAAATATTAATACAGATTACTATGCGCATCAAATGAATTTTGAAATCATAGAGTTATATAAGGGAGAACAGATCCAGAATATTATTGTTTCAGGCTCTCACCCATTACTCAAAGGTTGGACATCTTGTGATCTAAGAGAAAAAATTGGTGATGAGTGGATAATTTTTGGCTATAACAATAAGTACTACAAAAAGTTAACTACCGGTTATTGTACGCGTTCAAAAAGAATTAAAAGTTCTAATGGATATGAAGATATAAGATATACAGACCAACCCGTCTTAAAAACTCAATTAAAAAAATTATTTGATAAAGAACAGATTGTAAAGTATTATGAAGGTAAGAGAGTAGAATTTTACCCTAACGGGAATAAGCAATTAGAGGAGAATTATGAAGATGGCCTTTTAAATGGCACAAGAACATTGTGGTTTCCTAACGATACTCTTCAAAGTAAGCAAACCTATAGTAATGGTTTAAAAGATGGAGTATTTAAATGGTTCTCAAAGAATGGACAATTAAATAAAATTGAAAAGTTTAAAAATGATATTCCCATTGATACAACCACGATGTGGAGAGAAATAAACACTTCAGATTTAAATTTAAAAATCTATTCAGACCTTAACCAAGTTAATTTACAAGAGGCTAAAGAAGTACTTTCTAAAAAAAGGCTTTGGATACAAAGAATCTATAACGACAAAGGACAGTTAGTATCAAATATAGAATTTCATCAAAGTGGAGAAAAGTATGAAGAGACAATATATTTTCCTGAGCAAAAGAAGGAAATAAATAGATTCTTTTACGAAAATGGTGTACTACGCTCTGAACAGTTTCATATAAACAGAAAGGATACAGGAGTTTATAAAGAGTGGGATGAGAACGGAAAATTACTTAGGTCTTGGGAATATGATGAAAAAGGAGAAATCATTAAATCATCAATAAAAGAATTTTAAAAGGACGTGAATTGTATCAGGAAAATATCGTCACACTGCCATAAACTACAATAATGAAAAGAACACTCATCTTACTTTTAATACTTATTGTAGTTATTGCGTGTAAACAGAAAAGCCAAGACAAGGAACAAACAACAAATCAAAAAAATACGTTTACAGAAGTCATTACAGAAGAGTATGAATTGTACAAACCTAATGAAACGGTTAAGGGTGTTTTGATCTTATTCGGTGGTTATCCTGAAAAAGCTGATGATATTAAAAGGGAATCTCAGATTCTTGACATTGCCAGAGAAAATGGTATTGCTGTTATACTGTCAAACTTTAATCAAACACTATGGCTTAAGGATAGTGAAAAACATCAACTCGCAGAACAGCTTCAACAAATAGTTATTGAACATCAATTGCCAACAGATAATATTTATATAGGTGGCTTTTCAAGCGGTGGTGTTGTAAGCCTTTTGATCAGTGATTTTATAGTTGGGATGAAGCAATACTATATAGACCCAAAAGGAGTGTTTATAGTAGATTCGCCCATAGACTTGGTTGCCTTGTATAGATCCTCTGAGAAAAATATAGAAAGAAACTTTTCAGAACCATCCATTCAAGAAAGCACTTGGCTTTTAGAAACGCTAGGCAACACATTTGGTAACCCAAATGAGAATATTGAGGACTATGAGAAAAATGCCGTCTTTACCTACAGCACAGATAATATTTCTAATCTTAAAAGATTAAAGCAAACTAAGATCAGGCTTTACACAGAACCAGACACATTGTGGTGGCAAGAAAACCGCATGGCTGATTATGATCAAATGAATGCCTTTTATATTAAAGCGTTATCAGAAAGTCTTACCGAGAAAGGTTTCAAGCATGTTGAATATATCCCGACCACTGATAAAGGGTATAGGGCAAATGGCGACAGACATCCTCACAGTTGGTCAATAATAGATAAAAAAGACCTGATAAAGTGGATGCTCAAAGAATAGACACTTTGAATAATAATAGTAATAATAATAATAGCCACAACACCTAAATCAATGAAAAAAATACTTCTTTCAGCCTTTGCTGTATTCCTGTTCTTCTTTTGCACAAATACAATGTATAGTCAGATAGGCGATATGGTCGCCATCATGCAAGTAGACGAGCCTATACCTGGGGTCTGTAATAACGCAAAGGTGATCTCTATTTTACCTTTTCCCGGTAACGGTCAAAAAAAAGCTAAAGCACCTCTAAAAGATGAGGAGATCACTAAACTGCTAAACACAGAGGTGGCTTTCTTAAAAGATAAACCCGCTTATAATGATAAGGGTATGGTGGCGTTGATCATCAACTGTAAAGGTGAGATGGTGCGATGTGAAATAGACAACAAAACCCAGAGCCCAGAACTTGATCAGCAGATCGTAGCTGTCTTTGCTGAGATGAAAAAATGGAAACCAGGAACCTTAAAAGGCAAAGCAGTAGACACGTCAGTATTGTATAGTTTTGAAATAAAAGAGGGAGTGATTTCGCTATAGCGAAAAAAAGCAAGCCACGATATATACACATACGTTGCACGGCGGGACGCTTTGCTGAGGTTAACTGATAATAGAACAAACATTATGAGAAACATTATATTCCTATCAATATTTATTTTAACCTCTATTAGTGCGATTTGTCAAGAATCAGAACTAGCAAATATAAGAGCTAGTTATAGCCTTGGAGAAAACACTAAAAAACTAATTGAGCAAAATGACCTAAAAGAGATACAATCTGAATTTGGAGAAACAGATAAGGTGGATAATCTGATTGCTGCAATTAAAAGTGAAAAATTCAAGAGTGCAGCATATAAATTAGACACTGACATGTATTTTAATCCAGACATCAATAAATATGTCTTTGCTATTTATAGTTCTAAATGGATTAGAACAGAATCTCAATGGGGGCTTAGTGATTACTTATTTGTAATCGAGTTAATAATTGATAATGATGGTTTAAATAATAAACCAAAAGTAATTAGAAGAAGAATAGTAGTAGAAAGTTCTGATCTAAAGAAGTGGTGGCAATCATTGATGGATAGTTATCACGAACCAAAATTTCAAAGAGCTATATGGGCCGAGAAATACAAGCTTTTTCCCCCTCCTCCACCGCCACCACAAACAACAGCTTGGTTGAATAAGAATTGAGTTGTTGTCATAAAAAACACCGCGTTAAAAGGTCTAGATTTTATACACATACTTGCACTTACCTTTGCTACAGAAACAAATCAAAAACATTAAGGCAATAGAAAAATGAAAGACACAGAGGAAAAGGAGTTAACCTGGAAGGAGTTTACACATGTAGAGATGAGAGTGGGAACTATAATTTCGGCAGAGGTATTTAAAGAAGTGCGCAACCCGGCTTATAAAATGATCATAGATTTTGGCGCATTAGGAACTAGAAAAACTTCTGCGCAGATCACTAAGCTCTACACTGTGGAAGAAGTGATAGGAAAACAAATAATTGCTGTGGTGAACTTCCCTCCCAAACAAATCGCCAATATTATGAGTGAATGTTTGGTTCTGGGCGGTGTGGGAGAAGACGGCGAGGTTACCCTTATAGAACCAGAACGCAAAGTAGCCAATGGAACTCGAATAGGGTAAAATGATGTCTTGCATTAGCTGTAAGTTGCTGTTTTTAAATCTAAAACAACTAAGTTTAATGCTGTATAGTACATTTATTCTTAGCCCAAATCTTTGTGCATCATATGACAACTGATCTTATAGATATAGATTACATCTACAACCATAGGCTTTATAAAATCTGGAAAGGCTTACTGGTGATCTATGGTGTACTCTTGATCTTTTTGACCAAAGATAATGGGTTTGAAACCCTTATTAAATATGAATATCTAATAACGGTAGTTTCCCAGATCTTTTTTATTTCTTGGATAGTCATCTTTATTCTAAAAACATTGATGTTTTCGCGAGTTGGTAAGCTATCAACCGATCAAGACAGATTAGTTATAGATCTTAAGGATAATAGGCAAATAGTTGATTTAAATATGGTTAAAGAAATAACCTTAGGAAAGCATAGTAGAAAATTCTATCATTTAGAAGTCTTAGAACATGACCTAGTCCTTGAACTTGATAAGTCACAGCTCAATGCGCTAAAGCATATCTTAACGCAACAAGACATTAATATTAAACATAGCCTACTTACTGATAGGATATCTACGTGGTTTAGAAAATGACCTAAGTATCCCTAAGAGTTAACCTACATCTCTGCATATTAAAATACATCCCAATACTCACGCTGGTATGAGTAGGAATTTTGTCAGGCTATCCCTCACTACAAGATTTACTTTACAAGCTCTAGAGGCAATAATAATATACGTCAACTGTCGTATGTTTTTAATCGGCAAGCTCTTCTAAATTGCATTCATTACTAATGAGGTATATCACGACGTCTTCGCATATGTTGATCGTCGATAGCCTATTGCAATTAGAAAAACTTAGCCCTCTATGAGACATTCTACAGCTTTTAATAAGATAAGACTAAGCATACTGGTCGTTTTTGTTCTATTGTGCACAAACAGCTTACGATCTCAAGTGATAGTAGATAGAACTAATGCTCCACTAAATCCCACTGGCCCGTACTCACTTTATGCTCAAAATTATAATACAAAAGATGATGTAGCTTCTATTGACTATACTCTTTATGACAAAAACGGGAAACCCATAGATGACAGGATCACCTACGATAAGGAGATCGCCAAGCAAAATAAAATGATCTTTCATAAAGTAGACAATGGTTTTATAACAGAAATAGTAGATTATAAACGTCCAGAAGCTATAAAAACATACCAGTACAGCAACGGTTTAATTACAAGAGAAGAAAATAAGTTTTGGATCTATAATTATAAATATGATAGCCAAAAGAGATTAATTGAAAAGCAAGCAGAAAGTAAAAACGGAGAGAGAAGTAATTATATAACCACCTATTCTTATAAAAATCTCCCTGAGGATAAGCTACAGGTTAATCTTAAAACTGAATATGATAAGGATTTAAAAGCTAGTACTTCGATAATGATTTTTAAAGATGGATTAGTCCTTAAGAATATAGTTTCCGATAATTATACCTATTCGTTTGATCACAAAGGTAATTGGATATATAAAAGCTGGAATAGCCTTGGTGCCAATGAAATATATAGATATATTATTTATTATTCAGACTTAGAAAAAATACAAAAGGATGGTTATCTAAAATGGAGAATAGAATATCTACGTAAAACGCAAATCCCCATACCATTCCCTCTTTTAAATGGTCGTACTATACAAAATAACAAGGCCATCTCGCCTCAAAGAGTTTTAGACGATGGAGGATTATTCTATTTGCCTTTATCAAAAGAATATTACTATGGGGCAGACGCCTATAGTAAAGATAGACCCATTGGCACTACAGGAATGGCAAAACAGATATCCTCAGGTCACGAAGCCATTTTACAAACTAACGGAACTGGTGTACTTCAAATCTACCAAAGAACAAAAATCACAAAAGGTAGAAGTGTATTTTGGGGTAAATCATACTTTACTTATGACACTATTTTAAAAAAGGGGTTTTATAACAAAAACTACAAAACAGCAGAGAAAACATTTTTACCCACAAAAGTCATAGAAGGAGACACCTATGTTTACGGTGTTAATCCTGAAAAAGGAAAATATGCTATTTATTTAAATGGTTTATCTCTAGACGCAAGTAAACTAAGCCTATGGAAGTTTACCAAAGAAGGTGACCCTATAGTTATGTATGATGGTAAACCCGTTGCAATTCTTGAAGGCTATTTTGATATTAAAGAAACTATGCTTGCAGTTGCAAAACCCTATGCAGGTGAGCAATTATTCAATTCTCTTAAGGATGTTAAAGGGTCTAGCAATAGTTCTATTTCAACAAACCAAACCAATAAAACTCCCACCAATAGTTCCTGTATTGCAGGCGACTGTACAAATGGCTATGGAACTTATGTTTTAAAAAATGGCACTAGACTTATAGGTTTTTTTAAAGATGGTAAAGCACATGGCTATACAAGATTTTTCTATACAAATGGTGACGTTTTTGGTGGAGAATATATTAATGGAAACCGTACAGGTTATGGGATCTATAATTGGAAAGAAACCAATGAGATGTATTATGGACAGTATAAAGATGGAAAACGTCATGGCTATGGCTATTTCTACAAAGGTGAAGAATTAGTCCAAGCCGGTATATATACTGAAGGTAAATTAACCACTGATTACACAACCGAATATCTCAATAAAAAATCGGCCGACAAAAAGTGTTCAGGTAATTGTCAAAATGGTTTTGGCTCCATGCTCCTAGATAATGGTGATTACTATATTGGGTTCTTTAAAAATGGAATTCAATATAAAATAGGCACATACAAGTGGAGAAATAATGGCGCTATTTACTATGGTGAGTGGAACAGTCAAGGCAACCTTAGTGGTTCAGGTATGTATGTTACAGATACCTTTTACTATTGTGGTGATTTTGACGATAATGGTAGAATAACTGGACTAGGTGTAAAAACCGATAGAAAAACTAATAAAGATATCTATGGTTTATTTGAAAATGGAAATTTAGTTAAGGACTATGCAACTAATGGTACAGTAATACATACCCTCCTCCAAGATACCAGTTCTAAACATAATAACACACAAAACAGCTATAACTCTGAACTACAAGATAAAGTCATGCAAGCTATGGCACAATCTTATGTAAACACCTATCACAAAAAAGGCAAAGAGGCGTTTAAAAAAATGTTAGTAGATTATCATAATACAATTGCCCTTCTCTCAACAGATTCAATGTTAAACGAAGAGCATACTACAACATTTAAGCTTATTTATAAAATAGACAAAGTAGTTGCTCACAAATATTTTTTAAACCTACCTGATCCTTATTTCCGTACAAATACAAGTAAAATTCTAGCAGGACTGACCAATGATGAACGCACCTTTATAATAGAAGAGTCTAAAAAAATGACCCGCAAATACACCTTAAAAGATGAGTATAAACCCAAGAATTGATATCACAGATCTTCATAAATAACAAAACAGCCGTACAACACCACACATAACTCCTTGTCTCTATAAGCATTACAGATGTTTTTAAAATGATTGTAGTATCTTACCGCTTTCGCGAAAAGGTTCTAGCTAGTATCACACACAAACAGATCATATCCAGAACCGTTGCAGAAACCATCGATTAAGAAACAATGCAGCCCATATTCATCAATAAAGAAATAGCACCCAAAGCAAATTGGCGCACTATAAGCTTAAATGTACTTTTGAATAGTGGTATACCTTTACTTCTTTTTATACCTATCACTTATATGCTAGAAGGAGATATGGAGTTTAGTTACATACTATGTACAGTTTTTATTGTATTATCCACTACTAAAATGTTCTTTTCAAAGGAGCTTGCTTCAATTTATATAGATAATGATAAAAAGGCAGTTATCCTCAATAGGAAAAACAGTTTTGAGATTATTAGCACAAAAACTTTTAAACTTGATGAGACAGATTTAACTCCTATTACCCAATCTAAAAAAGCGTTAGAATTTGATCTTTCAAATAAGAACAATTATGTTACAATTAGTTCAAAGACAAAGGGAATCTCTAAATCAGATATCCTTACTATTTATAGCATTCTAAAAGATGAACTTGGCTTTAAAGTCATCACAATGAAGTAATAATTCAACTTTGTGTTGTTTTGTTATCCCATTCAACGTATTAGATAGTTTGTAAAATTTATCTTAGCCGTAGTTTTATTTATTTGGCTGCAGCCAAATAACTCCTAATACAACACACATACATTACACTACTAAAGGTCAGCATGCATATTAGTTTTCAACTCAGCAATGAAGATTTTATAACGTTTATGTTGTACAACTCTTCAAGATCAAAATTGCAAAAACAAAGACGACTCCGCGTTAGAATATTAATACCTGTGATCTACATCTGTTTTGGGATATATTCTTTTTACAAGAATGATGCTTCTGTCTTAGGTATCGTTTTTCTGGTAATAGGTATCCTATGGTTTGCCTTCTACCCTTTCTATTCAAGGTGGAGATCCAAAGAATATTATAGAAAACACGTAGAAGAAAATCACAAGAACAGAGTTAACAAAACGGTAGATATCACAATTGATGAAAACTCCATAAAAGCAGAAGATCCCACTTCTACAAGCATAATAAAAGGAGGTGAATTAAAGGAGCTGATCGAAACTCAAAACCATTATTTCATAAAACTCAATACTGATCAAGTGCTTATATTCCCAAAAAAATCAATTGAAAACCCAGCAGAATTTACAAAGCGTATAACTACCTTAGGAGCAACGTATGTAAACGAACTCAACTGGAAATGGAAATAAGACTCCTCCCCGCTCTAATTCTTGCTATCGCGTTGACCTCATGTGGCAATGCAGATAAAAATAACACGCATAAAACGGTTGAAGATACAAACGCTATTCACACAGACAGCCTTAAAACCAGTGAAAATATGACACATCAAAAGATCACACCGTACCTGTGGGTAGAAAAAGATGCTAAAGCTGTAGCAGACTATTATCTGTCCATCTTTAAAGACGGCAAACTGATAGATTATCGCACATTTGACAGCGAAGAGAGCGGCAATGAAGCCGGTATTGAGACCGCCATCATCGAGGTTGCGGGCATGGAGTTTAGCATTCTAGCCGCAGGACCGTTATTTAAATTCAATGAGGCGGTATCTTTTGTCATTAACACAAAAGATCAAGCAGAGACAGATTATTACTGGGAAGCCCTCACCGCAAACGGCGGCGAAGAAGGCTCTTGCGGTTGGTTAAAAGACAAATACGGACTATCATGGCAAGTGATCCCGACAGAATATTTTGACCTCATCCACAGTGAAGACCCAACCGTGCGCAAAAAAGCAATGGAGAATACCTTAAAACAAAAGAAGATCATCCTAGCAGAGCTTAAATAGAGTTAGTTTAGATTTGTGATTTATTCATTTGGCTTAAAGCCAAAAAACATCTCATGCGATAATAGATCAAACATTAATAACTAAACAAACCCCCAATGAAAAAAGCAGTATTCACGATCTCATTATTTCTTGTTACCACGATAAGTTTTGCGCAAGACTATAAGACAAATATTAAAACAGAATTCTCAGAATATTTGCACGCAATAATCAATAAGGATTTTGAAAAATCAATGAATTATATAGTTCCTGAGTTCTTTGAGTTTTTCCCAAAAAGTCAAATGATAAAGTTAATGGATCAGCTTTTTAATGATCCTGAGATGGAATTTGTGTTAAAGGAGGCTGAGATCAAGACCATACATGATGCTCAAAAGATCGAGGATAAATACTATGCTTTTCTTACTTACAGCAATCAAATGAATATAAAGTTTCTCCTTGATGATGAAGGTGAAGAGCAAACGGCTGATGAGAAGAAAATGTATAACAATATAATGATGTTGTCATTTGAGAAAACCTTTGGAGAAGGAAATGTGAATTACGATGAAGAAACAGAATTCTATGAGATCTATGTTGAGAAAGACGTTTATGCGGTCTCTGTAAATGGCAAGACAGACTGGAAGTTCTTAGTTATTGAAAAAGGACAAAAACCTCTTCTCTCTAAGATCTTACCTAAGGAACTTGCTGACACTTTAGAATAAAACGTTCTGCAACCTCATCTTGCATCTACGATAGCGCCACGAGAAATAGGTAAATTCAAATCTTCCATATTTCTTCTGGTCTAAAACTGTAGAACTTTATATATTCAGCGAGATTAAAGCATTACAGTTTTCATGAAAATACTATTTCTATTTATAGCCTTAAGCGCATCACAGATCATGTTAGGCCAAGTGACTTATACTCCCATATTTATTGATCCATGTACAGAAGAACCGGTTGAAGACTTAATATGGTGGGTCTCTGATGAAAATATGCATTACGGTAATGAATATCTAGGAATGCCCACCGCTACTCTTCCTAAACCGGGAATTTACCAGTTAACGAGTCCTGTGTCCAGAAAACCTATTGAAATCCATATTACACAAGAGGGTGTTGTGAAAGATACTTTTAATCTTAAGAAACTGGATTATATGGTGTACATAGGCGTGCCAAACAAACCTGCTACTTACTTTATTTGCGATCCAGATAATCTGGCAAATGGTAAGGTTACAGATTATTTCCACAATGGGAATATACGTGAAGAAGGCACCTTTAAAGATGGTGTGATCATAGACACTTTAAAGACATACAGCAGATCTGGTGAGCTTCTTGATGCCATACCGCCGCAGCAATAGTGTTGCTAAAAAGGTTTTATTCTTTTGGCTTAAAGCCAAAAATCTTCATATAACCTTAAGATATCATCGTATTAGAAAATCTTAAATTCCCGATTAGCTAAACTTTCAAGAAATTTAATGTCAAAAAAGTCAACCTCATCTGGCGGAAACATCCCTTTATATCTTTCAATCACTCTTGTTGCAGGCCTTGTTGCCGCATATTTTTTTATTCCTGAGGTTCAGGATTTTTTTAATGAAGCTTGGCAGGTGCTCACCAGTAATGATGAAGAACGCATCAGGGCTTGGGTAGATGGTTTTGGCTGGTATGGGCCGCTTGTGCTTATCATCGCGATGATCGCTCAGATGTTTTTATTAGTCATTCCATCAGTGGCGCTTATGGTCGTAGCGATCCTCGCTTATGGTCCGGTATGGGGAAGTATCCTTGTTTTTGCTGCGGTGTTTTGCGCTTCGTCCGTGGGATATTTTATTGGTAATCTTTTGGGTGAAAAATTTGTACTTAAACTACTAGGAAAAAAGAACGAACAAAAAGTAGAAGGCTTCCTTGAAGATTATGGTTTATGGGCAGTGATCATCACTAGGATCAATCCGTTTTTATCTAATGACGCCATTAGCTTTGTATGCGGAATCCTGAAAATGAACTACTGGAAGTTCATCTCTGCCACCTTGATAGGTATTGCACCGCTCACCATTTTTATCGCCATCCTTGGCCGAAATTCTGACAGCCTTAAAACAGGTTTGATCTGGGGTTCTGTGGTAAGTCTTTTGGGCTTTGGCGCTTACGTGTGGTGGGACAAAAAGCGTAAGAAAAACGCTTAATTCGCTCCTGCAGACTTTCATCTTTTAAGTTTCTCTAAACAAATTATTGCTACGTCATAACCTGTGGTTTTCGTATTTTCGTCTGATGCGCGTTTGGCGTATTTGGCTTAAGCCAAAAAAATAAAACCACGCTATGGATTTAAATTTCAATAAGAACGAAGATCACAATAAATTACAGGTATCAGACCTGAAACATCGCCTGAAGAAAGTAAAACTGGGCGGCGGTGAAAAACGTATTGCAAAACAGCATGCTAATGGTAAGATGACGGCGCGAGAGCGTATAGATTTCTTACTGGACGATGCAGAAAAAGCAATTGAAATAGGTGCTTTTGTAGGTGACGGGATGTACGAAGAGCATGGCGGTTGCCCTAGCGGCGGCGTGGTTGTAAAAATAGGTCATGTAAAAGGCAAGCAATGTATCGTGGTGGCTAACGATGCCACAGTAAAAGCCGGAGCGTGGTTCCCGATCACCGCAAAAAAGAACCTGCGCGCACAAGAAATAAGTATAGAAAACAAACTACCCATTATTTACTTGGTAGATAGCGCTGGCGTTTACTTACCGATGCAAGACGAGATCTTCCCAGATAAAGAACATTTTGGTAGAATTTTTCGCAACAATGCGATCATGAGCAGCATGGGCATTACGCAGATCGCTGCGGTGATGGGCAGTTGCGTTGCCGGTGGTGCATATTTACCAATCATGAGCGACGAGGCTTTGATCGTTGATAAAACAGGAAGTATTTTCTTAGCAGGAAGCTATCTGGTTAAAGCGGCGATTGGCGAATCTATTGACAATGAAACTTTGGGCGGAGCCACGACACACTGCGAGATCAGTGGCGTGACAGATTATAAAGCGACAGATGATAGAGATGCGCTAACCCGTATTCAGAACGTGATGGATAAGATAGGCGATTTTGATAAAGCGGGTTATAATAGGGCTGTCGCCAAAAAACCTACCGAAGATCCTAATGACATCTATGGCTTGCTTCCGCGAAAGCGCAGCGACCAGTATGACATGATGGAAATCATAAAACGCCTCGTTGACGGTAGTGAATTTGATGAATACAAAGCTGGCTATGGTCAAACGATCATCACTGGTTATGCGCGTATCGATGGCTGGGCAGTAGGCATCGTGGCAAATCAACGCAAGGTTGTAAAAACTAAAAAAGGTGAAATGCAGTTTGGCGGTGTGATCTATAGCGATAGCGCAGATAAAGCAACGCGTTTTATTGCAAACTGTAATCAAAAGAAAATACCGCTTGTATTCTTACAAGATGTCACAGGCTTTATGGTAGGAAGTAAAAGTGAACATGGCGGTATCATAAAAGACGGTGCTAAAATGGTGAATGCGGTAAGCAATAGCGTTGTGCCAAAATTCACTGTGGTAATAGGCAACAGCTATGGTGCTGGTAATTATGCGATGTGCGGTAAGGCGTACGATCCTAGATTGATCTTTGCATGGCCTAGCGCAGAACTTGCTGTAATGAGCGGTAATAGCGCAGCTAAAGTATTGTTGCAGATTGAAACTGCTTCACTTAAAAAGCAAGGTAAAGAGATCACTCCAGAGGTTGAAAAAGAACTTTTTGACAAGATCAAATCCAGATACGACGAGCAGGTTTCTCCATACTATGCAGCCGCAAGATTATGGACGGACGCTGTGATAGATCCGCTAGACACTCGCAAATGGATATCTACCGGGATCGAAGCGGCAAACCACGCTCCTATTGAGAAAGATTTTAACCTTGGCGTGATACAAGTATAATGCTTGTAATGCTCGCTTATATTGAGATGCAAAAAGATATACTATCTTTAGTAAGATCAAAATATAGCATATGTCTAAAGCATCTTTATTAAAAAATAAACCCAAGCTTAGTTTCTGGCAAATCTGGAACATGAGTTTTGGTTTCTTGGGAATTCAATTTGGTTTTGCCCTACAAGGCGGTTTTATGTCACGTATCTTCCAGACACTGGGAGCAAGTGAAGAAGAAATTCCGCTTTTATGGATCGCGGCACCGCTTACCGGTTTGATCGTGCAGCCTATTATTGGTTATTTAAGTGATAAAACTTGGCATCCCAGATTAGGAAGACGCAGACCTTATTTTCTTATCGGTGCGATTCTTAGTTCGCTGGCATTATTTTTTGCGCCATACTCCTCTGCGCTGTGGATGGCGGCTGGTTTCTTATGGGTTTTAGATGCATCCATTAATGTGAGTATGGAGCCCTTTAGAGCCTTAGTTGCAGATAAACTCCCAGAATCTCAACGCTCGTATGGCTTTGTTGTACAAACGTTGATCATTGGTATAGGCACTTGGGTTGCCAGTAATTTACCGTGGCTTGTTAATCAACTAGGCGTAAGTAATCAAGCAGATCCAGGGGTAATTCCTCCTTCAGTGAAGATCGCATTTGCGATAGGAGCCTTTGTGTTTATTGCGAGTATTCTCTACACTATTTTCACGACAGATGAATATCCGCCAGAAGATCTGGAAGCGTTTAAAGGAGAGAAGGCAAATAGTAAAGGAACTTTTGTAAAAGACATTCTAGAGAATATAGGGAGCATGCCCACCACAATGCGCAAGCTTGGGCTAATACAATTTTTCAGTTGGTTTGCTTTTTTCACGATGTGGAGTTTAGCAACACCAGCACTCACTGAGCATGTGTTTGATGCACCTGCACCCGTTGAAAAATCCTTTAATATGGAAGATGTTCAGCAGCAAGAAGCATTTACTGTTGCTAACAAGAAGTATCAGGATGCTGCTGACACCGTAGGTTCGGCGATGGGAGTTTATGGACTTTCATCGATGGTCTTTGCGCTTTTGCTTACCTTTTACTCTGCAAAACGCAGCCTTAACCGAAAATACACACACCTTATCTCATTACTTCTCGGTGGTGTAGGATTTATAAGTATGTTCTATGCTAGCAGTGCAGCCGTGCTCTCCTTAAGTTTTCTGCTCGTAGGGATCGCTTGGGGCAGTATTCTTTCAATGCCATACGCAATGCTTTCAAGCACGATAGATCCTAAAAAAATGGGAATGTACATGGGACTTTTCAATATGTTTATCGTCATCCCACAAATTATCGCAGCCTTGGGCGGCGTCAATTTCGTTTATAAACTTTTGGGCGAAAGCACAATCAATGCCATGATCATATCAGGAATCAGTTTGATCTTAGCTGCATTCTCAAATTTATTAATCACAGAAAAAGCAGCGATATCGTATATCGCGCCACAAGAATAATTTTTTATTACGCTTATGCGAAAATTACTCAGAGACTTCAAAGAATTTGCCATTAAAGGAAATATGATAGACATCGCCATAGGTGTTATCATTGGTGCTGCATTTAATAAAGTGGTGGATGCGCTGGTAAAACAGATCTTTATGCCACCGCTCACCATGCTTACAGATGGCGTAAACTGGAAGAACAAAAAATGGATTCTTGAACCTGCACAGATCGTTAATGGCGAAGTGGTAAAAGAAGAAGTCGCGATGGGTTATGGCATCTTGATAGAAACTGCTGTAGATTTTCTCATCATTGCGATCACGGTTTTTATCGTAGTAAAATTCATGAATAGCCTTAAAGCAAAAGCTGAAGATCCTAAAAATGAAACCGTCGCAACACCCAAGAATATTGAACTTCTAGATCGCATAGGCGACCTGCTTGAGAAGCAAAACGAAATGCTTCAAACTAAAGATCAGGAGTAAAGAAAAATATAACTCACCGGTATTTTCCTTTTAACAAAAGCTTAATCCACCTCTGGATTAGGCTTTTGTATTTTTAGCCACAAGCAAAAAATAAGCATGACAACAGAAGATCAGCAAAATATAGTTCACCGGGACATTAACTGGTTAAGTTTTAATGAGCGCGTTTTACAGGAAGCAGAAGACAAAAGGTACAATCCGCTTTACGAACGCATGAAATTCCTGGCGATCTTTTCTTCTAATCTAGATGAGTTTTTTAGAGTGCGAGTTTCTCAATTGCGTCAAATGAAACGCGTTGAAAAAAGCATACGCAAGAAGTTATCACTGCGCCCTAACAAGACGGTAAAAGAGATCCTGAGCAGAGTTAAAGAACAGCAGATCCGTTTTGGAAAAATATACAAAGAGCAAATCGTACCAGAGCTCGAAGAAAACGGAATCTATCTCCTGCCTGCAGAAGATTATAATGAGATGCAAACAGATCTTGCAAACATCTGGTACAAAACACATCTCAAAGAACACATACAAACGCAGGTCGTTAAATTATCAAGTTCCTCAACGGTGTTTTTAGACAACCAGGCATTGTACTTCTGTGTCACTTTTAAAAATGAATCAGAGCTAGGTTTTGTGAATATTCCCGTTAATGAGGCTACGCGATTTGTGGAGTTATGCTCAGACGGCGACAAACATTATATCACTTACATTGATGATATTATAAGACATAAGATCCCAGAGTTTTTTGCAGATAAAGAGATCGCTGGCATTTATGAAATTAAACTTTCGCGAGATGCTGAGCTGTATCTTGATGATGAGTTAGACGGCATTCTTGCAGAGCGTATTTACAAATCGCTACATCAACGTATGGAAGGTCAGCCCACGCGTTTGCTGTATGATTCAGCGATGGAAAAACCTGATGTAAAACGTCTAAGAAAACTGCTCAATCTGGGTAAAATTGACATGATGCCAGGTGGCAGATATCACAATTTTAATGACTTTTTTAAATTCCCAGATCCTTCTGATAATCCTAAATTGAAGTATGAAAAGCTAGAACCATTGCCACATAAGGTTTTGGCTACAGCCAAAAACTACTTCACAGCTATAGCAGAAAAAGATCAATTGGTTCACTTCCCGTTCATGAGTTTTAACTATGTAGAAGAGCTTATGGAGCAAGCCGCGGAAGATCCAGATGTCACCGAAATTAAGATCTCATTCTATAGAATTGCGGAAGAATCAAGATTGACCTCTGCCCTTGTAAAAGCATTACAAAACGGAAAAAAGGTTTTCATATTTGTGGAAGCAAAAGCCCGTTTTGACGAAGAGAACAATATTGAGTGGGGAAGAAAATTTGAAGAAAAAGGAGCGCGTGTGATCTATAGTTATCCGCGCATTAAGGTGCACAGCAAAATCCTTATGATCCGTAGAAACGAGGGCGAAAAAAGTAGAAGATACGCCTATATAGGCACTGGCAACTTTAATGGTAATACAGCAAAGATCTATACAGACCACGGACTTTTTACTGCGCACAAAAAGATCACTAAAGAGCTTAACCGTGTATTTAGAGTGCTAGAAGGCGAACTTATCATTCCACGCAACAAGCATCTGCTGGTTTCTCCTTTTACGACGCGCAGAACCTTTGAAAAACTGATTCATCAAGAGATCGAAAATGCACGTTCTGGCAAAAAAGCTAAGATCACGGCAAAGATGAATCAGCTTGAAGATGTTGAGATGATACAATTGTTGTATAAGGCGAGTCAGGCGGGCGTTGAAATTAGACTTATCGTACGCGGATTCTCTTCATTGATACCTGGTGTTAAAGGCTTAAGCGAGAATATATATATCACAAGTATTGTAGACCGTTTTCTTGAGCATGGGCGTATTTATCTATTTCATAACGATGGCGAAGAGCAAATGTACATGGGCTCTGCAGACTGGATGACGCGTAACCTAGATCGTCGTATCGAGGTGCTTGCTCCTATCTATGATGAGGATATCTTTGCAGAACTTAAAGCGATACTAGAAATACAACTTAAGGATAATCAAAAGGCACGTATTCACGACAAAGACGAGAAAAATACTTTTGTGAAAGTACAAGATGGTGAAGCAGAAATTCGATCGCAATATGTCATTTATGATTATCTAAAAAAGACACATAACTAATGCAAAAAATAAGACTAGCCGGCGTACCAGAACATTTTAACTTCCCTGTGCATCAAGGCATAGAAAGCGGAGTTTTTAAAGACAATGGCTTTGAAGTAGAATGGCATGAATATCCAGACGGCACCGGCGCCATGAACAAATCATTACGCGCTGGCGATGTTGATATGGCGATCATCTTGCTAGAAGGCGTGGTGCGTGATATTGCAAATGGCAATCCCACACAGATCGTGCAGAATTATGTCTCGTCGCCATTGCTTTGGGGCATTCACGTTGCGGCAGACAGTAAATTTAAAACGCAAGAAGATCTACAAAGCGCTCGCATTGCGATAAGCAGGTACGGCTCTGGCTCACATCTTATGGCTTATTTGCATGCAGATGCAATGGGCTGGGATACCAGCGATCTTAAGTTTGTTGAGATCGGTACTTTAGATGGCGCGATAGAAGCCTTGAGTAATGACAAAGCCGACTATTTTATGTGGGAACATTTTACCACAAAGCCGGTAGTAGATAAAGGAATTTTCAGATGGCTGGGAGATTTCCCTACGCCGTGGAGCAGTTTTGTTATCGTTGCCACGAAAAGTTTTCTTGAAGAAAATGCTGAATTAGGAAGGCAATTTTTAGACCAGCTCAACATTCTTACAAAAGATTTCAAAAACTCCTACAGCCTTTCTAAAACGTTGTCGGATAGATATTTACAAAAAGAAGAAGACGTTGAAAAATGGCTCTTAAAGACACAATGGTCTCAAAAACAAGTAGATAACCACGAAATTAAGCGTGTTTTGGACAGATTAACGCAATTGCAAATACTTGAAAATCCAATAGATAGTGAAAATTTTTTAAGAAATATTTAATATAAAATTTACATTTTTTCTTACAACCTAATCGATTTATTTGCGCACTTTTGTCTAAAAGCTACGAAAATCAAATAATTCTTTAATCATGGGTGTATTTTTAATTATTCTAGGAGCCCTGCTTTTCATCAACTTAATTTTGTTTCACTTCAGTAGAAATCCTGATCCGCAAGCAAAGAAAAAAGAAAAGTGGACCTAATCGCAAACTTAAATGTAACCCCCTAAAAAATTTAACCCGAGCTCTCGCTCGGGTTTATTTTTGGTGTAAACCTAATAAAACTTCTACCACTCAATAGCAGGCTTACCCTTCTCTTCTAAAAAAGCATTTGTCTGACTGAAATGTTTATTCCCAAACCAAAGTCCGCGGTTTGCACTAAGCGGCGATGGATGACCACTGCTTAAAACAAGATGCCTGTTTCTATCTACTTTTGCAGCCTTCTTTTTTGCATAACCGCCCCAAAGCAAGAAAACGACATTCTCCTTTTGTGCTGAGATCACTTCAATAACTTTATCTGTAAACTGCTCCCAGCCTTTACCTTGATGCGATCCTGCTTGATGCGCGCGCACGGTAAGCGTAGCATTAAGTAGCAAAACGCCTTGTTTTGCCCAGCGCTCTAGATTGCCGTTTTGAGGAAAAGGCTTACCCAGATCCTGCTCTATTTCTTTAAAAATATTGATCAACGACGGCGGCATCGCCACACCTTCATTAACTGAGAAACACAAACCATGCGCCTGCCCTACTCCGTGATAAGGATCCTGACCCAAGATCACGACCTTAACATCATCTAGCGCACAAAAATCAAACGCATTAAAGATCTGACTTCCTTTCGGGAAACATTTATGTGCTGTATATTCCTCTTTTACAAAATCTGTAAGCGCATTGAAGTAAGGTTTATTAAACTCGCCTTTCAACGCAGCCTTCCAGCTTTGCTCTATGCTAACATTCATTAATTACCTAATTTTGCTGAGCCTTAAAAATAGGCATTTGCTATGATAAAAATTCATTCTAAGACACTCAGGGATCTTGAGTTTCCCACGGTTTGTGAACAGGTTTCTGCGCTTTGTACTACAGATAAAGGTAAAGAGCGTGCTTTGGCTTTAAAGCCAAAAAGATCTTACCGCAAGACCATGATTTCTCTGCATCAGACTAATGAATACGTCAATAGTAAATTGCAAGAAAGCGCAATTCCTAATCACGGTTTTGATCCTATTGATAATGAGCTAAAAATGCTTGCGATAGAGCAAACCATTCTTGAAACAGGAAGTTTTAGAAAAATAGGCAGCATCTCTGAAACTGTAAATACACATTTGCGTTTCTTTAAAAAATATGGCGAGCTCTACCCTAACCTTGCGATGCTCGTGCAAGAAACAGAGTATACCACAATTATCGTGGATGCTATTAATGCTGTTATTGATCGCTTTGGCGAAATAAAAGACGATGCGTCACCGCTGCTTAAACAAATACGCCAACAGATCAATGTTGTAAAAGGCCGCATAAACAGTAGTTTTGCTTCGGCATTGAGCACGTATAATAATTACGGTTATCTTGACGAAATACGAGAAACCGTCGTTGACAATGTGCGCGTTCTTGCCGTGCAAGCCATGCACCGCCGCAAAGTAAAAGGTAGTATTCTGGGGAATTCTAAAACCGGAAGCATTGTTTACATTCAGCCGGAAGCAACCATGCAAAATCAGCGTGAGTTGAATAACCTTGAATATGAAGAAAAAGAAGAGGTAAAACGCATACGCAGAGAACTTACAGAAAAGTTGAGACCGCATCGCGAATTGCTTGCTGAATATCAAATTCTACTGGCTAAAATAGATGTCATTTCCGCGAAAGCGAAATATGCCGAAAAGATAAATGCTGTCTTGCCTACGATCACAAAAGATCGCGAAATCGAACTGAAAGAAGCGTATCACCCGCTATTGTATCTTTCAAACAAAAAGCGTGGCGAAGATACCTATCCACAAGACATAAAGCTGGACGAAAAGAACCGCATCATTGTGATAAGCGGTCCTAACGCCGGCGGTAAAAGTATTACTTTAAAGACCGTTGGTCTGCTTCAGGTGATGTTGCAAAGCGGTATTTTAATTCCTGTGCATGAGTATTCTAGATTTTGTTTTTTTGATAAGATCTTGACAGATATTGGCGATAATCAAAGTATAGAAAACCACCTCAGCACGTACAGCTACCGCTTGAAGAACATGAATTATTTCATCAGGAAGTGCGATGATAAAACGCTATTTCTTATTGATGAATTTGGTACCGGTAGTGATCCTGAGTTGGGTGGCGCTCTTGCGGAAACTTTTCTTGAGGTTTTTCATGAAAAAGGAAGTTATGGCATCATCACGACGCATTATGCAAACTTGAAAATGATGGCTAATGAAACCGAAGCTATCATCAATGCAAATATGCTTTTTGATGCTCGCACGTTGCAACCGCTTTTTAAACTGCATGTGGGCGAAGCAGGAAGTTCGTTCACCTTTGAGGTCGCGCAAAAAAACGGAATACCATATTCGTTGATCAATCGTTCTAAGAAAAAAGTAGAGCGCGGTAAAATACGTTTTGACAAGAGTATCGCAGATCTTCAAAAAGAGCGCAGCAAACTGGCAAAAACCACAACTTCGCTTAAGTCTCAAGAGCAAGAAGCTATAAAGCAACAAAAGGAATTGGAGCACACTACAAATCGCATACAGCAGAAGCTCGAGAGCTATCAAGAACTATATGACAGTAACCAACGCATGATCTACCTGGGTCAAAAACTAGATGATCTGGCAGAGAAATTTTTCTATGATAAGAATAAGAAAAAGCTCGTAGGCGAAATGGTTAAACTGGTGCAAATAGAAAACAGCAAACGCCAGAAACAATCTGCTAAACAAAAACGCATAGAGAAAGCTAAAGAACGTAAAGTTCAGCAAGAAGCGCAGCAGAAGGTTAATGTGATCCGCAAGAAAAAGCAAGAAGAGAAAAAACAACAAGAAAAAGTTGAAGCTGCAAAACCTAAGGTTACCATTAAAGTGGGTGATAAAGTGAGATTACCTGATGGCCGTGCTGTGGGCACCGTTGATAGTATTGAGAAAGGTAAAGCCACGGTAGATTATGGCATGTTTACCACAAAGGTGGATGTTGATCAATTAGAGTTTGTACAGAAGGGGAAATCATGATAGAATCTTTACCTAATAACGCATTGACCAAGAAAGTGCTTTCTTCAATGGAGCGTGAAAAAGCGTATCATTATGCTGCTAAAGAAGATAGGTTTAGATTACAGAGACGATCTTTTCGTAATAAATATAGAATAACAGGAAAACTCACAGAAAAGAACAGGTTTAAGATCAAAAGTAGATTTAAACACCCATGGATTCATTGGCTGTTCTTCATCTCTGGATTTGTTTTTGCTATTTATGCCTTGATCAATGGAGCTTGGCTAGCAACAGCCATCTTGTTTTTATTTTTTCTCACATTACTTATAGTCCATAAACTTCAGGCTCAAAAAGAGCTGAAGATTTTCTTTGAGAACTTTAGATTTCATCAAAAACTAGTGCAAGAAACAGACGCTAAGTTTACCAACGAATAATCGCACTTCCCCAGGTAAATCCGCTACCAAAAGCTGCAAGAACTACAAGATCTCCTTTGTTGATCTTTCCTTCTTCCCATGCTTCAGTTAGCGCGATCGGGATGGAAGCTGCAGTTGTATTTCCGTATTTCTGGATATTATTATACACTTGGTCATCACTTAAGCGAAATTGCTTCTGTACAAATTGACTGATCCTTAAGTTCGCTTGATGCGGGATCATCATGTTTATGTCTTCCGCCGCAAGGCCATTTGCCTCAAGACCTTCATTGATCACTTCTGCAAATCGCACCACCGCGTTTTTAAACACAAACTGTCCGTTCATGTAAGGATAGTAAGGTATATCCTCCTGCGGATTGGTTTCAATGATCTCTGGCACCCATTGCTCTGTGCTTGGTCCCTTTAGCGAAAGCTCTAAAGCATGCTCACCTTCACTATGCAAATGCGTAGATAAGATTCCGCCTTCGCCTTCTTCTGCCCTGCTCAAAACTGCCGCTCCTGCACCGTCACCAAAAATCACACTCACGCTACGACCACGCGTAGTAAAGTCTAGACCGCCACTATGATTTTCAGAACCTATGACAAGGATGTTTTTGTACATTCCGGTTTTGATAAATTGATCTGCAGTAGAGATCGCATACACAAAACCACTACATTGATTACGCACATCTAAAGCAGGAACCGTGCGCATCCCAAGCATTTCTTGCACTTGCACGCCACAACCTGGGAAGTAATAATCTGGACTCAAGGTTGCAAAAACGATCATATCGATATCTTTTGGCGAAAGCCCAGCCCGCTCGATCGCGATTTTTGCAGCTTTCACTCCCATTTTTGCTGTGCTGTTGCCATCACCTTTTTTAATATGGCGACGTTCTTTGATACCCGTGCGCTCTTGTATCCAAGCGTCATTTGTATCCATGAGCTTTGCAAGATCATCATTTGTTACTACATTTTCGGGAACATAAGAACCCAGACCAGCTATTTTAGAAGTGTACATATGCTTAGAAATTAACAGAGCCACAAAACAAGTGGCTCATTGAATAGGAAAGATACCATTTCCTCAAAATTTTGCATCAAAAATAGCATTTGTTTAATATGCACGCATAGTATTTTACCTGAAATTATAATTCGCAAATCTTTGTAGTTGCCTTACGGCGAAAAAGCAACAACTCTATAACGATAAAGAATATGAAATATCTCAAAGGTTTTCAGTATCTTTAATGATGTATGTATTTTAAGATCAACATCCCTGAGCCTTGCGGCGAAAACTGGCACGACATGACTCCCACAGAGCAAGGAAAATTCTGTGCAAGTTGCGAGAAAGAAGTTATTGACTTCACAAATTACACAGACAGCGAACTCGCAAGTAAACTAAAGAACGGCGAGAAACTTTGTGGTCGGTTTTCAACAAAACAAATTGACAGAGACCTTTTCGCGCCAAGCGAAAGAGGAAAAACTTCCTGGAAGCTTGTTGCAAGTTTCACAACACTCATGGCAATGGCTAGCGGAGCGTTTGCTCAAGGAGAACCAGCACTTTCTTACTCCCAATACAAGGATGGTAAAACCGATAAGGACCATCCTACAGAATCAAACCCTGAAAAGTTCAAGATCAAAGAGAAAACCAACGCTGACAATTTACCAAAGGTTGTTGATGGCTTACGCGTTTTTGAGGGCGTTGTCATAGACAATGAGGGCTTACCAATGCCAGCAGCGACGGTGATTCTTGAAGGAACAGAATACCAGACGCTTACTGATTTTGACGGAAAATATAGTTTAAAAGTGCCCATTGAAATTTTAGCTGAAGAAAGTAAATTAGGTTTTTACTATGTAGGCTTTGAACCTTCATATAAGTCTGTAAAAAATTATAAATACTGTAGCATAACCATGGACTATTCAGTATCAGGACAATTTGATATTGAGATTCATTCTAAAAGCATGAAAAAACCACGCTCACGCTGGATGCATTTTCGTAAATCTAAATACTAGATCATGTACTTCAAGATCAACATCCCTGAGCCTTGCGGCGAAAACTGGCACGACATGACTCCCACAGAGCAAGGAAAATTCTGTGCAAGTTGCGAGAAAGAAGTGATTGACTTTACAAAGTATACAGACAGCGAGATCGCAAACCGTTTTAAAAATGGTAAACATCTGTGTGGAAGATTTAGAGCTGGCCAATTAGAAAGAGAAATTTTCGCGCCAAGCGAAAAAAGAAGAACTCCCTGGAAGCTCGTTGCAAGTTTTACAACGCTAATGGCAATGGCTGGCGGAGCGTTTGCTCAGGATGATAAAAACCCAAAAACGGAGCAAATAGAAAGCCCAGCCAAAAAAAATACTGATCCAAAAACAAAACTCATTAAAGGAAATGTTACCGCTGATGATGATTTTCCACTACCTGGTGCAGCAGTAGAATTGATTGGTACCAATTACTCTACAGTACCTGACTTTGATGGGAATTACGAAATGGAAGTGCCTATTAACTCTATAAATGAGAATAGTCAGGTAAAAATATCCTACGTTGGCTATTTAGATATTATCAAACCTATAAATAGTGCCGAGACCTGTAAGATGCAGCAAGATCTGTCCAAAATGGAAGAGGTCCTCGTTGTAGGTTTAGCAATTTCCAGAGGAATTAAAGTGAGTAAATCTTCTAATTCAGGAAGAAAACCACGCTCACGCTGGATGCGCCGGCATCGCTAAATCCTTAACATTATCTTATCGCAAGAATTATAAACTTTAATTTACTTTCGATAAAAATAATTTTTACAATGAAATATTTAATTCCTCTTTTTGCTGCGGCTCTTTTATTCTCGTCTTGCGACGACACCCGCGCAAAACTACATGAAGAATATCTTGAATTTGTAATGCACACAGATGATCTTGACTCTGTGCACGCAGCGATGACCGAAAAGCATGAAGGGCTTAAAAGTCAAAGTATGACCTTGCAAGAGCGCCTTGCTGATCTAGAAATGACAGATTCTGCTGCATTGAGTGACTTGATGGCTCATCAAGAAATGCTCAATACACAAGCGCAAAAACTTAGCGACATACAAGCTATTATTAACACGCATCAAAGTATGGATGATGATATGGTTAAAAATAGTGATGACCTTACCGCTATGAGCGAAAAGATCAAAGAGATTAACACTAACAACGAGAAAATCTCAGAAAATCTTGAAAAGATCAAAAGTGAATTAAACAAAATTCACGAAGATCAACAAGAGATCAAAAAAGGTCTAGCAAAAGAAGATTCTACAGAGATCTAACTTATTATAATTAATAATAAAATTTAAAGCAGCTAAAATCTGTTTTTAAAAACAAGATCAAGGAGCGCAGTAATTGTCGCTCCTTTTTTATGGCTTTCGCCAAAGGCATTTTTACTGGTAACAGCTTTATACACTGATTTTTTACAAGTATTTGATCCATGTTGCTAATTGCATTCGTCGTTAAATAATTCACAATTAAGAACGTATAGAAGAACTAAGAATAATATTATCGATAATTTTAATTGTTAGAAAAATCAGCTATGAAATCAATCAACAATACAAGTTCATCGATAATTTCTAGGTCAGAAATTGCTGATGTGAGTAAAGAATTTGAGAAATTCTTTGCAAAAAATGCACATTCATCATTAGAAGACGATCAGTTTACACTTCGCACGTATGATGCTTTAGGTTCTCAAAAAACAGCAATCGAACTTCTTGCTGATATTGAAGATCATCTTAAATTTTGCCAGAATAACGATAACGATTGCGCAGAATTTGTTGCCATCTTCCCTAAGCGTAAATATTATACAGAAGCGCAGTTTGAAAAATTACTTTGGAAGCAATTGCGTTACCTTCATCTTGTAGACATACACCCATGGAAAAAGCAAACCGCTCACGAATTAAAAGATGATCAGTTTTTTTTCAGTGTGTTAGGTAAATCGTTCTATGTGATCGGGATGCATCCCAGCAGCGAACAGAAAAACAGAAAAAGTCCGTATCCAGCTATGATCTTTTCTCAACGTGAGTTGAGTGAGTCCTTTTCGCGAAAGCGAAAAATCACAGCGATTAATGAGTTTAATGTGTTGCAAGATCACACGCAAGAAACGCAAGCTATTATTGATGAGACTGCGTTAAAACTTAATGCGAGGCAATATGGCCGCGGGCACGCCATGAAGGTGCTTAGAAAATCTCAAAATCCATAAAATGCTTACCACAGAAAAGAATACCAAAGCAAAAAAAGGGTGCGCTTTTGTACTGCGCAAAGGAGATCAACTCAAGATCACTGACCATTCTGGCGGGAATATTTGCAACATGATCTTATTTAATGCGCGTAATATTGATGAGAAATTATGCGCCGGCAAAACATTAGAAATTGAGAAAACGATCGCTTTGAGCACCGGTAATTTTCTTTGGAGTAATCGCAATAATAAGTTGGTTGAGATCCTCAAAGACACACATAAAAACAATGATATTTTGATGCCGCCGTGCCAATCAAAGGATAAAGAATTTGATTCCTGCCTTACGCATATGCTAGATAGTTTGAGGAACTTTAGCATTAAAAAAGATGATATTTCTAACGCTTTTAATGTTTTTAAAAATGTGAGTATTGATAGTGATGGTACGCTTAACGCGAAAAGTTCTAAGAGTAACGCCGGTGATCATCTAATTTTTAAAGCATGCACAGATGTAATCGTAGGATTAACAGCAGAAGAATTTTTAGCTGAAGATCAAACTCCTGAAGGTGTTACTTATGAAATTTTAAAGCAGTAATTAGATCTTAAGAATAAGATTAGGATCTGGACAATTAGATAAATAAAAACTTCTAAGTGATTGCGTGCAAACGCCCGGGTAATCTCCCTTTTTGCCTTGCAGATCACGTATCAATTGAAAGTGTAAATGTGGCGCATAATCACCATTTTCAAAAGGTTCACCAAGTTTTGCGATCACATCGCCAGTTGAAACTTTTTCTCCTACTTCAATAACATCTAGAGACAATCTTGATAGATGCCCATAAAGAGAATAAAAGATCTGACCGTCAAAATTATGTTCAAGGATTATACATGGGCCGTAGTCGCCATGATTTGCATTGTCTGCAAAGCTGTGAACTCTTCCTTCTAGTGGTGCAAGAATTTCGGTGCCGGCTGCGCACCAAAGATCAACTCCCAGATGAATATTGCGACGCTCTTGTTGCGCATCAGAAAAATAGATGCTACGATCATAAATACTGCGCTGCTCATCATAACCTCCATAAGCGATCTTTCCTCCTGCTCTTTCAATTATCAAATCAACATAATCACTAATTGAACGAGAAGAAGATGTGTCAAATTCGGTTAGTTCTGCATTGGTTTTAGACAGATCAAGAGATACGTAATCTGCTTGATCAAAACCTTGAACCACCGGAGTGAATTTCGCCGTAAGGCCAACTAAAAAATCTGAGAATTCTTCATTAGTCATGGCGCAAAAATAAAAATGTTTTGTGGGCTTTTGCTATGATTTACATCAAAAAGAGATCCCGCACAATGGCGGGATCTCAAGCTAAACTAAAACACTATAAAAATCAATTATCTAATTTACTACTACGTCACTAAATTTTGCTGAGATAGAAATTGAACTATCTGTATTGCGCGATTTATTGAAGCCATTTACCATTTTGCTATCAAAGCTTTGCATCACTTTAGTATCCAGTTTTTTAGGATAATTCAAGTTACTGCGTGTGCCTGTGTAATTAAAATGGAATGCCGCATCTGGAAGTCTTAACACTAGATCACTATTCTCTAGATTGATATTAAGACTGTTGAAATTTTTACCAACTTTTGGGATCGAAAGTTCTCCAAAAGTCCCTGAGATTATCGCGCTATCATTAAGCTCGTTTATTACCACATTACTCGCACGAGCGTCCATATTGATCTTCTCTACTTCACCGATCACACAGTCTTTTACATAACTACTGCGCATTGTACCGTTACTCCACTTCTCGATCTTTACTGGGCTGTATGCTACTGCTAGTATGGTTTTATCTCCGTCTATATTTTGTGCAACAAGATCTCCGTGAGAAAGACTTAAACGTGCGTTAACCGCGTCTCCTAGATCAACATTACCATGACGAATATTAAGATTAAGCAATGCTGACTTAGGCTTACGAATTACAATTTTTCTAGCGCCTTTTGCAGCTGGCTTATTGCTTCTCATGTTGCCAGAGCTAAAACTCACTATAGTCCTGATGTTTCCATTCTCGTCCTGCTCTACTCGTTTTTCAAAGTTACCTTCAGTCTGTTTTGCCCATTGCTCCATCTGTTTACCAAGGTTTTCACCCCAAGCTTCCATTTCCTTACCAAAATTTGCTCCCCAGGCATCCATACCTTTCTCTAATTGTTTCCCGAAGGTTTCACCCCAAGCTTCCATGTTTCCACCAAATTGCTTTGCAAAGTTCTGCCCCCAAGCTTCCATGTCTTTACCTAAGTCATCTCCCCACTTCTCCATTTCAACAAGCCACTTCTCTACATCTGCCACTGAAGCGTTAGTATTGTACTTCTTATTCAATCTTGCAACGTAGGCCTTTTTATCTTTCTCATAAATATCATGATCAAAGTCAAGGTTACGCGTAGTTCCAAATGGTGATTGCGGTAATCCTAGGTTATCTCCCATTTTGCGCTCCCACTTCTTCCTCATTTCAGAGTTTTCAACCTTCCATTTTTCCATGGCTTTGTCAAAATCTTTACCAAAGCTCGCTTCTACCTTGCGATTGTACTCATCTATATATTTCTCACCATCACGCTTAAAGGCGTCATAATCAAATTTAATATTACTCACACCCTGATAATATTCTCTAGGCAGCGGTTTTCCTGCAAATCCTTCTATCATAGGGCCTACAAGATTTTCCATCACTGGTTGCATTACAGATAGAGAAGAACGTATAAGCTCATCCATACCACCACCCATAGGCATACGCCCCATGGCAAAACCACCGCCGCTCTGGCTTATGCTGTTTATGCGAATCACATTACTATTTCCTTGAATATGCATTCTCCAGTTTGCCTTAAGCTGATCTATCTCATCATCTGTAAGACCATCAGTCTCTAGATATGCCTCTACCTCTACCTCATCTTTGTTCCAGTCTTCAAAAACAACATCACAGTTTTGAGAATCAAGATTGATATTAACATCATCATTTACATTAAATCGCTCCTTGACCTTTGTGGTTTTATCCTGAGCCCAAGCCTGCGGCAGGGCCACTAATACCAGGAAAAGTAATAGGCTATATCTTTTCAATGTTACATTCATAGCTTTTAAATTGTATAGGATTTTGTATCATCAGCACTTGCGGCTACACCGGGAGCTGTTGATTCATTTTTAAGTTCATTTAATTTTTCTTTGAGTCTAAAAAGAAGATCTAGACGCAATTGTAAATTAGAGATAAGTGCAGATACAGATTGCTCATTAACACCCACTTCAGTCATTTCTTCATTGAGTTTTGAATACTCCATATTAAGCTCTTCTAGCTGAGTCATAAAAGAATCTATAAGCGCTTTGTTCTCTGGAGTTACCTGAAGCTGTGCAAGCTCAACATTGATGCTTGCCAGGTAATAATCCTCAACTTTCTTAAACTCTGGTGACATGTCACTAAGCTTTACCTGTTGCGCAGGTGTCTCTACGCTTGTTTCAGTAAGTGCAGGAGTATCTTCATCCATACCATCAGACGATAGTGGATTAAACATCAACAAACCACCTACTGCAAATACTACCACGATCGCTGCAGCGATCTTCATCCACATAAATCTATTGCTGGTAGATTGGCTTTCGCCAAATTCTTCATCAAGACGCGCCATAAAACGCTTCTCGTGGCCTAAGGGCAGATTACCACCTGGCAAACCCTTATCGTTTTTAAACAGTTCTCTAATATCCTGTGCCATGATAATGATGTTTTAATTTCTCCTGTAACTTTTTCTTACCTCTATGCACTAGTGTGCGCGATGCTACTTCAGTAATATCTAGTATTTCTGAAATTTCTTGATGATCATAACCTTCTATTAAAAAAAGCATCACCGCATATCTATATCGCTCCGGCAGGTCCTCAATGGCTTCTTTGATCTGGTCTAGTGTAATACCATCTTCAACACTCCAATCCATCTGGTCATCTACCGTACCTAAAACTTGCTCGTTAATGGCTGTTAGTTCTAACTTTTTAGCCTTGAGCATATCAATACTTCTGTTGATCACTATTCTTTTAAGCCACGCGCCAAAGGTCACCTCACCATTATACTGGTGAAGCTTAGTAAAGGCCTTTACAAAACCTTCTTGCATCGCTTCCTCTGCATCTGCTGCATTCTTCAAGAACCTGAAAGCCACAAAGTACATTCCATCGCTGTACTTGCGATAAAGCTGCATTTGAGCTCTCCGGTCATTTTTCTTGCATCGCTCTAGGATATCAGAAATTGACAAAATTTCGTTTTTGGTTAGCTGTTAATCACCCTAAATACGATAGTGAACAGGGCGTGTTGCAAAATGTGAGATTTTTTTTCGCCGCTAAGGCAATAATTTTGCACACTCACAACAAACAGCTTAGTTATTAAATAATTACGTTTTAAAAATCCTTAGTTCCACCGTACTAAGAATTAATATAAAGGTAGAAAACGCCGTGTAATTGCGCTATTTTCTATTTGGCTGCAGCCAAAAAAACAAATCTTTAAGACAAAGTAGGAAGTTTAAGCTCATACTTCACAGCCAGTAATCGCACAGTAATAATTGCGCTAATGGAGATAATATAAGCAGTCTCTTCATTAAAAAGATTAAGACTGATAAAATAGATCACGCCGCCCAGAATACAAGCCGTGGCGTAGATCTCTTTCCTGAAGATCACCGGGATCTCATTACACAAAATATCCCGTATCACACCGCCAAAGGAAGCACTCATCGTTCCCAGCGCAACGCAAATTACAGGATGTAAACCTACTTCAAGACCTTTCTCAAGACCTATTAAAGTAAAGACGGCTAAACCCATGGTGTCAAAAAGCAAAAGTGAGGTGCGCAACCTCTCTAAAGATCGTCTTAGCAAAACACCAATGATCACAGCGATAAAAATGGAGTAGATATAATTAAGGTCAAACATCCATCCCACAGGTATTTTACCGATAAGCACATCTCGCAAAGTCCCGCCGCCTATTGCAGTAACAAACGCCACGATCAAAATCCCAAAAGGATCAAGACGCTTATTTATCGCAACCAGCACACCAGAAATCGCAAAAAAGAATGTACCTATAAGATCAATTAAATATAAAATCAACTTAAAATGGATTTAAATCTTTGCTTTACCAATTGTTTCATAGTAAAGCAATCTAATAATTTGATATATTGCAATACTAAACATTTAGCAAATTAATAAACCATGAAAAAATATTATTTATCTAAGGTATTTCTGCTAGGACTTCTTGCACTTGCCTCTTGTAAAGACAACACTTCAAAACAAGAATCTACAACTGAAGCAAATAACGAAACCGTTGTAGAAGAAACAGCACACTTTGGTGGAGCAACTTTGTACAGTGTAAGAGATGCTATGGCAACAGAACCTAAGAAAACGATCAAAGCAGTTTCAGACATAGGTTATGAATTTATAGAAGCTACAAATTATGAAGATGGTAAATTCTACGGTATGACTCCGCAGGATTTTAAAGCCTATCTTGATTCTGTAGATCTTAAGCCATTAAGCGCGCACATGGGTATGGTTACTATGGAAAATGCAGATACGCTTATCGCAGATGTTAAGGCTGCTGGTTTTAAATATTTTGTGATTCCTGTGCCTCCTATGGGTATGTTCACCTTTGATCCAGAAACTAGAACACTAGGCATGAAAGGAACTAAAGATGAGCTTAAAGACATCTTAGTTACTCTAGGAGAAAAATGTAATGCTGCAGGTCTACAGCTATTATATCACAACCATGATTTTGAATTTAAGCCAGGCGAAGACAACATGGCGATGATAGATTATCTATTGCAAAACACAGATCCTGCTTTAGTAAACTTCCAGATGGATCTATATTGGGTAACAAAAGCTGGCGCAGACCCAGTTGCTTACTTTAATGAGTATCCTGGTCGTTTTAAGATCTGGCACGTTAAAGACATGGATAAAGAAGGAAGATTTGCTCCTGTAGGTGAAGGTACAATTGACTTTAAGCGCATTTATGATGCTCGCGAAAAGTCTGGTATGGAATATTATATCGTTGAGCAAGATCAAACCTTTAATCATGAGCCGTTAGAAGCGATAGAGATAAGCCACAACAATCTTACGAAGTTTGGATTTGAATAGGCCCCAAATTTCAGTTAAGCGGAACCAGTCAATCTTTTGGCTGGTTTTTTTTTGGCTTAAAGCCAAAAGGAATTCTTTATAAATCTCTGTTAATCGTAAGGCTTGCGGCTGCTACCTTTTGTAATTTTAAATGCACTTAGATCCTTAAATTTATACCACAGAAACATGTCGCCTGTAAAAAATGAAGCGCAGTACGAAGCGCTACGAGACAAAGGTTATAGCAAAGAAAAAGCAGCTCGCATCGCAAACACACCAGATGCTGGCAAAAAAGGAGGAAAAGCTAAACCTTATGAAGAATGGACAAAGGATGAACTTTATGATCAGGCAAAAAACGTGGGAATTGATGGTCGCAGCACCATGAAAAAAGCTGAACTCATCAAAGCCTTACGCAACAATTAATCGTATTTTAAAACCTTTGGCGAAAGCCAAAAATCAATAACAACTAACCAATTATGCCAGCACCTTTTCACCTTGCAATTCCTGTTTATGATGTGCCTTTAGCACGCAAATTTTATCGCGACACGCTAGAGCTTAGCGAAGGTCGCAGCAGCGAAGAATGGGTAGATTTTGATTTTTTTGGTCATCAACTGGTGATTCATTTTAAACCTAAAGAAGAGACCGCAACCACGCATCATAACGAGGTAGACGGCAAGCATGTGCCTGTGCCGCATTTTGGCGTTGTGCTAGATTGGGATGATTTTCACGCTTTCGCGGAAAAGCTAAAAACTAAAGGCGTTGAGTTTGTCATTGAGCCTTACATACGTTTTGAAGGTTTACCTGGCGAGCAAGCAACGATGTTCTTTTACGACCCTTGCGGAAATGCGTTAGAATTCAAAAGTTTTAAAGATCTAAGTCAACTATTCGCTAAATGAAACAAATAAGACCTCAACTGGTAAGACAGGTTTTTCACATCCTGCTCATTGTATTGCTGCTATATTTAATTTTTAAAGAAATGATGCCGTATCTCTCTGGGATACTTGGCGCCATAACTTTGCACGTCATCTTTAGAGGCTGGATGAAAAAATTAACAAACCGCGGATGGAATCGCAGTCTAGCAGCAGCGGTATTAATGATCTTTTCGTTTTTAGCCATTCTTGTTCCGGTAGGCGGACTCGTGATGATGCTTACCTCAAAGATCAGCGATGCGGTAAAAAATTCTGAAAAGGTAATAAGCGCCGTTAAAGATCAAGTTTCACAATGGGAAACAGACTTGCATTATGACCTTAGCAGCAGTATAGATACAAACAGCATTACAAGTTGGCTCTCTGATAATTTGCAATCTCTAGCCGGCGGAACTTTTAATACAGTGATCGCAATAAGTATCATGTATTTTTTGCTTTATTACATGCTTACTAATCGCACTAAACTTAGAGAAAGCTTGTATGATTATATACCGTTAGGCGATAGCGACCTGCAAACAATAGGAGAAGAAAGTGCAAAAATGGTAAGAGCAAATGCATTAGGAATTCCTCTGGTAGCACTGGCTCAAGGTATTGTTGCATTGATAGGTTTTTTCATCTTTGGTGTGCCAGATCCATTTTTCTGGTTTGTGATCACCACCGTAGGATCTATGATCCCATTTGTGGGGACATTGCTAGGTATTGTTCCGGTTGTCATTTTATTATACTCTTCTGGAGAAACTGGGCAAGCCATTGGGATCGCTTTATATGGACTCATCGTAGTAGGATCTACTGATAATATTATTCGCATGTATGTGCTAGAAAGACTTGACGACGTTCATCCTTTAGTTACTTTAATAGGTGTAATTGTTGGCGTTCCGTTATTTGGGTTTATAGGATTGATCTTTGGTCCGTTGCTTATCAGTTTATTTCTTCTTATCGTTAAGATCTACAAAGAAGAGTATGGAGCCAGAGAAGCTCCTGATGCCGAAAAAGAACTCTGATGTTTACCAAGTTTAAGACAACCAACTTCCCTCCCGAAAGTAAATCAATACTCGTTTGGGATGGTAAATGTGGCTTTTGTAAATATTGGGTTACCCGCTGGAAAAAGGTTACTGGCGATGCGATCGATTATAAAACCTTTCAGGAAGTGGCAGATCATTTTCCTGATATTCCGCTTAAGGAATTTAAAAAAGCAAGTAGACTTATTGAGCCTTCCGGCGAAATCTACAGCGGTCCAGATTCTGCTTACCGAAGCTACGATTATGCGCAAAAGCGAAAATATCCGTATCATTCTTGGTATGTAAAACATATGTGGTTTCAAAAAATAAGCGATCATGGCTACAACTACATCGCTAAGCACAGACCTATGTTTTATGAATTGACTAAGGCATTTTTTGGGCCTGACCCAAAAAAATTAAAACATTTATGGCTGTATTATGTTTTAGCGCTGTGGTCGCTCATCTTAATTGCATCCCTTCTATTTTAAGGGCTTTTTGTTAACAATACAGCAAAAAATATCACGAATTCTTTCAGACTAATGAATAATTCAGTTTTTTTGAATAAATAACTTTGACTTAAATTTTACGATGGAAATATTAGGTATAGACGTAGGCGGAACAGGAATTAAAGGCGTACCCATTAATCTGGAAACAGAGGATTATTTGGGCGAACGTTTTAGACTTCCTACGCCAATACCACGTACACCTAAAGCGATGGTAGACACTATTGCAGAAATTGTAAAAGAATGGGACTGGAAGGGTCCTGTGGGTGTTGGTTTCCCTACTGTGATAAAAAATGGTATGGCGATGCAACACGGTAATCTTGATCCATCTTGGGTAGGCACGCAGGTTGATAAAATGATCGAAGATAAAATTGGACTTCCCGTTGCTGTGATCAATGATGCTGATGCTGCCGGTCTTGCCGAAATGAACTTTGGCGTGGGCAAAGGTCACAAAGGTCTTGTGATGGTTTTTACCATTGGTACTGGTATAGGAAGTGGTGTTTTCTTTAATGGTGAATTGATCCCAAATTTTGAAATGGGACAAATGCGCTACAAAAAGAAAATGATCATTGAAAAATATGCTTCTCGCTCTGTGCGTCTTAAAAATGACATGAGCTTTAAGAAATGGGGAAAACGCTTCAATAAGTTCTTACACCTTGTAACCGAAATGAGCAACCCAGACTTGATCATCATAGGTGGTGGCGCTAGTAAAAACCTTCACCTATTTGAAAAACATCTTACGATAGATACTCCTATCGTCGCGGCAAAAACACAGAACAAAGCTGGAATTATTGGTGCGGCACTTGCTGCTCGCCATTTATTAAGTGAAAATGATCTAAAGAAATAAAAACTCTTAAGAGTTTTTATTTCTCTTTCTTGCAAGTAGTGTATTCTTAAGCAACATCGCAATTGTCATTGGCCCTACTCCACCTGGAACGGGAGTAATATAATCTGCTTTCTCACTAACCTCAGCAAAATCTACATCACCTGCAATACGATATCCGCGTGGTTTAGTATCATCTGCTACACGAGTGATTCCCACATCGATCACAGAAACTCCGTCTTTTACCATATCTGCCTTTAAGAATTCTGGCACACCTAAAGCGGTAATAATAATATCTGCTTCCTTAGTGTAAGACTCTAGATTTTTAGTTCGGCTGTGTGTTAGTGTAACCGTGCAGTTACCTGGATTTCCTTTTTGAGACATCAAAATACTCATAGGACGACCCACAATATGACTACGACCTATCACAACACAATGTTTACCTTCTGTAGGCACTTCATAACGCTCTAGAAGCTCCATGATACCAAAGGGTGTCGCAGGTATAAAAACTGGCATATCCTGAGCCATTTTACCGAAGTTCACCGGATGAAAACCATCAACATCTTTATCTGGATCAACAGCAAGAAGAACCTTTTGTTCATCAATATGTTTAGGCAATGGTAGCTGAACAATATAACCATCAATATTATCATTCATATTGAGGTCTGTAATTCTAGCCAGAAGTTGCTCCTCTGTAGTCTCTTCATCAAGATGAATCAAAGTAGACTCAAAACCTATACGCTCACACGCACGCACTTTACTTCCTACATAAGTTAAACTCGCACCATCATTTCCCACCAAAATCGCAGCCAGATGCGGCACTTTTTCTCCGCGTTCTTTCATTGCAGCTACTTCTGCAGCGATCTCATCTTTAATATCGTTACTGGTTTTCTTACCGTCTAGGATTGTCATGGTGTGTTGTGTTGGTTTAGTGTATTCAGTCTTCAGTATGCAGTCGCAGTTTTCAGTTAGGCTTGACGCCAAATTTTTCAGGATAATTCATCATATGATTTATCATCTTGCCTACTTCTGTACTTTTCGTTATTAGTTCAGATTCTTTTTCTTTTTTAATATAACCACACTCAAACGCAAATCGAATCCAAGTTTGAGTTTCATTATTTTCTGCATCACAATCACTGATCTTTGACAGAAAATGTTTTGAATATTGACGTTTTCGATAAGCTTCTGCCATGTTTGCACAAACTGATCGAGAGGATCTTCGTATTTGATCTGTCAATGAATATCATTCTTCAGCAGGAAAAGATTTTGAAATATCAAATATCTCCATGGCCAACTCAAAAGCCTTTTGATAAACGAAAAGATCTTCAACTCCCATTTCTCAAATCTGATTACTGAGAACTTTCTTTTGGCTTTAAGCCAAAAAAACCTACTTCATTTGTTGCATCATCTGCATCATCTTGCGGCCACCGCCACCTTGCATCATCTTCATCATTTTGCTCATTTGACCAAATTGCTTCAACAATTGGTTCACTTCCTGAACTGATGTTCCGCTACCTTTACCGATACGTTTTTTGCGACTTGCATTTATGATTTTTGGGTCAGCACGTTCTGCTGGGGTCATACTATGGATGATCGCCTCAATATGTTTAAAAGCGTCATCGTCAATATCCATCCCTTTTAAGGCTTTACCAGCACCCGGGATCATACCAAGAAGATCCTTCATGCTACCCATTTTCTTAACCTGCTGAATCTGCTTTAAGAAATCGTCAAAACCAAATTGATTCTTTGCGATCTTCTTTTGCAGCTTGCGTGCCTCATCTTCATCAAATTGCTCTTGAGCTCGTTCTACAAGAGACACAACGTCTCCCATCCCAAGAATACGATCTGCCATACGTGATGGATAGAACACATCTATCGCATCCATCTTCTCACCTGTACCGATGAATTTGATCGGTTTGTTTACAACCGTTTTGATAGAAAGCGCAGCACCACCGCGAGTATCACCGTCTAATTTTGTTAGAACAACTCCGTCAAAATTAAGTGTATCGTTAAAGGCTTTTGCTGTGTTCACAGCATCCTGACCCGTCATAGAGTCTACCACAAATAGTGTTTCTTGCGGCTGGATAGCTTTGTGAATGTTTGATATTTCGGTCATCATGGCTTCATCTACAGCAAGACGACCCGCCGTATCGATGATCACTACATTATGACCATTTGCTTTAGCATGAGCGATAGCATCCTGAGAAATTTTCACTGGATCCTTCTGCTCTCGATCTGAGTAAACCTCTACATTGATCTGCTCACCTACTACATGCAGCTGATCTATCGCCGCAGGACGGTAAACGTCACAAGCAACAAGAAGTGGTTTTTTAGTTTTTTTAGTTTTAAGGAAATTGGCCAGCTTACCAGAAAAAGTAGTCTTACCAGAACCCTGCAGACCAGACATTAAGATCACGCTAGGGCTACCAGATAATGTGATACCTTCTGCATCGCCACCCATCAAGTTTGTAAGCTCATCTTTAACAAGCTTTACCATAAGTTGACCAGGCTTTAAGCTACTAAGTACATCTTGTCCTAGTGCTTTTTCTTTTACCGTATTTGTAAAATCTTTTGCGATCTTATAGTTAACGTCAGCATCCACAAGTGCGCGACGCACTTCCTTAAGGGTTTCTGCAACGTTGATCTCGGTAATCTGCCCGTGCCCTTTCAGCACATGTAACGCCTTGTCTAACTTATCACTTAAACTATCAAACATATTCTTCTTGTTAAGGTGGCAAATTTAGTCATTTTTAAAGAGTAAATAAAAGCGATCTGCGTTGAGAAATTTTGGCTTTAAGCCAAATAAAGAAAAAATGAAAAGTCCGTGTTCTCATGATAGAAAACACGGACTTTATCGCCCCACTCAAATATTGCGGTTTTTATCTATTCTCTAGTGAATACAAGGGTGAAGGCACTGTTTGTAGTGCTTGTAAGTTCTAGCTTACCGTTAGAAAAATCTGTTACTGTGAACGTATCTGCTAAGATCTCAAAATCGTTTACTCCTAAGAAAGTAATATCTATCATCACTTCACCTTCTGCCATGATCTGGTAAGAACCTTCTACGCTAGACTGTAAATTTGTAAGTGTATTGAACACCTCTATCGCGCCATCATTTGCAAAAGTGAATGTGTAATTTGCAAAGTCTGTTGTAAAATCTACACCTGCATTTACGCCAGACTCGATAGTGAATGTTGTCTCTGCAAGAAAATCTTCTAACTCATCTACACGCGCCTCAAGCTCTGCTTCTAATTGTGCCTGCTCATCGCTTGCAGCTTCACATTCGCTAAGCGCCGCCCTAAGTTCAGCATCAGACGTGATGGTTGTGCTGCTATTACCTTGTGCCATTAAAGACACCGGATATCTCACGCTAAAGAAATCTTCTCCTTCTTGTAATCCATTTACAAATGCATATAGCTCTTGATCACCGCTTAACTCTAGACTTCCCGTTTGCTCTGCGTTTGCATCATACGTCAACATTGTGATAGGATAAGCAAAATCAAGACAGTTTATAATATCTTCTTCTGCGCTATCAGCCTCAGCACATGCTTGTTGAAGCGCTTCATATTCGGCTTGAGAATTCACAACAAGCTCTGTATAGTTACTTAACTCAACAGTTACCGGAAACTGCAATGTTACAGAATCGTCATCACCAGTAAATTGTGCAAAAATATCTGCGATCAAAGAGAATTGAGATTCGCTAACAATAGTTAATTGCTGACCGTTAACTTCTGCAACCACAGGAAGCACAAGAGAAGAACAACTATTACCATCTAAGATATCATCACTTGATCCATCTCTTGCAGATGTTCTTAAAAGCAGATCAGATGTTTCAGAGTTTGCGCTGTTTGTGTTAGGATCTGTACCTATCATTTCTGTCTCTTCTGTTTGACAAGAAGTAAATGCTAAAGATGTAACAGCAAGTATTAAAAAAAGTGTCTTAAATCGTTTCATAATTTTAGGTTTATTGTTTTTTAAATTCCTTTTTCAAAGCCTTCTTTGGGGCAGCTTCACTCATTAAACAACTCATTCTTTTTTTACCCTACCCTAGTTTCAATTTTTTTTTTTGGCTTGCGCCAAAAGCACTTCACGCGCATTGCATCAAAATCCGTATTTTTGAAAGAAATGCCCAGCTTTGAGCAAAACCCCTACTGAAAATCTGTGTCTGGAAAAAACCTTTGACACCTTCTACCGCAAACATATAAATGACGCATATCGTTTTGCCTTTTATAAGTGTGGTAGCGAGGCGCGATCTCGTGACCTTGCGCAAGAGGCTTTTGCTAAGGTTTGGGTTAATTGCAGCAAAGTACTTTTTGCGAAAGCAAAAACATACCTCATCACCACGGTAAACAATTTATTTCTTAACGAAGTAAAACACGATAAAGTCGTCCTTAATTATAAAAACGACTATCAAGGCGAGGATTCGCATATTCAAGATCCACATTATGAATTGCGCAAAAAAGAATTTAAAAACCAACTAGAGGATGCGATCGCATCATTGAGTGAAGCGCAACGTGAGGTTTTTTTACTCAATAGAATAGACGGTAAAAAATATCGTGAGATTGCAGATATGCTAGGCGTTTCGCAAAAAGCAGTTGAAAAAAGAATGAGCAGCGCCCTTAAGAATCTGCGCGAAAAAATCCCTAATATTTAGAAAATCAAAGACTGAGGTAGGGTAAAATAAATTTTAGTTGTTTTATCTATAAGAACACCAAAAAAGTGAAAAACGAAAAGCAAATACATAAGTGGCTAAACGGCGAGATGACTGCTGGCGAGCTTGCGGAATTTAAACAAACGCAAGACTATGCAGATTATGCCTCGATCGCTGATCTTTCGGCAGATCTTGACGCGCCATCGCTTGATGTTGATGAAGCACTTGAGGAGTTTAAATTTAAATATGCGATCCAGAAAGAGCCTAAGGAGATCAAACCTAACTTTGGGTGGATCAGCGCTGCGGCAGCAGCGGTAGTTGTTCTGCTAGTTTCGGTGTGGTTTTTTGTGAATTCTTCAGACACTAATGTTACCACAAGCATTGCCGAAAGCACGACAGCGATCTTGCCAGATAATAGCAGCGTGGTGCTAAATGCAGATTCTGAGCTTTCTTTTGACAAAGACAGTTGGGAAGAAGATCGCGAGGTTATTTTAAAAGGAGAAGCGTTCTTCAAAGTTGAAAAAGGAAGCAAATTCACTGTAAATACCGCGCCGGGAGAAGTTACCGTTCTGGGAACTCAATTCAATGTGAAATCTCGCGGAAATTACTTTGAAGTTCAATGTTTTGAAGGTCGTGTGGCTGTAGATTTTAACGATAAAGAATACCTTCTCACACCAGGAAAACGCTTTAAATTCATTGATGATAAAGTTACTGTTGATGAAAATCTTAAAGGTAAATTTCCATTATGGACGATCGCTGAGAGCAACTTTGACAACATCCCACTTAAGGAAGTGGTTGATGAGATAGAGCGTCAATATGAAGTGTATTTTGAGATCGACAATGTAGATATGGCTCAAGAATTTACGGGTAGCTTTACGCACAAAAATCTTGATCTCGCGCTTAAATCTGTCATGAAACCACTGGGAATTGATTTTACAATTGATGGTAAAACAGTGAAACTTACTGCTCATGATCAGGCAGATTAGCCTTATTTTTCTTTTGTTGCTTGGTTTAAGCATCCATGCACAAACGGAACAACCCCTCATAAGCACATTACAAAATTTAGAAGAGCAATTTGATGTGAAATTCTCTTATGCGGTTGATGAGATCAGCGAGATCACCATTGAGCAACCGCCAGAATTTGACAATATCACAGCCGCTTTAGATTATCTAAATTCAAAAACCACTCTTACTTTTGAGGCTATATCTGATCGTTACATTACTATTTCTCAGCAAAATAATTCGGTTGATATTTGTGGTATAATCACAGACGCAAACACCGGCGATAAACTTCTGGGAGCAACCATTGAGATCAAAAATGCTGCACGAGGCACACTTACAGATGATTCGGGGAGATTTGAATTGTCTAACGTTTCAAGAGATGCAGAACTTGTGATTTCTTATTTAGGCTTTCGCCAAAAGTTAACCAACGCATCAGCTTTTATTTCGCCGCAAGGCAATTGCATAACCATCACTTTATCACCAGATAATGTGCAACTCACAGCGATAACTGTAACTCAATTTTTAACCACGGGTTTACAAAAGACCGAGGATGACAAAACGGTTTTAAACACAGAAGACTTTGGTATTTTACCCGGATTGACAAGCCCAGATATTCTGCAAACCATACAGGTTTTACCAGGTGTTGAAAGCGTAGATGAAAGCATCAGTAACCTCAACATTCGCGGCGGGAATAATGACGAGAATATGATTCTCTATGACGGAATTCATATGTACAATAGCGGTCACTTTTTTGGTTTGATCTCTGCGTACAATCCGTATATGACAAAGAATATTTCTGTGGTGAAGAACGGTACGAGCAGCGAATACAGCAACGCCGCCAGCAGTACGATCATCATGAATACCGAGAATAAAACCAGCGATAAATTAAGCGGAAGCGCTGGTGTTTCTATGATCAATGCAGATGCTTTTCTGCAAATTCCTGTCGTTAAAAATCTAAATATTCTGGTGGCTGCACGACGCTCTATCACTGACGAGTTGAGTACTCCGGCTTACAAATCTTATTTTGACAGAAGCTTTCAGGATAGTCAGATCAACATCGATGAAACCTCTGATGAATTGAGCAGCGATTCTCGTTTTTACTTTGAGGATTATTCGGCTAAAGTGATTTATGATCTGGATGATAAGCATCATTTTGGCGCAAGCTTTATTTACATTGGCAATCAGCTAGATTACAAACAATCACAAGCCACAAACGGCACTGAAAGCAGCAGACAAAGCACACTAGAGCAAGACAACTTAGGTGCAAGCGGTAGTTGGACAGCAAACTGGAACACCGATTTTTCAACCACCGTTGAGGGATATTATTCCAGATATCTTATTGACGCTGGCGACCGCAATGTGCAAACAGATCAAAAGATCACTCAAGAAAACGACGTTTTAGAAACTGGCTTTAAGGCCAAAGCTACGCTGCGCTTCTCAACCTCAACCTCGCTGCTTGCCGGCTATGAGTTTGTTGAAACAGGTATTCGCAACGGCACTGCGGTTAATCTCCCTGTTTTCACACAACGCCTTAAACGTGTTTTGCGCACGCATTCAGTTTATGGTGATCTTACCTTTAAGGAAGGAAAAACATTTTTGCGCAGTGGCCTTAGAGCTTCGTACTTTGATAAATTCAGCAAGATAAGGATTGAGCCTCGTTTTAATGCGCGTCAGGGTTTTGGTTACGGTTTTACGATTAAAGCTCAGGGCGAACTAAAATATCAAACCGCCACACAGATTATTGATTTTGAAGATGACTTCTTAGGCGTAGAAAATAGACGCTGGATTCTTGCAGATGAGCAGAACTATCCACTAGTTATGAGTCAGCAGATTTCTGCGGGCTTTGAATATAATCGCGATAACTGGCTGGTGGATATTGGCGGATATTACAAAGAAGTAGATGGTATTACCGCTTCTAACCAAGGTTTTCAAAATCAGTTTCAATTCTTTCAAACTTCTGGAAGCTACACTTCTAACGGTTTAGAAACCATCATCAATAAAACTGTAGATAAATTCAGCGGTTGGCTCACGTACACCTTAGCAAAAACCGATTATACCTTTGAGGATCTAGACCCATCGCAATTCCCTGCGCTTACAGATATAAGACATAGTTTCACACTGGCGGCGAGCTATGAGGTTATTGATGATCTTAAGATCTCTTTGGGCGGTATGTATCGCTCTGGGAGACCCTTTACTTTGCCTATCGCTGGCGATGAGACGTATAGAGATGGCAATACTTATTTTGTAAACTACGATGCGCCTAACGCCGAGAATCTTCCAGATTTCTACAGGATCGATGTCTCTGGCGAGTATAGTTTTTATTTTGGCGAAAGCCTTAAAGCACAAATTAACGCTGGCGTTCTTAACATCATTGATCGCGAGAATGTGTTGCAACAATATTACACGGTAGATCCCAATGATAACAGCAATGCCCTTGAGGTAAAAAATGTTTCTCTTGGGCTTACGCCAAATATCTCCTTGCGCGTTTTCTTTTAAGTTGCTTCATCGTTAAACATTCGCTAAAAGCCTGTATTTACTAGCCTTTACACCTTTTAAGTTGTATTTTACAACAAAAGAAAAACTATGAGTAAAGAAGATGTAAAAGCGTATGCTGCACATGAAAGTGATGCAGATCTAGAACCTATTGAGATTACCCGCAGAGACCTCCAGAAAGACGATGTGAAGATCGATATTTTGTACTGCGGTGTTTGCCACAGTGATATTCACCAAGTAAGAAACGACTGGGGAAATTCTAAATATCCGGTTGTTCCTGGGCACGAGATCATAGGTCGCGTTGCCGCCGTGGGCGATAATGTGAGCAAGTTTAAAGAAGGTGATCTTGTGGGCGTGGGTTGTATGGTAGATTCTTGTCAAAAATGTGATGCCTGCAGTGAAGGTCTAGAACAGTATTGTGAGAATGGCGCCGTGATGACTTACAATGGTAAAGATGAGCATTTGGGTGGTCACACCTTTGGTGGATATTCTCAAAAGGTGGTCGTGAAGCAAGACTTTGTACTTAGCGTGCCAGAAAATATTGACACAAAAGCTGCCGCTCCCCTACTTTGCGCGGGTATTACTACCTATTCACCATTGCGCCACTGGGGAATTAAAGAAGGTGATAAAGTGGGTGTAATTGGTCTGGGCGGACTTGGTCACATGGGCGTAAAATTTGCGCATGCCATGGGTGCCCATACAGTGATGATAACTACTTCACCTAGCAAAAAAGACGATGCTAAGAAACTAGGCGCTGACGAAGTGCTAATTTCTAAAGATGAGGACGAGATGAAAAAACACGCTGGTTCCTTTGATTTCTTACTGAATACCGTACCCGTAAAACACGACCTCAACCCATATATCAATCTGTTAAAGAGAGATGCTACGATGGTAATTGTAGGTGCGATCGAGCCACTTGAAGAGATGCATGGCGGCGGACTGATCATGGGCAGAAAACGCATTGCCGGCTCTGTGATAGGCGGTATTGAAGAAACTCAAGAAATGCTAGACTTCTGTGGTGAGCATGACATTGTTTGCGATGTAGAAATGATCAAAATGGACGAGATCAACACAGCCTTTGAGCGCGTGACTGACTCTGATGTAAAATATCGTTTTGTGATAGATATGGATTCTTTAAAGAACTAAACCATTGCTTAACGCAAAAAGAGAAGCCTGAGTCTAACTCAGGCTTTTTTATGTTTTTATTTCGCTATAGCGAAAACTACATACGCTCTGGCACTTGTATACCCAGCAGTGCAAAACCGCTTTCAATAATATCTGCCACGCGTTGCGATAACACTACTCTGAAAGATTTATCAGCCTCATCATCTGCCCCTAGAATAGAAACCTGCTGATAGAAACTATTAAACTCCTTTACCAGATCATAAATGTAATTTGCGATCAATGCCGGACTGTGATTTTCTGCCGCCAGTTGAATGGTTTCAGGATAAGCTTCTACGAGCTTAATTAGCTCTTTTTCCTTTTCATGTAAATCCTTATCGGCGATCTCTAGCGCTACGCCTAGTTCATTTGCTTTGCGCAAAATAGATTGTATTCTCGCGTACGTGTACTGTATGAACGGCCCAGTATTTCCCTGAAAATCCACTGACTCTTCTGGGTTGAAAAGAATACGCTTCTTAGGATCTACTTTAAGAATATAATACTTTAAAGCGCCTAAGCCTATGGTGTTATACAGTTCGCTTTTCTCGGCATCGCTATAACCATCTAGTTTGCCTAGTTCTTCAGAGATCTTCCCTGCTGTTTCTGCCATTTCGGCCACAAGATCATCAGCATCAACTACGGTACCTTCACGCGATTTCATCTTACCGCTAGGAAGATCAACCATCCCATAACTCAGATGAAAAAGATTATCAGCAAAGTCATAACCCAGCTTCTTAAGGATCAAGAAAAGCACTTTAAAGTGATAATCCTGCTCATTACCCACAGTATAGATCATACCGCCTACATCTGGGTTATCCTTAACACGTTGTATCGCTGTACCTATATCTTGCGTCATATAAACGGCAGTACCATCGCTACGCAACACAAGTTTTTCATCCAGACCTTCATTTGTAAGGTCACACCATACAGAACCATCTTCTTTTTTAAAGAAAACACCTTTTTTAAGTCCTTCTTCTATATTGTCTTTACCTAATAAATAGGTATTGCTCTCATAATAATAACTATCAAAGTCTACACCCAGCGCTTTGTACGTTTGCTCAAAACCATCATACACCCAGCCATTCATCGTTTCCCATAACTTCACAGTTTCTGGATCACCAGCTTCCCATTTTCTTAAGGTTTCCTGAGCTTCTAGCATCAATGGCGCTTGCTTCTCTGCCTCTTCTTTAGTTTTACCTTGTGCTACTAAATAAGATTGCTCTTCTTTATACGCCTTATCAAACTTCACATAATAATTCCCCACCAGTTTATCACCTTTTAACCCGGTAGATTGTGGAGTTTCATTATCACCAAACTTCTTATACGCCACCATACTTTTACAAATATGGATTCCGCGGTCGTTGATGATCTGCGTTTTATATACTTTATTTCCGGCAGCTTTAAGAATTTCAGCAACCGAGTATCCTAACAAGTTATTACGAATGTGACCCAGGTGCAATGGCTTATTTGTGTTTGGCGAACTATACTCTACCATGATCGCCTTACCACTGGCTGGCACTTTGCCATAGTTTTTGTCTCCGGCTATATTTCGCAAAAGCGAGATATAATAACTATCATCGATCACCAGATTAAGAAAACCTTTTACCACATTAAAGGCCGTGATCTCGCTCACATTTGCCACAAGATATTCACCCACCGCGGTACCTATCGCCACGGGATTGCCTTTTACCACACGCAACATCGGGAACACAACCACGGTAAGATCTCCTTCAAAATCCTTGCGCGTAGGTTGAATTTCAACACTCTCTAGCGTAGCGTCATGTTGCTCGTGTATCGCCTTCTTTACAGCCTCAGTAATGGTATGGTGCAGATTCATGTTTTTTCAATTATAAGGTGGCAAAGATAAGGATTGTTACAGGTGTAATCCCAATACAGTTAAGGATAAGATTTTGTTTTTGGCTTTCGCCAAAAGAACACAAATCCACAATCCCGTATCAATTTTTATTAATCCCGGCTATATTTCTATTTGTCCCCGTTATAAGGGCGAGTGTTTTATGCCATTTAATGAACATTTTATACCCATTTGCCCGTATTAAGCCCTAAAATCGGCTTCTGAATGCATTTTACTGTCTTCCAGAGGTGTTTTTATTTGTCCCCGTTATAAGGGCGAGGTAAAAACAATGCTGGATAACCTTATGGTTTTTCTAAATGCATTGCAAGTCACATTGTATCTATTAGTATCTTTAAAACAAAAACCATGAAGCATCTACAGCGCGGTATTCCTGTTTTGGCATCTCTTGATATTTATAAAACAGTAGATTTTTATCGGGAGAAATTGGGCTTTGACAAGCAAGGCTATAAAGACGAGAACTATGCAGTGATCGCTCGTGATGATGTTGAAATTCATTTCTGGAAGTGCAATGATAAGATCTTCCCTATGCACACCAGTTGTTACATCCATGTGCAGGAGATTGAAACACTTTATGCAGAGATGCTGGCCGCTGGTGTTGTACATCCTAATGGGCCGCTTAAGGATCAACCATGGGGCATGCGGGAGTTTGCAATTCTTGACGAGGATGGAAATATGATAAAATTTGGCGTAAGCCTAACAAAATAAAACGGTCTCACTTTGTAACTTTATCACATGCTGCTTAATGTATCGTACAATAATCCTGAGGTAAAGAAAAAAATTGATGAGGCGGTGGGTAAACCTTTTACGCTTAGAGACCGCATCAAGATGGGCGGCATTGGTTCGCCAAAACTGCACATCACCAGCACCAGTGTAGAGATCAATAATCTGCTTATACTAGACAACAACCTTAACACCTGCAATATTGAGATGCGGCCGCAAGGAATTATTCTAGGATTTAGATCACTGCTAGAGAGTTATGCACTTATCATACCCTATTATAAACTATCGATCTACAAAGGGCAGGCAGAAGAATACGGTATTTATCGCGATAAATATTTTGTAAAGATCAGAGCGAGAAAGCAAGATACCTCAGCACATAAATTCATTAAAAAAGTAATGGATCATAAAGCCGACACACTGCCGCGGGATCCGTTTTAGACTTATTTTCTTTTGTAGAAACTAGCGATAAGCGCTACAACACCTATGATGATCAGAACAAGAGTCTCTGTTGTGATACCTTCTTTAGCATGTACTTCAAAACCACCAAAACTAGCCACTTCCTGCGGAACCAGCATTTGAAAAACGCCTAGCCCTATAAGCACTAAGCCCACAACTGCGGTAATAATTCTTATAGTATTGTTCATTTATTTACCCTTTTCTTCTTGTGAATCGTTAAGGTGGCGTATCACTTCTTGATTGTAAAACCACACCTCATCAACATCGATCACAGATTTTTTAAGGCTACCTATACCATCGTGTTTTTCAAACAATGATGGCTCAAAAAAGTAAGCTTTATCTGCCGACACTTCACTTTGATTAGCAACTAGATCAGTATAGCCCAGATCCACATAGAAGTCGGCCAGATCTGCATTAAACACCCAATGCACAAAATCTGAATATCCCACACCCAGCGGTTCCCAGAACAAAGTATCTGGCGCGAGATAATACACATTACCTAGATCTTCACCCAGCACACCACCGTTTATCGCAAAAAATCCGCCCACGATATCATCAGCGATAAGAAGGATCTTTGGTTGGTCGCCATATTCCTTAAAAGTCTTCCCTTTGTTCCAGTCTGCGATGCCTCTCGTCATATCACCATCGCCAGAACCTAGAAGACGCACCCAACCATCGCCCACAAGAATACCGGCAGATTCATAAATTATTGAACCCAGTGTAGACTGTGTGGTCATTTGCAAATTGTACAAAGCACTATCAGCAGCTTTTTTACTTTTCGGTAGGATCTCAACGTTATTTTTTGCCTGTATAGACCAGGTGTACACAACAGGCCAGCTAGATTGTGCTGCAAAGGTAAGTTCCTTTACGGTTTTCTTTTTTTGGCTGTAGCCAAAAGAAATAAAACACACTAAAAACAAAAAGAGTATTGATTTTTTCATAACGACGGTTAGAAGCGATGAATATACCAAAAAAATTAGCATTCCCTTACCAGTTTTCTCATGTGGTGATCATTAAATTTATAGAGATATGAAAATTCTTCTCACCGGAGCAAACGGTTACATAGGTTTACGATTACTGCCCATATTAATAGAGCAAGGCCACGATGTGGTGTGCGCAGTACGTGACGCATCAAGGTTATCTGTTGACCCAGAAACCCGCAAAATGGTTGATGTGGTAGAGATAGACTTCCTGGAAGATCCACAGCCCGATATATTACCCAAAGATATTGATGCAGCTTACTATCTCATCCATAGCATGAGCTCATCTACTAAAGATTTTGATGAGAAGGAAGAACGCTCTGCGTTTAATTTCAACACATATATTGCTGATACAAATTGCAAGCAAGTAGTATATCTCAGCGGCATCGTTAATGAAGATAACCTAAGTAAACATCTGCGCTCGCGCAAAAGAGTTGAAGAAATCTTATATGAAGGTTCTTATGATCTCACCGTTTTACGGGCAGCGATTATCGTGGGATCTGGTAGTTCTTCTTTTGAGATCATTCGCGATCTGTGTGAAAAACTACCTGTAATGATCACCCCAAAGTGGGTGAAAACGCGCTGCCAGCCTATTGCCATTCGCAATGTACTTGAGTATTTAACAGGCGTGCTAGGCAACGAGCAATGCTATAATGAAAGCTTTGACATCGGCGGACCAGATATTGTGACTTACAAACAAATGATGCTTTTGTATGCCCGTTATCGCAAACTCACCTTAAAGATCATTGATGTACCGATCATGTCTCCTAAATTATCATCGTATTGGTTATATTTTGTTACTGCCACATCGTATAAGCTTGCGCTAAATCTAGTAGACAGCATGCGCGTAGAAGTAATTACAAAAGACACCAGACTGCAAGAAATCCTGAATATTGTTCCTATTCCATATACAGAAGCAATTGAATTGGCTTTTGAAAAAATAGAGCAAAATCAAGTTGTTAGCAGTTGGAAAGACAGCATGGTAAGCGGCAGGTTTAGACAGGATATTAAAAAATACATCAAAGTGCCAGAGCACGGTTGCCTTAAAGACCATCAAGAAGTAAAAGTAGAAGACCCCGAACAAGCGCTTGAGAATATCTGGAGTGTGGGCGGAGATCGCGGTTGGTATTACGGCAATAAACTTTGGAAATTCAGAGGATTTCTAGACAAGTTAATGGGCGGTGTAGGTTTACGCCGTGGCCGCACACACCCCAATCAACTTTCAGAAGGTGATTCGCTTGACTTTTGGCGAGTACTCCTTGCTGATAGGAAAAACAAAAGACTGCTACTTTTCGCAGAAATGCGTGTTCCCGGCGAAGCCTGGCTTGAGTGGTGTATTGATGAACACAACGTTTTACATCAAACGGCAACCTTCAGACCAAAAGGTTTACTAGGAAGAGCGTACTGGTATGCGATGTTGCCCTTTCATTATTTTATCTTTGAGGGAATGATAAATCAAATAGCGACTTATAATCCTCAAAGCACAAAACCATCACAAGCATAAAAGACTTTTTTGAAAACCACACCCTGTCTGCAACGGTACTTATTTTGTTGCTCACAGGTATTTTCTTTTTCTTTTTTACTGAGACAGCTTACACGGTCATAGAGAATACATCTTTATGGGTTCGAAAATACTTTGGAAGGTTTTATCTCTATTTGGGATTGGGATGTGTGTTGTTTTTAATAGGCATTGCGATCTCGCCATGGGGTAAAATTAAGTTGGGTGTACCCAAAAGTAAGCCCACTTATTCTCGCCTAGCCTGGATAAGTATGTTATACAGCGCAGGGATGGGCGCTGGTATTTTGTTACGCGCAGTGCAAGAGCCCGTTTTCATGTATCAAAATCCGCCATTAAAAACGGCATCATCAGCTGAAAAAATTGCACTAGAATTTACATTCTATCAATGGGGATTTACCGCCTGGGCATTTTATGCACTCTTTGCTTTACTCATAGGTTATGCTGTCTTTAAACATAAATTGCCCGTTTCCATCAGTAGTATTTTTAAAAGTCGAGAAGAGCAAAAGCACACTTTCTTCCATAAGTTTATTGATGTGCTTACTCTACTAACAACGGTATTTGGGCTAGTAGCAGCTGTGGGTTTAGGCGCTGCACAGATCAACGGCGGACTTAATCATATTCTAGAAACTTCGTTAGATTATTTAACGATCATTCTTCTTGTTATTGGCATTGGCACCCTTGCTTTGATCTCTGCGTTAAGTGGCGTAGACAAAGGCATAAAGCGTATTTCTACTTTAAACATTTATCTTACTTTGGCCTTGCTCGTTTTTGTTTTTGTGCAGAGCGATATGGTAAATATTCTTATCGCTTTCGCGGAAGCGACATACCAATATATCATTGACTTTGTACCGATGAGTCTCGCTGTGGGCGCATTTGATCCCGGCGAAAAATTCCTTACAGACTGGACGTACTATTACTGGGCATTCTGGTTAGCTTGGGCTCCTTTTACCGGAATTTTTATCGCGCGCATATCACAAGGAAGAACATTGAGAGAAATTATCATAGGCACATTGCTGATCCCATCACTAGGCACATTCTTTTGGTTTAGTGTTTTTGGCGACTCAGCATTTACAATGATTGAAAGTTGGGGAGAGTATAATGGGGAATTCGGTGACGTATTCAGTTCAATATTCGTATTCTTATCAGGATACCCCTTTGCTTCTTTGATAAATGGAATTGTAATTCTACTACTTGTGAGCTTTTTGGTTACCAGTGTTGACTCTGCAATCTATGTTATGGGTATGCTCAGCGACCGCGGCAATCCACATCCATCAAAACGTATCAGGGTTTTATGGGGAGTATTATTGACGGTTTTTTGCGTAGGTATTGTTTTACTGGGACATGCAAGACCAGAAAGCGATATACTGACAGCAGTTCAAAAATTACTGATCGTTACATCGCTTCCGTTTGCATTTTTAATGATCGCACTAGTAATTGCCTGGTTAAGAAAATTGAAGAAACCTTAAGCTTTAGGCAAGAAAACTTCTGCCATCATACAACGTGCGCTACCGCCACCACAAGTTTCGATCGTAGATAGATCACTGCTTAGAATTTCGCAATATTTTTCTATTGCTGAGACTTGGGTATCTTCTAGACTCTTATGCGCCGCCTGACTCATGACTAAGAATTTTTTCCCTTCTTTGTTTTTTACCTGCAGCATATTACCTGCAAAATGCTCCATCTGCTTTTCGCTTATAGCGATGATCTCTTTATTGTTTTCACGCAAGTGATCTATTACACGGCCACGCTCTTTTTTATCATCTATGGATTGCAGGCAGATCACACAAAATTTTTCTGCAATGCACATCATCACATTGGTATGATAAATAGGCAGGCGTTTACCTTCATGCGATTGATAAGCATTAAAGATCACTGGGAAATAACCAAAATCTTCACAGAATTCAATAAAAAGTTCCTCATCTGCTCTAGGCGAAAGCGCGCAATATGCCTTCTCGTTAGCACGATCAAGAACGATGCTCCCTGTACCTTCTAAGAAAAGCTCCTCTTCTTCTGCCTCTGTGTAATCAATAATATTGCTGATCACAAATCCAGAATCTTCCAATAATTGAAAGAAATCTTCAGAACGTTCTTTGCGTCTATTTTCGGCATACATGGGATATACCGCCACATCGCCATTATCATGTGTACTGATCCAGTTGTTTGGAAAAATACTATCTGGCGTGTTGCGTTCTTTACTGTCTTGATATACTAAAACATTAATACCAGCTGCTCTCAACTTTGACACAAACGCATCAAATTCATGTTGTGCCTTAGTATTGATCTGATCGTTTTTTATATCAATATCTTCTTGAAAATAATTGTTGACTGCGGTCTGCTCGTTCATTCTAAAAGCTGCCGGTCTCACCATAACTACAGTATCTGCTATATGTTTCATAAAGAAAAAAATTAGGGGTTAAATCTAGTCACGCACAAGAGGGAGCGTACTACATCGCAGCAATCCTTCTTGTTTTGCGATCTCTGCATACGGCACTTCTTCTACCGTGATGCCTTGCGCTCTTAACCAAGTATTGAGACGCGTGAAGTTTTTTTCGCTGATCACCAAATCTGGAGCTATGCTAAAAATATTGCTGTTCATATTAAACATCTCCTCTGCTGTGATCTCAAATATATTTTCTGGCCCAAAGAAATCTACTAGCCATTCATATTCTTCCTCTTCCAGAAATCCGTTTTTATGCAAAATCGCCTTGCCCTCACCCACTGGCTGAAAACAGCAATCTAAGTGCAAAGCATTTGCGTACGGATCAGTATTTGACTTTCGTAAATTAAAAGACTTTACTTTCTTGTCTGGGAAGGCTTTCGCCAAATATTCTACCGCAAGCATATTAGTTCTTGCGATAATATAATCAGGGTAATCTTCCTCACGATACGTTCCCACAAAAATATATTCGCCGTAAGGCATAACATCACCACCCTCAATATGCGCTTCCTCAGGAAATCGAATGACCTTATCAGCGGGCATTTGATTAAGAATATGCTGTATCGCTTCTATCTCACGCTCGCGATCTGGCAGAATATTTGCTTTAATGAACGTGTCTTCTATCACAAAACCAATGTCTCGCGTGAAGATCTGATTGTAATCTTTGATCAACTTAGGTCTAAAAACCTGCACACCGTATTTATCAAAAACAGCAGCAACCGCATCCATCTCACGTACCATATCTACTTCTTCAGGATATGTTCCTGCTTTGATATGCATTAGCGATTTAGGGTCGTACGCTTCTTCTACAGAAGGCTGAGGCCCAATACTTTTTGCCGTTCCTAAAATCACCGCTTTTAAACGCGCGGTTTCATCCTTAACATTAAGCTTGATCATGTGGCAAATATATCAAAGAAAAATCGGGTTTTCATAAAGATAAAAACCCGATTTACGTATTGTTTTATATGCTTGTCAGCGAAAAGATTAACGCGCTGACATCTCTTTAAACTCGCGTAGAGTTTCACCAATGTAAACCTGACGTGGACGCCCGATTGGCTCTTTTCTAAGACGCATTTCTCTCCATTGTGCGATCCATCCAGGAACACGGCCCATTGCAAACATTACTGTAAACATTTCAACTGGGATACCCAATGCTCTATAAATAATACCTGAATAGAAATCTACGTTAGGATATAATTTTCTTTTTACGAAGTAATCATCTTCTAGCGCTTCTTTTTCAAGACCTTTTGCGATAGCAAGTACCTCATCTTCTACTCCTAATGCCTCTAAAACTTCATCAGCAGCTTTCTTAATGATTCTTGCACGTGGATCAAAGTTCTTGTACACACGATGACCAAAGCCCATCAAACGGAATGGATCTTCTTTATCTTTGGCTTTAGCCATATACTTCTTAGTATCACCACCATCTTCTTTAATTGCCTCAAGCATCTCGATCACTGCTTGGTTAGCACCACCGTGAAGTGGCCCCCAAAGTGCAGAGATACCTGCTGAAATAGAAGCAAACAAACCTGCATGAGAAGAACCAACGATTCTTACCGTAGAAGTAGAACAGTTTTGCTCGTGATCTGCATGAAGGATCAATAGTTTATTAAGCGCTGCAATTATAGTAGGGTTTGCATCATAATCTTGATTAGCTCTTGAGAACATCATTTTATGAAGGTTCGCAACATAATCTAGATTATTACTACCATAATCTAATGGTTGGCTTTTTTTCTTACGCATCGTCCAAGCCACAAGAACTGGGAATTTTGCAAGAAGCTTAACCATTGCATTGTACATTTCTTCTTCACTATCTACATTAACCGCTCCTGGGTTAAATGCAGTAAGCGCAGAAGTTAATGATGCAAGAACACCCATAGGGTGCGCAGACTTAGGAAAGCCATCAAGGATTTTCTTTACATCCTCGTCTACATGACTTTCTTCTTTAATATCGTTGTGAAATTTATCTAGCTGCTCTTGAGTAGGAAGTTCTCCAAAAATCAACAAATAGGTTACTTCAAGAAAGCTTGCTTTTTCAGCAAGATCTTCAATAGCATAACCTCTATAACGCAAGATTCCTTCTTCACCATTAAGGAAGGTAATAGCGCTCTCACAACTTCCCGTATTTTTATATCCCGGATCAATCGTCGTGACTCCACCCGTCACACTCCTTAAGCTCGCAATATCGATTGCGGTTTCATTTTCAGTACCAGTTATAAGTGGGAATTCGTAAGATTTTCCGTCAATGGATAATATAGCATGATCTGCCATTGTAGTCAATAAATTTTAGCTGATTATAATAACTTGAATAGGCGCTAAATTACGAAAATTAGTAGGATTTCTAAAGTAAAGAAAGGCTGTGAAGCCCTAAAAAAATGGTAAAAAATGGAAAAAGGGGTAAATATCCTGAGATATTGTACCCCTTACCCAACTTCAAACCTAATCGTCGATGTTTTTGTTGAATAAAAAAAGAACGGACGTTACTGAGAACTTTCACACCCGTTCTCTTACCCAACTTAAAGCTGATAGTATTTTACTACAATTGGATGTATTGTTTTGACAATAGGTTTGTGTTTGTAAATCTAGAAAAATAAAAACCAGAGCAACAAATTTTAACATATAATTTGTTAGTAATTTTCTTACTTACAGGATTTTGCAAGTATTTAACTTAGCAAAAATCACTCAAACCCAGTCAAGACAAGACATAGCAAAGGATACGCAAATTCAGCCCCTCTTTTGATTTGCATAAAAGCAATTCTAAAACTTAATATTTTTTACAAGTAACAAATATCAAAATCACTACTAAATGTAATTTCAGCGATAATTTAGGACACTTAATCAAGCGAAATAACGCTAGATGAAGGCATAAAAAAACACCCTTACGGGTGTTTTTCTTAGTTTAATATGTTAATGCAAATTACTTGATCTTAAATGCATTTTCTTGTGGAAAGTAAGCAACATCACCTAGCTCCTCCTCAATTCTAAGAAGTTGGTTGTATTTTGCCATACGATCACTACGAGAAGCAGATCCTGTTTTAATTTGACCAGTATTAAGCGCTACTGCAAGATCAGCAATAGTGTTATCTTCAGTTTCACCACTTCTGTGAGACATTACTGAAGTGTAACCTGCATTGTGAGCCATATTTACAGCTGCAATAGTCTCTGTCAAAGTACCGATCTGGTTCACTTTAATAAGGATAGAGTTTGCGATACCGTTTTTAATACCTCTAGAAAGACGCTCTACATTAGTAACGAAAAGGTCATCACCCACAAGCTGAACTTTGTCACCTACTTTTTCAGTAAGAGATTTCCATCCTTCCCAGTCATTCTCATCCATACCATCTTCAATTGAGATAATAGGATATTTTTCAGCAAGCTCAGCAAGGTAAGTAGCTTGCTCTTCGCTTGTTCTTACCACACCTTTGTCTCCTTCAAATTTTGTGTAATCGTATTTACCGTCTACATAAAACTCTGCAGAAGCACAGTCTAAAGCGATCATTACTTCATCACCAAACTTATAACCGGCATTTTCAACAGCCTTCTGGATGCTTTCAATAGCATCTTCTGTACCGTCTAATGCTGGCGCGAAACCACCTTCGTCACCTACAGCAGTACTTAGATCACGATCGTGAAGTACTTTTTTAAGGTTATGGAAGATCTCAGTTCCCATTTTCATAGCATGCGTAAAGTTTTCAGCTTTTACTGGCATAACCATAAATTCTTGGAAAGCGATAGGTGCGTCACTGTGAGAACCACCGTTGATGATATTCATCATAGGAACAGGAAGCGTGTTTGCACTAACTCCACCTACGTAACGATAAAGAGGCAAGTTAAGTTCATTCGCAGCAGCTTTGGCGCAAGCCAAAGAAACACCTAGAATTGCATTTGCTCCCAAATTTGATTTGTTTGGCGTACCATCAAGATCGATCATGATCTTGTCTATTGAATTTTGTTCAAAAACTGAAACACCCAAAAGTTCTTGAGCGATTACAGAATTTACATTATCAACTGCTTTAAGCACCCCTTTACCCATGTAATCGCTACCGCCATCACGTAGTTCAACAGCTTCGTGCTCACCAGTAGAAGCTCCAGAAGGAACTGCTGCTCTACCTAAAACACCGTTTTCTGTAATTACGTCTACTTCAACCGTAGGGTTACCGCGCGAATCTAAAATCTGACGCGCATGTATATTGATAATAATGCTCATTTTTTATTCTTGTATTGGATTAGTTACTTAGTTGTGCAAGATACGGAATATGACAAAAAATCACCGTGTATATTGAGTCTTTGACAATTAACAAACGGTTAATTTATCCTGTATCCTACGTTTATCTTTTAAGCTGGTTGACCATCTTTGATCATAGCGACAAATTCGTCAAACAAATATGTTGCGTCATTAGGTCCAGGTCCTGCTTCTGGGTGATATTGTACTGAGAAGCATTTCTTACCCTTCACCTTAAGTCCCATTACCGTATCATCGTTAAGATGAGTGTGGGTAACTTCTACATTTGGGTTTTGTGATGCATCTTCAAAATTCACAGCAAAACCGTGGTTTTGTGATGTGATTTCTCCTTTGCCTGTACCATAATTTTTCACAGGGTGATTAATACCTCTGTGACCGTTGTGCATTTTAAAAGTTCCTATGTTATTCGCAAGAGCGATAACCTGATGCCCTAGACAAATACCAAATAATGGCACATCTACTTCCATAGCCTTTTTAGCAACTTCTATAGCGCTAGTTAAAGGTTGTGGATCACCAGGACCATTAGATAAGAAATACCCATCAGGTCCCCATGCTTGCATTTCTTCAAAAGTAGAATCATATGGAAAAACCTTGATGTAAACATCGCGCTTAGCAAGGTTACGAAGAATGTTTTTCTTCACTCCTAGATCTAAAGCGGCAACTTTGATACTTGCGTTTTCATCCCCAAAGTAATATGGCTCTTTTGTAGAAACCTTAGAAGCTAATTCAAGACCTACCATATTAGGAACTTCAGCAAGCTGCTTTTTTAAACCTTCTATATTATCAACATCTGTAGAGATCAAAGCATTCTGAGCACCATTGTCTCTTATATATGCAACTAGAGCTCTAGTATCTACATCAGATATTGCAAAAAGATCATTGCGATCTAAAAATTCTTGAAGTGATTCATCCACTCTTACCCTACTGTAATTGTAGCTGAAATTTCTACAAACAAGACCTGAGATCTTTACTGTTTCACTTTCTGTCTCATCATTGTTACCACCATAATTCCCAATATGAGCATTTGTAGTTACCATGATCTGACCAAAGTATGAAGGATCTGTAAATATCTCTTGGTATCCGGTCATACCCGTATTAAAACATACTTCACCAAAGGCTGTACCTTCTTTATTACCTACTGATTTTCCGTGAAAAACTGTGCCGTCTGCTAGTAGAACTACGGCTTTGCGATTAGTTTGATATTTCATTCGTGGTTATTTTGGGCCGCGTTGACCGGGAAAATTTTGACAAAAATAATTATAAAAAAAAGGATAAGCTAAAAAGCCTATCCTTTATTAATTTAACTACAAACAAGAAGTATTTGATTACTCTTCCTCATCGTTTGCTTTAGTCTCTTTTGCTGGAGTTTCAGTTTTAACCTCTGGCGCAGTAGTGGTAGCAGCTTTTTTACGACCTGCACGACGCGTAGATTTTTTCTTAGTCTCACCTGTATTATAAACTTCGTTGTAATCTACAAGTTCGATAAGCGCCATATCAGCGTTGTCACCTGCACGGTTACCAAGCTTAATGATACGAGTGTAACCTCCTGGACGATCACCTACTTTTGCAGCAACATCTCTAAATAATTCAGAAACTGCATCCTTTTGACGTAGTTTACTAAATACGATACGACGATTGTGAGTAGTATCTTCTTTAGACTTAGTTACTAATGGCTCAACAAATTGCTTAAGAGCTTTAGCTTTAGCAACAGTTGTATTGATTCTTTTATGTTCGATAAGAGAGCAAGCCATGTTTGCCAGCATTGATTTGCGGTGAGCTGTCTTCCTACCTAAATGATTTATTTTTTTTCCGTGTCTCATGATTCTATGTTTTTTTCGCTATAGCGAAAAAGACTCTTCCCTAGTCTTTATCTAGTTTATATTTTGATAGGTCCATACCGAAGTTCAACCCTTTAACGCTTACCAATTCCTCAAGCTCAGTCAAGGACTTCTTACCGAAGTTTCTAAACTTCATAAGATCGTTCTTGTTGTAAGAAACAAGATCACCCAGTGTTTCTACCTCTGCTGCCTTAAGACAGTTAAGTGCACGTACTGAAAGATCCATATCTACAAGCTTGGTCTTTAACAGCTGACGCATATGCAATGACTCCTCATCGTAAGTCTCAGTTTGAGCGATCTCATCAGCCTCAAGGGTGATACGCTCATCAGAGAATAACATAAAGTGGTGAATCAAAGTTTTTGCTGCTTCAGTTAAAGCATCCTTAGGATGAATACTACCGTCACTGATGATCTCAAAAACTAGCTTCTCGTAGTCAGTTTTTTGCTCTACACGATAGTTCTCAATAGAATATTTTACATTCTTGATAGGAGTGTAGATAGAATCAGTAAAGATAGTACCTATAGGTGCGTTAGGTTTTTTGTTCTCTTCAGCAGGAACATAACCACGACCTTTCTCAATAGTGATCTCCATATTGATGTTCACTTTGCTCTCCATGTTCGCGATCACTAGATCAGGATTTAAAACTTGGAAACCAGAAATGAATTTTTGAAAATCACCTGCTGTTAATTGCTCTTTATCAGAAACTGAAATTGTTACAGTTTCATTATCAATCTCGTCAATTTGTCTTTTAAAACGTACCTGTTTCAGATTAAGAATGATCTCAGTTACGTCTTCTACAACTCCTGGAATGGTTGAAAACTCGTGGTCAACACCTTCAATGCGCACAGATGTAATTGCAAATCCTTCAAGAGAAGAAAGCAGTACGCGGCGAAGTGCATTTCCTACAGTCAAACCGTATCCCGGCTCTAACGGCCTGAATTCAAACTTACCCTCAAAGTCAGTTGAATCAATCATGATGACTTTATCGGGCTTCTGGAAATTAAGTAATGCCATATTTTGTTTTCTAAGAGTTGGTATATATTATTTAGAGTACAATTCGACGATGAACTGCTCATTGATATTCTCTGGAATTTGAACACGCTCTGGAACATTTACAAAAGTTCCTTGCTTGCTACCGTTGTTCCAGCTCAACCACTCATACACCTGGCTGGCGTTGTTGAGTGAATTCTCGATCACCTCTAGTGATTTTGATTTTTCACGTACTCCTACAGTGTCACCTGGTTTTACCTGGTAAGAAGGTATGTTTACAACTTCACCGTTTACAGTAATGTGTCTGTGAGACACAAGTTGACGTGCAGCTCTTCTAGAAGGTGCTACACCCATTCTGAAAACTACGTTGTCCAGACGAGACTCACAAAGTTGAAGTAAAACTTCACCTGTAATTCCTTCAGCACGCGTTGCTCTATCAAACATATTGCGGAACTGACGCTCTAGGATACCGTAAGTATATTTGGCTTTTTGCTTCTCTTGAAGCTGGATAGCGTACTCAGATTTCTTTCCACGACGACGGTTGTTACCGTGTTGTCCTGGAGGATAATTTCTTTTCTCAAATGATTTGTCATCACCAAAGATCGCTTCACCAAATTTTCGTGCGATTTTTGTCTTAGGACCAGTATATCTTGCCATTTCTATAAATATTTTGGGGTGATCAGGGAATTAAGGTCTTAACTATCCTTCGCGAGATCTGGTTTCCCCAGTTGATATAATTATTATTAATTAAAGGTTGGATGAGATTAAACGCGTCTTCTTTTAGGAGGGCGACATCCGTTGTGTGGAATAGGAGTTACATCTACGATCTCTGTAACCTCAATACCACTGTTGTGAATTGTTCTAATAGCAGATTCACGACCGTTACCTGGACCTTTCACAAAAACTTTCACTTTGCGAAGACCAGCTTCGTGAGCCACTTTACTAGCATCTTCTGCAGCTAATTGAGCAGCATAAGGAGTGTTCTTTTTAGAACCTCTAAAGCCCATTTTTCCAGCAGATGACCATGAAATAACATCACCTTTTTTGTTAGTCAAAGAAACAAGGATGTTATTAAATGATGCAGTAACGTGAGCTTCACCTACAGCCTCAACATTCACCTTTCTTTTCTTGGTAGCTTTTGCTTTACCACCTTTAGTGTTTTGCTTTGCCATTACTACTTATTATTTAGTTGCTTTTTTCTTGTTAGCAACCGTTTTACGCTTACCTTTTCTAGTTCTTGAGTTGTTCTTAGTACGTTGTCCTCTTAAAGGTAGACCAGCTCTATGGCGAATACCTCTGTAACAACCAATATCCATAAGACGCTTGATGCTCATAGACACCTCACTTCTTAACTCTCCTTCTATTTTAAAAGAACCTACAGCTTCACGAATGCGACCTATTTGATCATCATCCCACTCAGATACTTTAGTATCCTCGTCTACATTAGCTGCTGCTAAAATTTCTTTAGCTCTACTGTTTCCAATTCCAAAGATGTATGTCAATGCAATTACACCTCTCTTGTTTTTTGGGATATCTACCCCTGCAATTCTAGCCATAATTCCTAACCTTGTCTTTGTTTGAACTTAGGGTTCTTTTTGTTAATCACGTACAACCTGCCCTTACGACGCACGATTTTGCAGTCTGCACTTCTCTTTTTTATTGATGCTCTTACCTTCATCTTAATTAGTATCTATAGGTTATACGAGCCTTTGTTAAATCGTATGGGCTCATTTCTAATTTTACTTTGTCACCGGGCAACAGTTTAATGTAATGCATGCGCATTTTACCTGAAATATGCGCAGTTACCACATGACCATTCTCCAGCTCTACTCTAAACATTGCGTTAGACAATGCCTCGATAATAGTTCCATCTTGTTCTATTGCTGGTTGTTTTGCCATTATGCTACTGCTTTACGGTTTTTACCTGTTTTCATAAGTCCATCATAATGCCTGTTAAGCAAGTATGAATTAACTTGTTGCATAGTATCTATAGCAACACCCACCATAATTAATAGTGAAGTACCACCATAGAATCTTGCCCATCCTTGGGTCATATCAAGCACGCTTACAGCCACCGCAGGGAACACTGCAATCGCCGCTAGGAAGATAGATCCAGGAAGTGTGATCTGTGACATGATTCTATCAAGATATTCAGCAGTTTCAGATCCAGGTCTAATACCTGCGATGAAACCACCACTTCTCTTAAGATCATCTGCCATTTTATTTGTAGGTACTGTAATCGCCGTATAGAAATACGTAAATATTATAATCAATAAAGCGAAAACAAGGTTGTACCAAAAACCAAATATATTATTAAACTCTGATGCAATAGACTGTGCCGTTTCAGAATCTGATATACCTACTATAGCAATAGGTATGAACATTATCGCTTGCGCGAAAATGATTGGCATTACTCCAGATGCATTAAGTTTTAATGGTATATACTGACGGTTTCCGAAAACATTACGCTCATAACCTCCACTTGCTGTTCTTCTAGCATACTGCACCGGAATTTGGCGCACAGCCATAACAAGTAAAATAGAAAGTAATATGATCACAAACCAAATAACCATCTCAAGAAGGATCATAATAAGACCTCCATTAGACTCAGTTACTCTTGCCACCCATTCTTGAATAAATGATTGAGGCAATACAGCGATAATACCTACCATGATCAAAAGAGAAATACCATTACCAATACCTTTATCAGTAATTTTCTCTCCTAACCACATTGCAAATATACAACCTGTAGCAAGTATAATCACAGAAGAAACGATAAAGGTTACATCATTACCCATAACAAACGCCTCACGAGGAAGAATGTTATAAAGGTTTGTGATATAACCAGGACCTTGCAACAGTGTTATACCGATAGTTAGCCATCTTGTGATCTGATTGATCTTACGACGACCGCTCTCTCCTTCTTTCTGTAATTTTTGCAAATAAGGTATTGCAATACCCATAAGTTGCACCACAATAGATGCAGAAATGTATGGCATAATACCCAATGCAAAAACTGAAGCATTACTAAATGCTCCACCAGTAAATAAATTGAGCAACCCAATTAACCCACCTTCAGCTTGATCTGAAAGGCTTGCTAATTGAGATGCATCAATACCTGGAAGCACAACTTGTGCACCAAAACGGTACACAAGAAGCAAGCTTAGGGTAAGTAAAATCCTATTCCTAAGCTCCTCTATCTTCCAGATATTTTTAACTGTATCTATTGCTTTGCTCATAAGGTCTTATTTATAAAGTTACAGCTTCACCTCCAGCAGCTTCGATAGCTTCCTTGGCAGAGGCAGTAAATTTATTTACAGTGATCTTAAGCTTTGCTTTAAGCTCACCACGACCCAAAATCTTAACTAAATCATTCTTCCCAGCTAATCTATTATCACGAAGAACTTCTAAAGTTACTTCATCTTTAATACGACCAGCATCAACATACTCTTGAAGGGTATCTAGGTTTATACCTTTGTATTCAACGCGGTTTCTGTTTTTGAAACCGAATTTAGGTACACGGCGCTGAAGTGGCATTTGCCCACCTTCAAAACCTACTTTTTTAGAATACCCTGATCTTGACTTCGCACCTTTGTGCCCACGGCCAGCAGTTCCACCATTTCCTGTAGCTTCACCACGACCTCGCCTTCCGTCATGCTTTTTTACCGAACCATTTGCCGGTTTAAGATTACTTAGATTCATTATCTATGATTTTAAGCTTCTGTAACAGAAACCAAATGACTTACTTTATTGATCATCCCCAAAATATTTGGAGTGTTTTCATGCTCTACAACTTGGCCAATTTTTCTAAGACCTAAAGCTTCTAGAGTTCTTTTTTGGTTCTGTGTGCGATTGATCGCACTTTTAACCTTTGTTACTTTAATTTTTGCCATCTCTAGAGTGATTAACCGTTAAACATTTTATCTAGCGAAATACCACGCTGCTTGGCAACTGTTTCTGCACTACGCAATTGTAATAAAGCATCAAATGTAGCTTTAACAACGTTATGTGGGTTTGAAGATCCTTGACTCTTTGAAAGTACATCATGTACTCCAACTGCTTCAAGAACCGAACGAATAGCACCACCAGCGATTACTCCGGTACCAGCTGCTGCTGGTAAAAGTAATACTCTTGCACCACCGTATTTCCCTTTTTGCTCATGCGGAATAGTACGCTTGCTCAAAGGTATTCTCACAAGATTTTTCTTAGCATCTTCTACAGCTTTCGCAATAGCGCTAGAAACGTCTTTAGATTTACCAAGACCTTGACCTACTACACCATTTTCATCACCTACAACAACAATTGCAGAAAAACCGAAGGCTCTACCACCTTTAGTAACCTTAGTAACACGTTGAACTCCTACCAAGCGATCTTTAAGATCAAGTCCGCTAGGTTTTACTATCTCTACGTTTTTATAATCCTGATACATATATCTTAGAATTTAAGGCCACCTTCACGTGCACCTTCTGCTAATTGTTTTACTCTACCGTGGTACAGGTAACCTCCTCTATCAAAAGAAACTACTTCTACACCAGCTTTTACCGCTTTTTCAGCAATAGTTTTACCTACTAGTTTAGCAACATCACTTTTATTTCCTTCCGCAGAAACATCTTTGTCTCTTGAAGAAGCCGCAGCGATAGTTTTACCAGCAACATCATCTATTAACTGTGCGTAAATCTCCTTATTACTTCTATATACAGAAAGCCTTGGTCTTTCTGAAGTCCCCGTAAGTGTTTTACGAATCCTCTTACGGATTTTAGTTCTTCTATGTACTTTTGAAAATGCCATAACTTTATGTATTATGCTGATTTACCAGCTTTTCTTCTAATCTGCTCTCCTACAAACTTGATACCTTTTCCTTTGTAAGGCTCAGGCTTACGGAAGCTTCTAATTTTGGCTGCAACTTGACCTACAAGTTGCTTATCAAATGAGCTAAGCTTAACGATAGGATTCTTACCTTTTTCAGAAACTGTCTCAACTTTTACTTCTGGAGCAATGTCCATAACGATGTTGTGACTAAATCCTACAGCAAGATCAAGTTTTTGACCTTGATTACTTGCACGGTAACCTACACCTACAAGCTCTAGTTGCTTAGTGAATCCTTGCGACACACCTTCAATCATATTGTTGATAAGTGCACGGTAAAGACCATGCTTTGCTCTATCTGCTTTAAGATCTGAAGGACGCTCAAGTACAATGATGTTATCTTCAATTTTAACTTCTATCCCGTTAACCTCCTGCTGCAGCTCGCCTAATTTTCCTTTTACCGTAACCATACCATCAGCTACATTTACCGTAACTCCATCTGGTATTGCTATTGGGCTTTTACCTATTCTTGACATTGTCTAGTCTTTTTAATGGATTAATAAACGTAGCAAAGTACTTCGCCACCTACATTCTCACGTTTTGCCTGCTTACCAGTCATCACACCTTTAGATGTAGAAACTATTGCGATACCAAGACCGTTAAGGATTCTTGGAAGCTCTGAAGAAGACGAGTACTTACGAAGACCAGGCTTAGATATTCGCTGGATTTTCTTGATTACTGACTCCTTAGTTTCTTTGTCGTACTTAAGTGCGATCTTGATAGTACCTTGGGCTGTTGTATCTTCAAACTTATAGCTTAAGATATAACCCTGATCAAAAAGGATCTTAGTGATTTCCTTTTTTAAATTTGATGCGGGAATTTCCACTACTCTGTGGTTTGCCGCAGCTGCGTTTCTAATCCTTGTTAGAAAATCTGCAATTGGATCTGTATACATTAGTATATAATTGCGGTTTTGGTATTCGGCCAGTACACCGAACCTGAAACCTGTTAATTAAATTCTTACCAGCTAGCTTTTTTAACTCCTGGAATAAGACCTTGGTTTGCCATCTCACGGAACATTACCCTAGAGACACCAAAAGTTCTCATGTAACCTTTAGGACGCCCAGTTAATTTACAGCGGTTGTGCTGACGAACTGGAGACGCATTTTTTGGCAACTTTTGTAATGCTTCATAATCACCAGCTTCTTTAAGAGCTTTGCGTTTTTCAGCATATTTGGCAGCCAGTTTTTCGCGTTTCCTTTCGCGAGCTTTCATTGATTCTTTAGCCATAATTAATTCTTTTTAAAGGGTAACCCTAGTGAGGTTAACAATGATTTTGCTTCTTTATCAGTTTCTGCGCTAGTTTCGAAAGTGATGTTCATACCTTCGATCTTGCGTACTTTGTCAATATCAATTTCTGGGAAAATGATCTGCTCAGTAATACCAAGGCTGTAGTTACCTCTACCATCAAAACCAGTAGCTTTGATTCCGTTAAAATCACGAACACGAGGAAGCGCACTTGTAATCAATCTATCAAGAAATTCATACATACGCTCACCACGTAGAGTAACTTTAGCCCCAATAGGCATACCTTTACGAAGCTTAAAAGTTGCAACGTCTTTTTTAGACATAGTAGCAACAGCTTTCTGACCAGTGATCATTGATAATTCTTCTACAGAATAATCAATAAGCTTCTTATCAGCAACTGCAGCTCCAACACCTCTAGAAACAACTATTTTCTTAAGCTTAGGTACTTGCATTACGTTATCATACCCAAACTCATCAGTTAGAGCTGGGATAACACGCTCTTTATATTCCTTCTTTAGTCTTGAAACGTAAGCCATAACTATAGTACTTCATTGGTTTTTTTAGAAAAACGCACTTTCTTACCATCCTCAACACGGTAACCTACACGAGTAGTATCACCATTTTTGTCTAATAAAGACAAGTTTGAGATGTGAAGAGCTGCTTCTTTCTCTTTAATTCCACCTTGAGGATTTGCTGCACTTGGCTTCTCATGTTTAGAAACCATATTCACACCCTCTACGATGGCTTTGTTCTTTTCGCTGTAAACGCGTAATACTTTACCTTCTTGACCTTTGTGATCTCCGGCAATTACACGAACAGTATCTCCTACTTTTATCTTAAGTTTTGTCATTGCGATAAAGGATTAAAGCACCTCAGGTGCTAGTGATACTATTTTCATAAACTGCTTGTCACGAAGCTCTCTTGCAACTGGACCAAAAACGCGAGTTCCGCGCATTTCTCCTTGAGCATTTAATAGAACGCAAGCATTATCGTCGAAACGGATATAAGATCCATCTGGTCGACGAACTTCTTTTCTGGTACGAACAACTACTGCAGTTGATACGGCTCCCTTTTTAACTTGGCCGTTAGGCGTAGAATCTTTTACAGATACTACGATCTTATCACCTACAGAGGCATACCTCCTTTTTGTACCTCCCAATACACGGATACACAAAACTTCTTTTGCTCCTGTATTGTCTGCTACCTTAAGTCTAGATTCTTGTTGTACCATGGTTACTTAGCTCTTTCTAATATTTCAACTACTCTCCAACATTTGTTCTTACTGATAGGACGAGTTTCCATGATCCTTACAGTATCACCTTCGTTGCAGTCATTTTGTTCATCGTGAGCCACGTATTTTTTCGTTTTTAAAACGAATTTTCCATACATGGGGTGCTTTACCTTTTTCACTTCAGAAACCACAATTGACTTCTGCATTTTGCTACTGGTAACAACACCTATACGCTCTTTTCTTAAATTTCTTTTTTCCATCTTTAGCAGAGTTATTATGATTCTCTTTGTGTAAGCTCTGTCGCTATACGCGCTATAGATCTCCTTAGACTTCTAAGTTGAATAGGATTCTCAAGAGGAGAAATAGCATGCGCCATTTTTAAATCTGTATAGGCACCTTTTGCCTTAGTTAGTTCCTCTTGCAATTCTGCTACAGATAGTTCTTTTACTTCTGATTGTTTCATTTTTCCTAGAATTTAGTCTGCTTGATAATCTCTAGCGATTACATATTTAGTCCTTACAGGAAGTTTTTGAGCGGCAAGCCTTAAAGCTTCACGTGCTACAGGTTCTGCAACACCACCTATCTCAAAAAGCATCCTTCCAGGCTTTACAACAGCGGCCCAGTACTCAACAGCACCTTTACCTTTACCCATACGTACCTCAAGAGGTTTCTTTGTAATAGGTTTGTCTGGAAAGATTCTGATCCATAATGAACCTTCACGTTTCATATAACGAGTTGCCGCAATACGAGCAGCTTCAATCTGCCTTGCATTTATGAAGTTAGAATCTAAAGATTTTATACCGAAAGTACCGTTTGATAACAGGTGACCTCTACCGGCATTCCCTTTCATTCTACCTTTCTGCTGCTTGCGGAATTTTGTCTTTTTAGGCTGTAACATTTTTTCTTTTCTTTAAAAAATTACTTTCTACGACGAGATTTGTTACCACCTCGACCTCCACCAGACTTACCTTGCTTTTTAGCTAAGCCAACTAACGGAGAAAGCTCCCTTTTTCCATACACCTCACCTTTCATGATCCATACTTTAATACCCAATCTACCATAAGTAGTATGAGCTTCCACTAAAGCATAATCAATATCGGCTCTAAAAGTAGACAATGGAATACGACCATCTTTATAAGCCTCTGAACGCGCCATTTCAGCACCATTCAAACGACCAGAGATCTGGATCTTGATACCTTCAGCATTCATACGCATTGCAGCCGCAATAGCCATTTTAATAGCTCTTCTGTATGAAATACGGTTTTCGATTTGACGAGCAACACTAGAAGCAACTAAAAACGCATCTAGTTCTGGACGTTTAATCTCGAAGATATTGATCTGAACTTCCTTGTCAGTAAGTTTCTTAAGCTCTTCTTTAAGCTTGTCTACCTCTTGCCCTCCTTTACCAATAATGATACCAGGACGAGCTGTTGTGATAGTAACGGTTACAAGCTTAAGCGTACGCTCAATGATCACTCTAGACACACTAGCCTTAGATAGACGGGCGTGGATATATTTCCTGATCTTATCGTCTTCGGCAAGTTTATCACCGTAGTCGTTTCCTCCGTACCAGTTGGATTCCCAACCTCTAATGATACCTAGGCGATTCCCGATTGGATTTGTCTTCTGTCCCATTTATCTACTAGCTTTGTGTGTTATCTTTTGCACCAAGCACAACTGTAACGTGATTGCTGCGTTTTCTTATTCTGTGAGCACGACCCTGAGGCGCTGGACGTAGTCTCTTCAACATACTACCACCATCTACACGGATCTCTTTTACGATCAGATCAGCATCCTCTATGCTAGCTTCCTCATTCTTCTCCTGCCAGTTAGCAAGCGCACTAAGCACTAACTTTTCTACTCTACGAGAAGCTTCTTTATTACTAAATTTAAGGATCTGAAGTGCCTTTTCTACCTTCTCACCACGCACTAGATCTGCAACTAAACGCATTTTTCTAGGTGATGTAGGGCAATTATTTAATTTGGCAAAAGCCAAAGACTTCTTGGCCTCCTTAATCTGCTCTGCTCTTTCTCTTTTACGAACTCCCATAGCTTAGATTATTTTTTACCTTTATTTTTTGCCCCAGCATGACCTCTAAAAGATCTTGTGGGTGAAAATTCTCCTAACTTATGACCTACCATGTTCTCAGTTACATAAACTGGAACAAACTGACGACCATTATGAACTGCGATTGTCTGTCCTACAAAATCTGGAGTAATCATAGAAGCTCTAGACCAAGTCTTGATCACAGTCTTCTTATTTCCCTCAACATTTGCAGCTACCTTCTTCTCTAGCTTATAGTGAACGTAAGGTCCTTTTTTTAATGAACGTGCCATGTCTTATTATTTCTTTCTACGTTCTACAATATACTTGTTGCTATCCTTGGTCTTGCTACGGGTTCTGAAACCTTTAGCTGGGATACCGTTTCTAGATCTTGGGTGACCACCAGAAGAACGACCTTCACCACCACCCATTGGGTGATCTACTGGGTTCATAACCACAGGACGTGTACGAGGCCTTCTACCAAGCCATCTCTTTCTACCCGCTTTACCAGATACAACTAACTGATGATCACTGTTTGAAACAGCACCAATAGTCGCCACACAAGTAGCAAGGATTAATCTAGTTTCGCCAGAAGGCAATTTCACTGTTGCGAATTTACCGTCTCTCGCCATTAGCTGCGCAAATGCACCAGCACTACGCGCCATAACAGCACCTTGACCAGGACGAAGCTCGATACAAGAAATAATTGTACCTAATGGAATATCAGACAAAGGCATTGCGTTACCGATCTCTGGAGCAACTCCAGAACCAGAAACGATGTTTTGCCCTACCTGAAGACCATTCTGCGCGATCACATACTTCTTCTCACCATCTTGATAATTTACAAGAGCGATAAATGCAGTCCTGTTAGGATCATACTCGATTGTTGCAACAGTTGCAGGAACACCTACTTTGTTACGTTTAAAATCGATAATACGGTAGCGTTTTTTATGACCACCACCCATATAGCGCATGGTCATTCTACCCTGACTGTTTCTACCTCCAGATCGTTTTTTCGGAGCCAAAAGGCTTTTTTCCGGCTTATCAGTAGTAATGGCGTCATACCCATTAACTACTCTAAAACGCTGACCCGGAGTGATTGGTTTTAACTTTCTTACTGACATCTTCTAATGTGTCTTATAGATTACTATAAAAATCAATCGTATCTCCATCCGCCACCTGTACAATAGCTTTCTTAAAAGCCTTTGTTTTACCAGTGATCATACCAGACTTCGTATAACGAGTCTTACGATCTGGACGAACGTTCATTGTTCTAACTTTAACAACTGAAACGCCATAAGCCGCCTCAACGGCATTCTTGATCTCAATCTTGTTAGAATCAGGCTTCACCTCAAAAGTATAACGGCTATTTAGCTCGCTATCCATTGTGGCTTTTTCTGTAATAACCGGTTTTATCAAAATACTCATAACGCTTATTTGCTTAGTTTTTGCTCAATTCCTTCTAGAGAACCTTCAAATAACACAACGCTGTTTGCATTCATTATTTTGTAAGTGCTTATCTCAGAGCTTGTTACAACTTCAGAGGCTTTCAAATTGCGCGACGACAAATATACATTATTATTTGTATCACCCAAGATGAATAGAGACTTTTTATTTTCAAGCCCAAGAGCCTTAAGAACTTCGATAAAATTCTTAGTCTTTGGAGCATCAAAATTGAAGTCTTCAACAACTACAATTGCATTGTCATTTACCTTAGCTGAAAGTGCAGAACGACGAGCAAGACGCTTAAGGTTTTTATTAAGCTTAAAAGAGTAATCTCTGGTTCTAGGACCAAATACTCTACCACCACCTTTAAATAATGGAGACTTAATACTACCAGCACGAGCTGTACCAGTACCTTTTTGCTTCTTGATCTTACGAGTACTACCCGCGATCTCCGCACGCTCTTTTGCTTTGTGCGTACCTTGTCTTCTATTAGCAAGGTGTTGCTTCACATCTAGATAAAGCGCATGTTCATTAGGCTCAATACCAAAAACTGCATCAGAAAGCTCTACTTCCCTTCCAGTTTCTTTTCCTTTAATATCAACAACTGCTACTTTCATTACTTCTCAATGATTACATAAGAATTCTTGTGACCAGGAACACAACCTTTAACAACGATAAGGTTTTTCTCTGCTACAACTTTAAGAACTCTTAAATTTTCAACTTTCACTCGATCACCGCCCATACGACCTGCCATACGCATACCTTTAAATACACGTGCAGGATACGATGCAGCACCTATAGAACCAGGAGCACGTAAACGGTTGTGCTGACCGTGAGTCGCTTGACCTACACCGCCGAAACCATGTCTCTTAACAACCCCCTGAAAACCTTTACCTTTAGAAGTGCCGACAACGTCAACAAATTCTCCTTCAGCAAAGTGCTCAACTGTTACTTCATCTCCTAATTTAAAATCTCCTTCAAATCCTTGGAACTCGACAACCTTACGCTTAGCAACAGTTCCTGCTTTCTTGGCGTGACCTTCAGCAGCTTTGTTTGCAGTCTTTGCGTCATCGAAACCAAGTTGAAGAGCTTCATACCCGTCAACCTCTTCGGTTCTGACTTGGGTAACAACGCAGGGACCTGCTTCAATAACGGTACATGGAATGTTCTTTCCATTCTCGTCAAAGATGCTGGTCATACCTACTTTCTTTCCAATTAACCCAGACATATTTATTAATTAAAATTGATTACTATTTATTTACTTTTCCTTTTTGCTTCCGCGAAAAAAAACAGGGTCAAAACACCTTCAACCCTGCTGAAAATATTTTTCCGTTTTTCCCTCGCGCGCAGCTTAGGACATTTTATTTCGCTGTAGCGAAATAGTGAAGTGAATTCCGCATAAGCGGAAAACACTTATACTTTGATCTCTACTTCTACACCACTTGGCAACTCAAGCTTCATCAACGCATCGATCGTTTTTGAAGAAGAGCTATAGATGTCAAGCAATCTCTTGTAAGAGCTCAATTGAAACTGCTCACGAGATTTCTTGTTTACGTGTGGAGAACGTAGTACGGTAAAGATTTTTTTGTGAGTAGGAAGTGGGATCGGCCCAGTTACTACAGCACCAGTACTCTTTACTGTTTTAACGATCTTCTCTGCAGATTTATCTACAAGATTGTGATCGTATGACTTTAATTTTATCCTGATTTTCTGACTCATTTCCCTTAAATTATTCGTTAACCGAACCTTTTGCTTTAGCGATTACATCATCTGCAATGTTTGTAGGAGTCTCTGCATAGTGAGAGAATTCCATTGTAGACGTTGCACGACCTGAAGACAGCGTACGCAACGTTGTTACATAACCAAACATTTCTGAAAGTGGCACATCTGCTTTGATAACTTTAGCACCATTACGATCGCTCATGTTGTTAACCTGACCGCGACGACGGTTAAGGTCACCTACGATATCACCCATGTTTTCTTCTGGAGTTAATACCTCAAGCTTCATAATAGGCTCAAGAATCTTAGCACCTGCAGCTTTAGCAGCACTCTTGAAACCAAGTTTTGCAGCAAGCTCAAATGAAAGTTGATCAGAATCCACAGGGTGGAAAGACCCATCCTTAAGAGTTACTTTAAGACTATCTACTTCAAATCCTGCAAGAGGACCATTCTTCATAGCTTCTTTAAATCCTTTCTCTACAGAAGGAACGAATTCTTTAGGAATGTTACCACCTTTGATTTCGTTTACAAACTCAAGACCTACTTTACCTTCTTCAGCTGGACCAACAGTAAATACGATATCTGCGAATTTACCACGACCACCGGTTTGCTTCTTGTAAACCTCTCTATGATCAGCATCTTTTGTGATAGCCTCCTTGTACTCTACCTGTGGCTCACCTTGGTTAACCTCTACCTTAAACTCACGCTTAAGACGGTCAACAATAATATCTAAGTGAAGCTCACCCATACCAGAGATGATCGTTTGACCTGAAGCCTCATCAGTACGAGCTTGGAACGTTGGATCTTCTTCAGCAAGTTTAGCAAGAGCCATACCTAACTTATCAACATCAGCCTTAGTTTTAGGCTCAACTGCAATACCGATTACAGGATCTGGAAACTCCATAGATTCAAGAACGATAGGGTTCTTTTCATCAGAAAGAGTATCACCTGTTTTAATATCTTTAAATCCTACTGCAGCACCTATATCTCCAGCCTCGATATACTCAATAGCATTTTGCTTGTTTGAGTGCATCTGATAGATACGAGAGATACGCTCTTTCTTACCTGAACGGTTATTAAGAACATAAGAACCTGCATCAAGACGACCAGAATATGCACGGAAGAATGCAAGACGACCTACGAATGGGTCAGTAGCAATCTTAAATGCAAGCGCTGCAAATGGAGCAGTTACATCTGGCTTACGTCTTTCTTCTGCACCTGTATCAGGGTTAGTACCCACGATACCATCCTTATCTACCGGAGAAGGTAAATAACGACATACAGCATCAAGAAGGAACTGGACACCTTTATTCTTAAACGCAGAACCACAGATCATAGGAATGATAGACATATCCATAACTGCAGCACGAAGTGCAGCATGAACTTCATCTTCTGTAATACTATCTTCATCCTCGAAGAATTTCTCCATAAGATTCTCGTCATACTCAGCTACAGCTTCAATAAGCTGCGCACGGTACATCTGAGCCTCTTCTTTAAGATCTTCAGGAATATCAATCACATCAAAAGTAGCCCCTTGAGTATCCTCATGCCATACAACCGCACGGTTCTTCACAAGGTCAACGATACCTCTAAAATCCGCTTCATCCCCAATAGGAAGAACGATAGGCACCGCGTTACTCTTAAGCATATCCTTCACCTGCTGACATACAGCAAGGAAGTTAGAACCTTGACGGTCCATTTTGTTTACAAAGCCCATACGTGGAACTTTGTAATTATCAGCAAGTCTCCAGTTAGTCTCAGACTGTGGCTCAACACCATCTACAGCAGAGAAAAGGAATACTAAACCATCAAGAACTCGCAAAGAACGGTTTACCTCTACAGTAAAGTCAACGTGTCCCGGAGTATCAATAATGTTAAAGTGATAATCTTTTGTATCAGGTAGCGGCTGCGCATTTTCCATAGGGAATTTCCATGTACAAGTTGTAGCAGCAGAAGTAATGGTAATACCACGCTCTTGCTCCTGCTCCATCCAGTCCATAGTTGCAGCACCGTCGTGCACCTCACCGATCTTGTGACTTACTCCAGTGTAAAAAAGAATACGCTCTGTAGTTGTAGTCTTACCAGCATCAATGTGTGCAGCAATACCTATATTTCGTGTAAATTTTAAATCTCTTTGTGCCATTTATCTTTTAGAATCTAAAGTGAGAGAATGCTTTGTTTGCTTCAGCCATCTTGTGCGTATCAACACGCTTCTTAACAGCAGCACCTTCTTCTTTAGCCGCAGCAAGAATTTCAGAAGCTAATTTCTGAGCCATTGACTTCTCATTACGCTTACGCGCAAAGCTAATCAACCACTTCATTGCAGTAGAGATCTTACGATCTGGTCTAATCTGCATTGGGATCTGAAAAGTAGCACCACCCACTCTACGACTACGCACTTCTACGTGAGGCATAACATTAGAAAGAGCATCTTTCCAAAGTTCAAGAGCAGTTTTCTCTTCGTCTTGTTTCTTCTCTTCTACAATTGCGATCGCATCGTAGAAAATTTTAAAGGCTACCGACTTCTTACCATCCCACATCATCATGTTGACAAAACGTGTCACCAACTGATCATTAAATTTTGGATCTGGTAAAAGCGGCCTCTTTTTCGCCTGTCTTTTTCTCATTACTTCTTTTTAAAAGTGTTTCTAATTACTTTTTAGGGCGTTTTGCACCGTACTTAGATCTACGTTGTAGACGTCCTTGTACACCAGCGGTATCAAGAGCACCACGAACAATGTGATATCTTACACCTGGCAAATCTTTAACCCTTCCGCCTCTAACCAATACTATCGAGTGCTCTTGCAAGTTGTGACCCTCACCACCGATGTATGCGTTTACCTCTTTACCGTTAGTTAACCTTACACGAGCTACTTTACGCATAGCTGAGTTAGGTTTCTTAGGTGTAGTGGTATACACACGGGTACAAACCCCGCGGCGTTGTGGGCACGAATCCAAAGCAGCCGATTTACTCTTCTTGGTTATCTTGGCCCTTCCTTTTCGTACTAATTGTGAAATTGTTGGCATAATTTCGTTTACCTAAATTTATTATTTATCAAACCCCTATTTCTAAGGGCTTGCAAATGTATAAATAAAATTCAGTTAATCAAACCATAAATGATTAATTTTCAAAGGGATTTTTCAAAAGACAATTCACACAATTTTAAAATCAAAATTCCCGTTATTTTTGCGCCACAATACTAGACTTTGAGACAAAAACTACTTTTACTTCTTGTCCTTAATATATATACTAGCGTTTTTCTCGATCTTCGCAGCCAAGATGTCAATGTGCAAATCCAGCCTAAAAATACATTTGCAGATAGCGTAGCAAATAGCCAATTACAAGTTGGCCATTATGAGTCTGTTGATGCGGTTAGCCTTACGGCGAAAGCCATAAATACAGCATTACAACAAACCGGATTCATCAATTCAACCATTGATAGTATCATACATGACGACAAAAACTACACGGTTTACATTTCAACCGGAAGTAGATCAAAATATATCAAAGCGATCTATAAAGACTCGATAATTTCAGACTACGCGCAGAGATTAAATCTGCAACCCGAAAACAACACCATTACACTACCCTTCAATAAAACTGAAGATTTCTTAAAATCTATTATCAGGCTCGAGGCCAAAAACGGAAGACCATTATCTCAAGCATATTTATCCAACCTAAGAAAAACAGATAGCATTGTCACTGCAGATCTCATACTAGAAAAAAGTGATGATAGAAAATTGGATTCCATCGTGGTTTTGGGGTATGAAAAGTTCCCAATTGTATTTTTAGAAAAAGGATTAGGAATTAAAACAGACAGAAGATTTAACACTGAAGAAATCCAAACGAAGCTCAAAAAAGTAAGATCACTACCTTTTGTTTCGGAAACGAAAGAACCTGAAATACTTTTCCGCGAAAGCGAAACACAACTATATCTATACTTAAAGAAAAAGCAAACCAATAGACTGGATGGGTTTATAGGTTTTGGCACAAATGAGAATACTGGCAAACTGCGCATTAATGGCAATGCTGAAATACGGTTACAGAATAATTTGAATTTTGGCGAAAGCCTTGACCTAAATTATAGGAGCGACGGCAATGATCAACGAGCACTGAATATTGATCTAAACTTGCCTTACATTTTAAAATCTCCACTAGGCATTGACGCAGGTTTGAACCTTTTTAGAAGAGACAGCACTTTTTCTACTGCCACACAACACCTAGACCTCGTGTATAAATTGAGAAGCAATCTTGATTTTAGCGCTGGGATCTATAGTGAAAATTCTACAGGCCTTACCGAATTGCAAAATGCCGCAATTGAAGATTACCACAAGACCTTTTATACACTTAGCAGCATTTACCACAAGCCATCCGAAAATATCTTGACAGAGTATTCAACCGCCTTAGAAATTAAACTAGGAACAGGAAACCGCAAAACAAGCAACTCTAAAACGCAACAATATCTAATTGCTGTAAACGCGGAGCAATCTATCCCAGTAATCGATAAATTGAAATTCAATATCTACAACTCAACGCAGTATCTAATCTCAGACAATTATCTAGAAAATGAATTATACCGCTTTGGCGGAATAAGAACAATTCGTGGATTTTCTGAAAATTCATTATCCGGATATTTTCACAGTAGCTTCATGAATGAGATGCGTTATTTTTTTTCAGACGAAATTATGTTAAATATACATTTTGATGCTAGTTTTTACAAAAACGATTTAGTCAATCGTTTGATTTACAGTTCAGGAGCAGGAATTAATTTACTTGTAAATTCTACCATACTGAAAATCAACGCTTCAAACCCAATCAGTAACGAGAATTTTCAATTTTCTGACACAATTTTTCATATTTCCCTAATTACATTATTCTGAATAAAAGTTAAGTTACGATGAAATATTCTTTATAGAATCGCCAACTTTTGTCAAAAAGCGTTTGCACCATTAACTTTTTATTATGATTTTTGGATCGGCTAATTCAAATAAATTCAAAACATGAAAACAAAGTTTAGTGGACTTTTCACGCTATTCTTAGCGTTTGTTGTGCAGTTTACCTTTGCACAGACAAAAACAGTTACCGGTACTGTAACTGACGACAGTGGAATACCTCTTCCTGGGGTTAATATCGTTGTTGACGGTTCAACCGCCGGTACGCAAACTGATTTTGACGGAAATTATTCTGTCTCTGCAAATCAGGGAGCTACTTTAGTTTTCTCTTACATCGGTTTCACCACTCAAGAGATCATTGTAGGGGATTCTAGCACAATTAATGTTAAACTTACCGCTGGTGAAACACTTGATGAAGTTGTTGTAACTGGGGTTGCAGGGGCAACTAGCCGTAAAAAGCTTTCGGTAACAGTAAACAAAGTATCATCTGAAGCTATTGAAAATGTACCAGCGACTTCTGCTGCAAGTGCACTTCAAGGTAAAGTTGCAGGTGTTGCTGTAAACAACCTAGGTCGTCCTGGTCAAGGTGCTAACATTATCTTAAGGGGAGCTACTAACTTCTACGGTTCTCAATCTCCATTAGTAATTATGGATGGGGTATTTGTAGAAGGTGGTCTTTCAGACATTAACGTTCAGGACATCGCTTCTTTTGAGATCGTTAAAGGTGCATCTGCCTCTTCTCTTTATGGATCTAGAGCAGGTAATGGTGTAATCGTAATTACAACTAAAAAAGGACGTACAGGACAAACTGATGTAACTGTAAGATCAGAAATTGGTTTTAACGAGATCACTAACTTCGTAGAAACTAACAAATCACACGGGTATCAGCTAGCTTCAGACTGGCAAAACTTCCAAGGACAGTACACTAAGTATGAAGGTGTAACTTATCCTTCAAACTACCAAAGCGTGTATGCTGCTTCTGGTCATCCTACTGCTCCATCTGGGGCTAGAATACCTGAGGCTGATGGATATTCAGATAACCCATTTGGTGTTTATCGTGACTTCCAAGACATGTTCTTTAAGACTGGTGTTCAGAACACATTCTATACTTCTGTATCTAATGGAACAGAGAAAGGTAATGTTTTCTTCTCTTTTGAAAACCTAGACTCAGAAGGTGTACTAGTAGAAACTGAAGGTTACCAACGTAACAGCTACAGATTTAACGCGGATTACAAAATCTTTGACTGGTTAAAGTTCTCTACTCACAATAACTTTATCAACATTAAAGATAGATCTCCAGGTGGTAGCGCAGACATCTATAGAATTATCAACAGATTATCTCCTGATGCTAACATCATGTTAGACAACCCTGATGGGCAGCCATATTACTTTAAGCCAGACCCATGGGAAAATGAGATAAGCAACCCGTTATACCAGCTATATGTGGGTGACAGAGAAGCTTTACAGCAAAGATTCTTAGGCTCTTACAACATGAATGTTAAATTTACAGATTTCTTAAATCTTGATCTTGAATACGCTTTTGAAAGTGATAACTATCGTTATACTGATTATAACAAGTATGAGTCTTTCCAAGCAGATGGATCTGATATAGGTTTTGGTTACTCTAAAGGTAGCTTATACAAATACAGCTCTAATCAGCTTTCGCAAAAAGCACAAGGTACTCTTAACTTTAGCGATAGCTTCGGAGATCTTGATGTAAATGCTAAATTAAGTTACCTTATTGAAGATAGAGATAGTGATGTATTCACAGGTTCTGGATCAGATTTCCTTTATAGAGATCTACCTTCTCTTGACAACTTTGACCCTAGTACAATTTCAGTTTCATCTGATCAACAAGCTGAAAGAGCTCAAAACCTTTTCTTGATTGGTGGACTTATCTACAAAGATCGATACATCATTGACGGTCTATTCAGAAAAGATGGTTCTTCACTTTTCGGTGAAAACTACAAATGGAGAGATTATCACCGTATCTCTGCAGCATACCGTATCTCTGAAGATCTTAAGATCCCAGGTATAAATGAAATGAAGATTAACGCTGCTTATGGTACTGCGGGACAAAGACCAGGTTTTGACTGGCAATATGAACTTACTGCATTAGGTGGAGGTTCTTTAAGCACAAACCGTGTTAAAGGTAACCCAGACCTTAGACCTTCAACAACTACAGAGAAAGAACTTGGTTTAACAATGTCTTTATTTGATAACCTTATTAATGTTGAGGCTGTTTACTCTAACCAAGTAACTGAAGATCAATTTATGCTTGTGAGTCTTTTTGCTCCAGCAAACGCAGGTAAAAACAGACAATGGCAAAACGTTGGTGATCTAGAAGCAGATACTTATGAATTATCTGTGAATGCAAACTTGATCAACAATGAGAACTTCCGATGGAATCTTGGCGCAAACTTCGCTAAGAGTACTAACAACATCACTGCACTAAATGCTCCTGAGCAACAAGTAGGTCCTGATGGCCTTTTCCTTCTAAGAGAGAATACTCAGTTTGGATCTATGTGGGGACGTACATTTGTTAAAGACCTTGCAACTATGGAGGCTCAACTTCCAGCTGGTGAGTCTATTTCAGAATACTCAGTAAATGCTGATGGTGTTGTTGTTAAAACTGCAAACATCGGTACTCAAGATGAAGCTGCGATCGTTAAGGTTGATGAGAATGGAACTCCTGTATTTGAGCAGATAGGTAATCAAAACCCAGACTTTAGAGTAGGTCTTACTTCTAATATGTCATGGAAAAACTTTGACCTATACATGCTTTGGGACTGGAAACAAGGTGGAGACATCTACAACAGAAACAGACAATGGTTAACTATTAGTGAAAGAACCGATATCGTTGATCAAGCTGGTAAGCCAGAAGATCAAAAGAAAACTATCAAGTACTATGGTTCATTATATGATGTAAACCAAAACAATGGATACTGGGTAGAAGATGGTAGCTTCGTAAAACTTAGAGAACTTTCTTTAAGCTATAACGTATCTAAAGACATTCTTGATCAAATAGGGTTCTTTAACCAAATCAAACTTAGCGTTATCGGTAGAAACCTACTGACATTCACAAAGTACAAAGGATGGGATCCTGAGGTTGCAAACTATAGCGGTACTACACAACAGTATTTCTCTGTTGATTATGGAGTGTATCCTACTCAGACGACTTACTCATTTGCTGTGCAACTTAAATTCTAAAAATTATGAAAAGAAAAATTAATTTATTGCTTAAAACGCTAGCAGTCTTTTCTTTGCTAGCAGCATTTTCATGTGATCTACAAACTGATCTGGAGGTAGAGAACCTAGAAAATCCAAATGACGAGATCTTAACATCAGATCCTGTTGCATTACAATCTAAAGCAGCAACAATTTTTAAGAACTGGTACATGTCTACCACTTCTACAGTTGCTCCTGGATTTGCCTTCAACACCATGGCTGATGTATCTTCATGTTCATGGGGTAACTTTGGTATGAGAGACCTTTCAAGTGAGCCACGTGTTGCATTCAATAACACTGTATCTTACGGTAATGATGTGACTAACTCTTACTTTAACTCTCTTTATTCTGTATTGTTTGACTCAAACACTCTAGTTGCTGCTTATGAAGCAGGAACTGAGTTTGACAACCCAGCATTGATAGCTTCAATAGGTAAATTTGGTCAAGCATTAGCTATAGGTTATAATGCTCTTGTATTTGATCAAGTTTGGGTATCAGACGAGACTGGACCTATAGGTGAAGGTTCTTCTGATTATAAAACTGCAATGGACTTTGCTTTAACTAAACTAGATGAAGCTATCGCAATTGCAGAAGGAAACTCTTTTAACGTTCCAACAGAGTGGATGCCTGGAAACTCATTCAGCAGCGCTCAATTTGCTAAATTAATGAGAAGTTTCGGTGCTCGTTTTATGGTTATGAGTCCTCGTAACAGCACTGAGAAAGCAGCAATTGACTGGAATAGAGTAAAGAATTATGCAGAAAATGGTGTAACAGCAGATTTTAACATCCTACATGATGATGTAAACTGGTACGACCTTTTCAAGACATATCTAGTGTATCCAGGATGGGCTAGAACAGATCTTTATGTAATTAGTTTAATGGATTCTAGCTATCCAGACTACTGGCCTGATGGAGCTACAATTCTTCCAGAAGCAAACTCTTCAGACGCTAGACTAGCGAGCGACTTCCAATATCTGGATAGTCAAAGCTTTAGACCAGAGCGTGGTACATATCACTATAGCTCTTACCGTTACTCAAGATGGGATGAGTACATTTCAGAATGGACAATCCCTACGGTAGAATTAGCCCTTGCAGAAAATGAAATGTATCTGGCTGAAGCATACCTTAATCTTAACAGAGCTGGTGATGCTGCTGCTGTAATTAATGCTGGTACGCGTGTTACAAGAGGTCAATTAGCACCTGTAAGCAGTACTCCTGCTGATGTTGCAGACGCAATTCACTATGAAAGAATCGTTGAGTTAGGAGTATCTTCAATGGGGTTATCTTTCTTTGAAATGAGAGGTCTTGACCTGCTTCAATCTGGCACTCTATTACACTTCCCAGTTCCTGGAAAAGCGTTAGAGGCTATACCTGCTGAAAACTACACTTTTGGTGGTTCTTCAGGTGAAGCTGGTACAGATTACTCAACTGGAGGTTGGAGATAATCTCAAAACAAGCATAAAGAATTAAGCCACCTTCGGGTGGCTTTTTTCATTTAAGAGTAGCTTTCGCGAAAGCGATACAAACATATTTTATACCCACTTTAAAACCTGTCACAAGAAAACGTACTTTTGCAGCATGAAAAAATCTCAAATTTACGGTACAAGAGCGATCATCGAAGCGATTAATGCAGATGAGGATATTGATAAGATCTTTATTCAAAAGGATCAAAGCAACCCTCTTACTAAGCAATTAGAAGGTGTCGCTAATGCTAAAGGAATCCAGATTTCTTATGTGCCTGTACAAAAGTTAAACCGACTTACTAAAGAGAATCATCAAGGTGCTGTTGCGCAGATCTCTCCCGTAACTTTGCAAGATTTTGACACCGTGGTTAACAGCGTTCTTGAAAAAGACAAACCTGCGCTTTTTCTTATTCTTGATCAGTTGTCTGATGTCAGGAATTTTGGAGCAATTGTTCGTACTGCAGAGTGTACTGGCGTTGATGCGATCATCATCCCAAAAACCGGCTCTGCTCCTATTACAGACGACGCGATAAAAACTTCTGCAGGCGCCATTTTTAATATGCCTATTTGCAAAGTAGATCATGTTAAGGACGCAATATTTTACCTTCAAGGTTCTGGCGTGCAAATCGTGGCCGCTACAGAAAAGACAGAAGACAACCTGTATGACACAGACTTTAAACTTCCTACCGCCCTGGTTATGGGTAGCGAGGACAAAGGTGTTAGCCCAGGAGTTCTTAAAATGGTCGACAAAAAGGCAAAACTACCTATGTACGGTAACATCAGTTCGCTTAACGTTTCGGTTGCTTGTGGCGCATTTTTATATGAGGTTGTGAGACAACGCTTCTAGTCGAGCTTTTCTTCCTCGATCTCATCGTCTTCTGGCAGATCTATAAAATTTCCATCTGCATCAAACTGCTTTAAAAAAGGATCATTTTCTTCATCAAAATCTTCCTTTTCCCACTCGTATTTTTTCGGGGCGGCTATTTTTTGCCTTACGGCGAAAGCTAATATCAAACCAACAATAAAGCCTGAAAGATGTCCTTCCCAACTCATACTGGGATCTAATGGCATCGTTCCCCAAACGAGACTACCGTAAATAAAAACAACGATCAAGGAAAGCGCCGTGAGTCTATAATGTTTTGACCAGATCCCTTTAAAAAAAAGGAAAGAAGCCAAACCATAAACCACTCCGCTGGCACCTATGTGATAAGACGGTCTCGCCACAATCCATGTTAAAAGACCACCACCTATGGCTATAAAAAATAGAACTCGCCAGGCAACTTTTCTATAAAAATAAAATAGTGCCGCAGTCAAGGCTAATATTGGTATGCTGTTATTGAACAAATGCTTTAAACTCCCATGAATGAAAGGCGAAAAAAGCACTCCCTGTAAACCAGAAAATCGTCGTGGATAAATACCACTTGGCGTAAAATTGAGATTAAACCTGATCTCTAGCCAAAAGACGATCCACATGAGCATCACAAAGATCAAGGGATAGATCACTACTCCTTGATAAAATTGAAACTCCTGATTTTGGTGGTTTTTCATAATGATGTAGTATCAATTTTATTTCCAAAAAAAGATTTCTGCCCCATTGTCAGCAGGGCAAATAAATTATAATAATTTTGAAACATGAATGCACCATTAGCAGAGAGGCTGAGGCCAAAAAAACTAGAAGATTACTTAAGTCAAGAACACTTGATCGGGAAGAATGGAGCTTTGACGCAAGCCATAAAAAGCGGCGTTGTTCCTTCTATTATTTTCTGGGGACCTCCTGGTGTGGGGAAAACAACGTTAGCAAACATTGTTGCAGAAGAATCTAAAAGGCCATTTTATACACTTAGTGCGATAAACAGCGGTGTTAAAGATGTTCGCGAGGTTATTGAAAAAGCAAAATCATCTGGCGGACTATTTACGCAGAAAAATCCGTTGTTGTTTATTGATGAGATACACCGTTTCAGTAAATCACAGCAAGATTCACTTTTAGGCGCAGTAGAGAAAGGCTGGGTAACACTTATAGGCGCAACTACTGAGAATCCTAGCTTTGAGGTTATTCCCGCACTCTTGTCACGCTGTCAGGTTTATGTTCTTAAACCTTTCTCTGCAGACGACCTTAAAAATTTATTGAAGCGCGCTATCAATGAGGATACCGTTTTAGGGAAGAAAAATATTGAGTTAAAAGAAACCGAAGCGTTACTTAGATTAAGCGGTGGCGACGCTAGAAAACTACTTAATATCTTTGAGCTCATCGTTACTACTGAAAGCACTAACGATGTTGTTGTCACTAATGAAATGGTACAGAAGAAAGTGCAGCGCAACACCGTACTTTATGATAAGACTGGTGAGCAACATTATGATATAATATCGGCGTTCATTAAAAGTATTAGAGGAAGCGACCCCAATGCTGCTGTTTATTGGTTAGCCAGAATGATAGAAGGTGGTGAAGATCTTAAATTCATTGCGCGAAGACTTATCATTCTCGCTTCAGAAGATGTGGGTAATGCAAATCCTACAGCGCTTGTGATCGCAAACAATACATTCACTGCTGTGAATACCATTGGATTTCCAGAAGCGAGAATAATTTTAAGTCAATGTGTGGTTTATTTGGCTACTTCGCCAAAAAGCAATGCTTCGTACATGGCAATTAATCACGCACAGCAGTTAGTTAAACAAACTGGCGATCTTCCTGTTCCTTTGCATTTAAGAAATGCACCTACAAAACTCATGAAAGAATTGGGTTATGGTAAAGAATATAAATATTCTCATAACGGAGAAGGCAACTTTACTGAGCAAGAATATCTACCCAGCAAAATTGCCAATCATAAATTATACGAACCCGGAAACAATGCTAGAGAAGAGAATTTGCGTAAATTCTTAAAGCATAAATGGGGCGATAAGTACAGCTATTAGTTTGATGGATTGAAGGTCATTTTTACAAGACCTTCTACACCTTTAACCTCACGCTCTATAATAAAGTTTTCACCCTCTTTTCTTCCTACTCCGCTAAACTCTGATGTGGTGATTAGATAAACACCTCCTGAAGTTTTTAGGGCTGTTCCTATTTTATTACCGGCTTCTATCACGTTAAAACCATTTGCTGTAGGTTCAAGTTTGTAGCTTCCGTCAGCGCTTACAAAAGTGGTTGATTTTACCTCAACACTTTCAGCTGCTTTATCTTCTACAACCTCAACAACAGTGGGTTTAGGTATTGAAGAAACCACGACTTCTTTTGGCGCCCCAGCCTTATTATTATCAATTTTAGTCTCTGTTACTTTTACCACTTTCTCCTCAGTCTCTTCTATCTCATCAGACTTGATATCTGCCATTGTGATGATCTCATTGCTGTATGTAAACCCAAGATCAAGTTCTTCTAGCTTCTCAAAAGAATCTCTAAAGGCATCTTGATAACCGCGCTTATAATCTTTAATTCTACTTCTTCCTTCGGGTAGTTGAAAAACGATTTTACCCTTGCAATCTTTTAAATTGATCTGGGTTTTGAACGTAAGAAATCCGCTTGTTTCAACATCTGCGTAAAGCGTATTACAGCCATTTACATTCATACTTCCCGGAGTTTCTGCTGTATTTAAATAAGCGTTGAAACCATATTTTCTAAAAAGAAAAACCATGAAACTATTAAGGTCATGCTCACCAGCTGATTTTTGAAACCCAAATTGACTAGGAACGATCACATAATCATATCCTTCTAATTCTTCAACCTGCGCATGAGAAACAGTCGCGGTGAATAGAAAAGCCAACAGAAATACTACTTTATACTTGAACATATATGTGTTTTATTTTATGATTTGAAGTCCTAACTGAAATCCTGCCGTATTAGCTTTTGCAAGATTTTCGGCAGCTAGTATATTATCTACTGCAATATAAAAATTAAATCCTTTAATATTTGTACTTGCCATCAGCCCAACATTCTTAAAACTATATTGATCTACAGTATACGTTACCTTACCGCGCAAGAAGTCAAAGATCTTTGTATCATAGTATGCCGTTAAACCGGCGTATGGTAAAACAGGCCTTTTAACGGCCGAAAAAAGAACACCCGCATGACTTTGAAAAGTCTTATTATCAGGCTGCAAACAATTACAGTCTTCTGGCTCACCCCAACCGTAATCTAGCGACGAATACAATTTTAAAGGTCGCAATGTCGTGTATGATTCTCCCGGTCTGTCACCATACTGTACCTGCTCTTCAAATTCTTTTTCAAAATCCTGCCAATACGGTCTATTATCATCTGCGGTAAAAACCGCCGGAAAAATAAGTTGGATACCGCTTGTGGAATAATCGCCTTCAAAATAATGTTCTTTAAGATCTGAACTATGCATCACAAAACCTAAATCAACTAAACTTCCTGTAAGTTTCCAGTTTCGATTTAATTGATAGGTAAATCCTAGATCTACGCCCACGCCTAGATTTCCGCTGAAAAGCATAGAAGCAGGACTGAAATTATCTACTCCAGAAGTCTGCAATACTAACTGCGCATTTATCAAATCGTGCCGATAGAAATTTTCTCCTTGAGGCGTTTCAAAAGTTGCAAACCAACCTTGATTATTCAGGCTATTGAAGTTTGCCATACTATTATACAATTTACCTCTTGCGCCTATTCTTAATTTATCTGAGACTTTTTTATTGATCCCAATATGAAAAACAGACAACACCTCACCGCGCAATCTGGCTTGCTCCAGACTAAAATATTCACCTATGCGATTTGCATTTCCTTCATAAGTAAGAATCCCTAGATCTTCTGGCCAATAAACAATCGCATCTGCCTCTTGATACCAACCTGCAGAAATATAATCGCCATTTTCCCTTCTCCACCCCAGACTTAGGATCTCTAACTTTTCATTTATGGCAAAATTATCTTTGTAACTCAGTTCGTAGATCTTTTCGCGAATGCGGTCATTAATTGTAGAATTAGCATCTTCTTTAAAAATATCATACGCCGTGAGGCCAGTGATTCCGGCGGAAGCCGAAATACCAGAAAGCAAAGGAATCCCAAAATGTTTGTCTTTTGTAAATTCTGCTCCAGGGTTAAGCATCAGTGTTTGCGGTAGATCATCCACACCATACAACTGTTTTATCTGGGCTTGGCTGTAGCCAAAAACAAAAAGCAAAACTAAAAATGCGCCTATTCTCATTGGTCAAAAAGCATTTTATAGTAAGCCTTAGATCTAAAATCCAGATTACCCTCAATGGATTGACCGTCTTGCGTGAGATCTACTGAAACTTCTAGTTTTATAGATCGCTTAAACTGCTGAAGCTCTGCTTGCGTGAGCGTATCTACAAAACGTGTAGTGACGACGCTTCCATCTGCACTGCCATCTACATCAAATTGAAAGGAATACATCTCCTGATTCGCTCTGTTTAAAAATCGAGCACGATTTGTAAAAGACTGCTGAAAGGTGTTTTGATATTCCATCTCAATGGCCAATTCAACCAGATTTTCTTGTATGAATTGATCGTCTAAGAATTCAAGATTGGTACTCTCAGTCACTGTAGAATTTACAACCACATCGTTGTCAACGTCTACAAAATTTGAAGTAGTGAGATTGAAGTAAACGAGATCTGTGACAAATTCATTTTCTAGATAGACCTCTTCTGCTTGATCAAAATCTACATCCTTAACGCAAGAAATGGCAATAATGCAAACAGCAAGGACATGCAATAATATCCTGGGCTTCATGATTTAGGGGTTTATGAAGTTCTCTTAAAAAACGGACAGAAATTAGCATTAGTATAATCTGCCGTGCTGGTAAAAGTTAAATAAATTCTCGCAAGGCGCTTAATTCACTGATTGTAAGTATAGATTCATCAAGATCTGCTTTGTGATAATTAAAACATATTGCGCGCATTCCCACATCCAGAGCGCCCACAATATCAGCTTCATAGGTGTCGCCTACCATTACGCTTTCGCTGAAATGCGCACCGGCTTTATGCATTGCTTCTTTAAAGATCTTAGGATCTGGTTTTTTGACACCGGCAGATTCGCTTGTGGTCACTGTTTTAAAGAATTTATCAATACCAGAATTCTTCAGTTTAAGATGCTGTACTTCCTCAAAACCATTTGTTATAATGTGTAACTCATAGTTTTTATCGAGCTCTTCAAGTATTTCAAGTGCATTGTCAAACAGGTTGTTGTGCAATGGCAAATGATCTATATAATCGTCAGAAAGCCTATTGATCAGATGGTCGTCTATTTCGCGTCTCAGCGCCTTAAAAGCTTTGCTCAATCTTCCATAACGCAACTGCTCCTTTGTAACACGAGCCTCGCGGTACATCTTCCAGTATTCATTATTGATCGGGATATAAACTTCAAGAAAATCGTCTACCGTAACATCTATTCTATTCTTCTCAAAAATAGATTGAAATGCAAGCGCACTGTTTTTATCAAAATCCCACAGTGTGTGATCCAGATCAAAAAATATATGTTTTACTCCCGTAAGCTTATTCATGAACTAATTGTCTAAAAAATTGTTTCCACTGCCCCTCGTCTTCTCCTTTACCCGTGAAAGATTTATTCTTAAAACTGAAAATAAAATGCCCCTTCAATTGCTTCACAACTTCAAACATCTCAAGAAAAACATCCAGTTCTTTATTAAGATCCTTTTCCTTAAGCATATGACTTTCAAAAACACCACTCTGCGCACAAACGGGATGAACCATTAATGGCATAGGACTTTCGTAATCCAGATCATAAAACAAAAATGGCGTGCAAGTACTTGCTCTAAAGCCCAGCGTATCTGGATAACCCATGCTGTAATCATTATAAGCCTCTTGCGCGACCATTTCACGATAGTGTAATGGCAAAGAAGTCATGTGGCTTGTACATCGCACAGATTCTAGCGGTTTGTTTGTAATGCTGGTGATGCGCTGTTTTTCTACCTTGAGTTGTCTTGCGCTATATAACGCTTCACGCGAAAGCAACAATCCGATGTCTGAGTAGTCCCCCACGATCTTTATCAATTCGCGATACGCCTTCTTGTTGAAGCGAATATTCTTAGTAAAAGTTGAATAATCGCCCAATTGAAAGAAATAAATAAACTTGCGCTTAGCATGCTTCTGAATATTGATCAACCAGCTGAACGTATCATAAGGATCCTTCCTAAGACCGAAACCTACCTTTAACCTCAACAAAAGTCTAGAAAACTTCAGCCCAAAAATATCTTGAGCGATTCCGCCTAGCTTGCGCATAATTCCCGTAGCGTAAAAATCATAAGCCTGCTCTACATCAATAAGAGCACGCATATCATACTCTTTATCTGGCCAGATAAAATGAGGATACGCCTCTGTAAGTACAGCTTTAAATCGCATCGCCCAGATATCAATTACCGGCCGATGCAAAAACTTATGTTGATGCGCTAAACTTTCATCTGCAGGAAATCTGCCATGCGCGTCTTTAACATGCGGCAGATATTCTTCATACCTGCTCAACAATACGAATGCAGCGGCAAAAATATCATAAGGAATCACGCTCTTAAGACCAGCAGCAAAAAAACAAGGAACATCATCCCAGTCTTGCACATTGACTTCAAAGTCTGTAATGCCTTGTTCAAAAAGTACTTCCTGACTTTTAATATGTATCTCTTTACCTAGCGGTTTTGTAGTGTAAGAAAGCTTAAGCCCGTCGTGAACTATAAACTCATCTACAGCGGTGGTATATTTTACCGGCACACCTAAAATACCTGTACAGATCTGCTTAAAGGTATAACGCAGCCGCGGCGTGATTTTGTGAGTATAGACTAAGAGCATAAAATATCTTTGCTTTTGCAAAGCTACTAGATAAGAGCTTCATCTGCGAAACTAAAATAGGTCTTTTCAGTAACAATAATATGATCTAGTAAACGGATGTCAAGACTCTTTGCTGCTTGCTTGATCTTGTCTGTGATCTTAATGTCTTCTTGGCTAGGTTTTAATGTTCCCGCTGGGTGATTATGCGCAAGAACCATTGTTGTAGAACCTATTTCTAAAGCGCGCCGCATAATAATTCTCACATCCACAATTGTAGAGGTCATCCCACCACGACTTACTTGATAAAGATTAAGCACTTTATTAGCATGATTAAGATAGATGATCCAGAATTCTTCATGCGGAAGATCGCCTATCACTGGCTGTAAAATCTCAAAAGCCATCTTACTGCTAGAGATCTTTTTCTTTTCCATAGCTTCTTCAGAGCGGCGACGTCGCCCTAGCTCTAATGCGGCAGCAATTGTCACGGCCTTTGCCTCACCTATTCCCTTAAATTTCATGAGTTGTTTAACCTCAAGTTTACCCAGCTCATTAAGATTATTATTTACTGAGGCAAGCACTCTTTGGCCAAGAGCCACAGCGCTCTCATTTCTACTTCCAGAGCCTAGTAAAATGGCTAGAAGTTCTGAGTTACTCAACGCCATACGTCCCTTTTGCAGGAGCTTCTCGCGTGGGCGATCATCCAGAGACCAGTTTTTTATTGAGAGTTTATCGACGTCTTGTGACATTGTATGACTTTCAATAAAAATAAAAAATGTATTTTTAAAAACACCATAACCAACTGAATTTCAATGAAAAATATCTTCAATCAATCAGCTCATAATGAAATTGTTGAACGTATAAATAGGCTTTCGCCAAATAGCTCCGCACAGTGGGGAAAAATGTCTGTAAGCCAGATGTTGCATCACTGCCAGAAGCCTTTTGAGATTTTTACTGATGATAATGATTTTGGCTTAAAGCCAATGAAAATCATACAGTGGTTCTTTAAAAAGACGTTGTATAATGACAAACCTTGGCGCAAAGGATTGCCTACGGCTCCTGATTTTGTAGTGAAGGATGATCGTGATTTTGAGAAAGAAAAGGAGATTTTATTAGAACGCATTGAAGCATTTAGAGCGCTACAAGGCAGCAGAAAAGTGTATGATCATCCGGCTTTTGGTAAATTTACCGAGGAGCAAATAGGCCAGATGAGTTACAAACATCTGGATCATCATTTAACGCAGTTTGGCGAATGAAATACCCACCGCAGCATCATCAGGAAGCGAATTTTGAGAACATTATAAATACGATCAAGACATTTCCGCTGGCGACAGTAATTAGTGTTAGAGATGGCAAACCGCTCATTACGCATTTGCCGGTAGTTTATGAAGCTAATGACGGCTTAGGAAAATTGATCGCGCATATTGATAGAGTTAATCCGCAGTGTGAATTGCTTCAAGATGACAATTTGTGCACGGTGATCTTTAATGGGCCAGACACGTATATTTCACCTAGTATTTACACAACCTCTCAACTGCCTACGTACAATTACATCAAAGTTCATCTTGAAGGAAAATGCACAGCCATCACCAAAACTGAAGATGTAAAAAAGTCAATGGTAAAAATGACTGAATTTTTAGAAGGTGATGCGCAAAAATTCAAATTAGACATCAATGATGAGCGTATGGATAAATACGTAAATTACATCATGGGGTTTGAGATCGAGATCACATCCTGGGAAGGAAAATACAAACTAAGCCAAGATAAGTCTACTCCAGATTTTGACCAAGCACGTGAAGCGCTTTTGCATAACCATCAATCAAAAATGCAAAACTACCTAGACGCGATCTACGCCCAACACTCTACAAAAAACTAAAGAATTTGCTTAACCTCATCAAAGTTGAGGCCACCATAGTTACCACTACTCATCAAGAGAATTGAGGCATTTTTTGGCTTTAAGCCAAATAAATATTCTTTAAAATCTTCTGGTTTTGTGAAGATGATCAGGTCTTCACGTTCAAAAGCGTTTGCGATTTGCTCTTTTGTAATGTGATCTAACTTCTTGATCTCAACCGCTTCTGGAGAATAAAAAACTACAGCTTCTTCAGCAGCATCAAGCGCGCCCTTGTATTGTTTTAAGAATTCGGCATTGAGACTGCTGTATGTATGCAACTCTAGGCAAGCATATAATTTGCGATCTGGATATTGATCTTTAACCGCCTCTGTAGTTGCCTTTACCTTAGATGGTGAATGCGCAAAATCTTTATAAGCCACATTGCTGGCGGTCTCACCTATTTTTTCAAGACGTTTTGAAGCGCCTTCAAAGGTGGCAATAGCTTCATAAAAATCATCTTCATCAACGCCCATGTGTTGACAGATCCATTTGGCTCCAGCCAAATTATTAAGATTATGCTTCCCAAAAACAGCGATAGGCATTGGACCTTCTGGAGTTTCTATTAGCGTTTCTCCATTTTCTACCGTGAACTCTGGAGTTGTATATCCATGTTTACGCGTTGGTCCTTCGGCGGCTTCTGCGATGCGTTTTACCTCAGCGTCTTCTTCATTATACACTAGAATTCCGCCAGGAGTTATGCTATTTGCGAAAACCTCAAATTGCTCTACATAATTTTCCCAAGTAGGAAAAACATTGATGTGATCCCACGCAATACCGCTTATTAAAGCGATCTGTGGTTGGTACAGGTGAAATTTTGGGCGACGGTCAATAGGCGAAGACAAATACTCATCTCCTTCTAATAAAATAAAATCATTCTCATCTGTAAGATGCACCATATTATCAAAGCCAGCCAACTGTGCTCCTACCATAAAATCTACCTCGCGATCGTGATAATGCAACACATGCAAGATCATAGAAGTGATCGTGGTTTTACCATGAGAACCGCCAATAACAACACGCGTTTTATCTCTAGATTGCTCGTATAAAAACTCAGGATACGAATAGATCTTAACGCCCAGTTCTTGCGCTTGCAACAACTCTGGATTGTCTGGTTTTGCATGCATACCTAGGATCACAGCATCAAGATCTGTGGTGATCTTTTCAGGGAACCAACCAAAATTCTCTGGCAACAAACCTTTGTTTGCTAACCTTGATCTTGATGGTTCAAAGATCGTATCATCACTTCCTGTGATCTCATATCCTTTATCATATAGAGCGATCGCAAGATTATGCATCGCACTTCCTCCTATGGCAATAAAATGAATTTTCATATGCTGTGTCTTCTGGGCACGAATTTAGGCAATGCCCATGAATGATTGAAGTATTTTAATATCGCTTTCGCGAAAGGGATTGCAGCGGCATCCTTTGTGAGTGCAGCGAGCAAAGATATAGCATAAAGCCCGGTGCCTTGGCATTCGCCCAAAACTTACATTCGCTGAATTTTATCTTTCTCCTCTAGCGCTTGTTCAAAGTCTGGCCTGTCATTAAGCGCGAGCTCTATGTAATATTTTGCACTGGTTTTGTCGCCAAGATTCCTGTAGATCTGCGCCATGCGGTAATACGCCCAGTCTACCGGCACGCCATCACGCACGGTGTGATTCTTCACGTAGCGCTTTAAGCTACTTATACCTAGTTCTGCCTCCATATTATACTCGGCAGCGATCTTGCCTATCTGGTAATTCGTCTGATTGCGTTTATGCAGTTTTAGAGAAGTTGACGCTGTTTGTATCGCTTCTTTGGGCTGATCATTTTTCTCATAATGTTCTGACAGCTTCTCATACGTATGCGGCGATTTACCTATTGCAACCGCCTTTTTATAAAACCGTTCTGCATCTTCTTTGCGGTCGCTTTCTTCTGCGATGTAGCCTTTTGCGAGATACCCATCAACGGCAGAAATTTTCTCTAGTTCGTCTGCATAATGCAGTGCTTTTTTCTCGCTACCACCTACAATTCCCGGAAGTTGCATGTATAACTCTACCAGTGCCCAGCGGGTGTCAATGTGTTTAGGATCAAGTTCTGCGGCTTTAGTAAAATGCTCTTTAATATCATCTATCATCGTCAGGGCACGCAGCTTGTTGATCTCAAGCGCTTTCATACCCATTGAACCGCCGTATTTAAAGTGATATGTAGCATTTTTAGGGTCATGCTCCACAAGCTTCTCATAATAGTCTATCGCCGTGTCCCAATCTTTAGAATATCCAGCGATATCGCCAAGATATTCCTGCGTTTTTATATCTGTAGGATGTGATCTTAAATACTGTTGAAAAATGGGTTTTGCCTTTTCAAACTGTTCTTTTTTAAAGTAATCCTCAGCTTTTTTATAGTCGGTATTTTGGCTTAAAGCCAAAAAAGGAAAAAGCATTAGCAGTACAAAAAGGTTTTTCATAGGATTTTCATTTTGGCCTAAATCTAAACAAAAAATGGGCCATTACTTATTCTTAATAGTTAACTTAACCGATCGTGTTCTATTTAAGTATAAATCTACCATTTACACATGAAACATCATCTACTGGTATTGCTGTTCTTTTTTTCTCTTTTTGGCTATAGCCAAAACAACAATTACACTCAAAAATGGCAAGTTATTGATTCTCTAGAAGTCAATAAACAAATCACCTCTGCCATTGATCTTGTGGATGCCATTATACAACGCAGTGAACGCAAAAATGATCATGTAAATTATCTAAAAGCAAAAATATATAGGTGGAAATTTCTGCAGATAACACAAGAAAACAGCACAGATTTAATCGTAAAAGAGCTCAATAAAACGATCGCTGATTTTCCACAGCCTTATAAATCTATTGCACAAACGTATAAGGCTAAATGGCTTTTTGATTTTTATAAAAATAACCGTTATAAAATTAGCGGTAGAACACAAGTTGATGATGATGTTATTGAAGATATTGAGCTTTGGGATGTTCCCTATTTTTTACGTGAAATTAGAGCGACTTTTGATTTGGCTTTAAGCCAAAAGAAAATGCTTCAAAAATATCCTGTTGATGATTATGATGAACTTCTAGATGCTGCTTCCTTAGGCCGAAAATTTAGACCTACGCTTTATGATCTAATTATTCATGAGGCATTAGATTTTTATGATAATGATTTTTACTATGTAACAAGACCAGAAAATCTGTTTGTCTTAGATGATCCAGATTTATTTGGAGATAGTAAAACATTTACTTCGCTGAAATTTAAAACTATAGACAGCATTTATTCTAAATTGAATGTGCTCAAAACCTATCAAGAACTAGAACAAAATTATCAAAGTAAGGATGAGCAAATCCTTGTGTATAATGAATTAGAGCGATTAAAATTTGTTTATCAAAATTACAAAGATGACACTGACGATAAATGGGATCTATACAGAAGGGCTTTAGAAAATTTACGATCAAAGTTGCATAACAGACCTGCAAGCGCAATGGTTTTAAATGAACTCGCACGATCCTATTACAGCTTATCTGATAAAAAATTAGAAAGTGAGGATTATGAATCTTCTGATTATGGCCAAGAAGAAATAGATAGATTAAGCGAAATTGAGTACGGAAAGTATCTTTTAAAATATCCTGATTACCGCAAAAAAGCCGAAGAGATAGCAGAGATCATCATAAATGAATTTCCTGACACACAATATGACCAAGAAGCATCATCAATTCTTGCGATGATCAATGATGTTCAACTAAGCCTAAAAACCCAAGAAAGACTATCAGAAAATCAAAAAGGAAGAATATACATTGAGTATAAAAACATAGACTCACTTCAACTGTCAATCTACAAGATCACAAATGATGCTGAGCGTTTGCTTAATCCTGTTTCAATAACAGACTCTACTCTTCAAACAATTCTAAAAAGAAAACCCAACGTTACGCATACATATCTCTTACCAAAGAACGAAGACCTGAATATGCACAGTGTAGAATTTATGTATGATGGCTTACCGTTAGGTGAGTATTTTCTATTTGCTAGCGGACCAAAATTGTGGTCAAAGGATAAATTTTCATTTTCAAAAATCAGAGTTACAAATCTTGATGCCGCAGTCGTAGAGCATCAAGGGTATGAGAATTTTTATGTTGTAGATTCTAAAACAGGCGAACCTCAAAAAGATGTTGAAGTTTCTATTTTTAAATACGCTGGTGATAACACACCTTATTTTAAAGGGTATACGTTCTCTAATGGTGAAATACCAGTTCCTAAATTCAATAGTTTCTCGAGAGCTAGAAATGTAAAATTTAAAAATGGAGAAGATACTAATGTGCTCTCCTTTTATGCCGGACGTAAATACTATGACGAAGAAAAAGAAGATGAGATAGAGACAGATTCTGTAGCACGCGGTGTGGTCTATCTAGATCGCGCTATCTATCGCCCAGGACAAACAGTATATTTTAAAGGAATTCTGCTCTTAAAACTTGGCAAAGAGACATCTGTTGTGCCTAATGAATATGTTACCATATTTGTGGACGATGCCAATGGAAACGAGATTCAAGAAATACGTTTAAAGACTAACGACTATGGATCTGTTTCTGGCGAATTCACTTTACCCACATCAGGACCTACAGGAGAATTTGATATTTATCTTGATGAAGATTATGAAGTGGATAGCACGTTCTGGGATACTGTTTGGGATTTTGATTATAAAGAGACAACCTTCAGCGTTGAAGAGTATAAACGCCCCACATTTGAAGTGAATTTTGATGAGATCACTGCAACATATTCTCCGGGAGATAGTGTTACAATTACAGGTAAGGCAGAATCTCTCATGGGCGCTAATTTATCAGACGTTCCTGTAGCATATTCTATCAATAGAGATAAGTATGAAGGGCTATGGCGCTACAACGCAACTGAAAAATCAAACATTAAAAACGATACCATTTTTACTAACAACGAGGGTAAGTTTGAAATAAAATTCGCAACCGTAGACAGTATTTCTTCTCAATACGGATATTACAATTACAGAATTAATGCATCAGTTACTGACGTAAGCGGAGAAACCCGCGAGGCTTCTACAAATTTCAATATTGGCAAGAACAACCTTAGCGTCAAACTTACCAACCCTTTACTCGTTAGAACAGATGAGAAACTGAACTTAGAAATAAGATCCACAAATCTCAATAACCAACCCACTAAAGCTAGCGGCACGCTTAAAATCTTCAAGAAAAAGTCTCCAGCTCGCGTCACAAATTCACGCCTATGGCCAGCTCCCGAAATACAAATGATAGATGAGCAGGCTTTCGCCAAAAATTTTCCGTCAGAACCATACTTCAATGAAGGTCAGTCTGAAAATTGGGAAAACGGCAAAGAAGTGTTTACAACGGATTTTGAAATTGATGGAAAGCTTATAAAAGAAATTGCTGTAGACAAATCATGGGCGTCAGGAAAATATGCTATCGAGGTTGAGCTTAATACAATGGGTGGCGCTTTCGCGGAAGCGAAAAAAGAATTCACCCTTATCAACCCCAAGGAAAATACATTACCCGATCATCAAACTTTTGCCATGAATGTCTTGACAAAAGACCCAGAACCTGGCAAAGACTTAAAGTTAGAGTTATTATCAGCCTACGACACACTAAACCTCAACCTCAAAGTATTTGACGCAAATGACATCGCTTATGAAGAAAATGTGCGTTTAGAAGGCAAAGAAATAGTAAATATCACACTGCCACAAACAAAGGAAGACAGATTAAAAATACAAGTTTATGGGTTGAAAGATGGTCAATGGATCACAGATCAAACATTTGTAAACTTCCCTAAAGAAGATGAACGATATCTTACCATTGCTACTAGAACGTTTAGAAACAAACTTCAACCAGGTCTAGATGAACAATGGAGTTTTGTAATAAAAGACGATGCAGGCAAAACTCCAAATGCTGAGATCTTAGCCTCTATGTATGATGCCTCTTTAGATCAATTTGTTACTGAAAACTGGGAGAGAAAAATAGATTTTGACGAGGATTACTATTATGGTCCAGATTTTCCAAATTTAAATAGTGAGCAGATTAGCTCTATTTACTTCAGGAAGAATTTCTCAGCCAGAACTAATGCCGTAAGCAGGATTTTTCAAAAGTTTGATAAGCTATACGACTTTGGATTTGACTTTGGCAATCCTGACTCATATCAATACAGGAATTATCTAAGCAAGATCGAGAAAAAACAAAAATTAACCGTTACAGGAAATACACGTGGTATTGTTACAGATGCAAATGGTTTGCCGTTACCCGGCGTAACTGTAATGATCAAAGGAACTTCTGTAGGAACTACAACAAATTTTGATGGTCAGTACGGCTTAAACACGAGTAAAGGAGATGTTTTAATATTTTCTTATGTAGGTTTTAAACAAATAGAATCTCAAGCAAATCAAGCTAATAACATGTACATAAAAATTAAAGAAGATTCTGCAAGTCTTGATGAAGTAGTTGTGATGGGTTATGGCAAACAAAAAAAGATATCGTTAACGGGTGCTGTCGCCACCGTAAGTGTTGAAAACAGTGCGCTTACTAGTATCTTAGAAGGAAGAGTCGCAGGAGTATCTATAGAAATGAATGATGATGAAGGCTCTCCAGGCTTAGCAAGCAATATTATCATCCGGGGTTCAGCAAGTCTTACTGCAAAAGAGCAGCCTCTTGTAATTATTGATGGTGTTCCTACAGAACTTAGCGCTTTAGATATAGACGCATCTCAAATAAGTTCAATGCAAATTTTAAAAGATGCATCTGCAACAGCGATTTATGGTTCTCGCGCTGCAAACGGTGTTCTAATAATTACAACAAATGCAGCGTTAGAAGAAGTAGCTAGTTTAGAAACAAGAAAGAATCTAAACGAAACTGCCTTTTTCCTTCCACATATTACTGCAAATAAAGATGGTGAGTTTAATATAAACTTCACCTCGCCTGAGTCTTTAACCAGATGGAAGTTAAGATTACTTGCTTACGATAAATCTTGGACAACAGGTTATTTAGAGAATACGGTTATCACCCAAAAAGAATTAAGCATTCAACCTAATATGCCGAGATTCTTCAGAGAAAATGACAAAATCACACTTAAAGCAAAAGTTACAAATCTTACTGATGACGCAATTAGCGGTGTGGCTCAATTACAGCTTTATAATGCGATCACCATGCAACGTATTGATCAAGAACTTTCAAACAATAATCCGAATGTAAATTTCAACATTGCGCAAAAAAACAACGCTTCTGTAAGTTGGAAAATTAGTATTCCAGAGAATGTTGAGGCGATTACTTATAAGGTTTTGGCGAAAGCCGGAAACTTCTCTGACGGCGAAGAAAGCAGTATCCCTGTTCTTAAAAATAGAATGCTCGTTACCGAGAGCATACCGCTATTTGTACGCGCCGGTGAAACTGAAAATTATGAATTTTCTAACCTGAAAAATAATACGAGCAGCACACTCACAAACCATAAGATCACGCTAGAGTATACCTCTAATCCTGTCTGGTATGCAATCAAATCACTACCCTACCTTATGGAGTTTCCGTATGAATGTGCTGAGCAAACCTTCGCACGTTTTTATGCAAATAGTATTGCGGCACATATCATGAATTCAAAACCAGAGATCAAAGATGTTTTTGAAAGCTGGAAGCAAAATGGAATTACAAAAAGTAACCTCGAGACGAATGAAGAGCTTAAGTCCACACTACTTGCGGAAACACCATGGGTGCGAGATGCCATGACGGAAGAAGAAAAACAGCAAAGGCTGGGCGAACTCTTTGACCTTGCGCGTTTGTCTCAGGCTAAAAGCGATATCAAAGCAAAGCTACAAGAACAACAATTAGACAATGGAGCTTTTTCTTGGTTTTCAGGTGGTCGCCCTAACAAATTTATAACTCGCCATATTTTGGCAGGACTTGGCCATATGAATCAATTAGGCCTAAACGTAAAAATGAATAAGATTGAAAATAGCGCAATAAAATATCTTGACAAAGACGTACTGAGCGCCTATAAAAACCATCTTAATAGCGACAGGAAAGAGGAAGAGTTTTACACGAGTCCGGCGCTTATGCATTACCTCTATGCGCGCTCATTCTTTCTTGACCGCAGACCGTTTAACGAAGAAATTCAAAACATCGCAAACAATGTTCTAGAGTTTCAAAAAGACAAATGGAACACCAATACAAACTACAATAATGCAATTCTTGCGCTGGTTGCAAACCGCATGGGTGATAAGGCTTTCGCCAAAAGCATCCTTACTGGACTTAAAGAAAGTGCAGTAGTTTCAGAAGAAAATGGTATGTATTGGAAAATAGGCGAAAACAGCTGGTGGTGGTATCAATCCCCAATTGAAACTCATGCGCTTATCATAGAAGCTTTCGCGGAAGCGACAAATGAAAAAGAAGTACTTGAAGAACTAAAGATCTGGTTACTTCAAAACAAAAGAATAAACAGCTGGGAAACCACAAAAGCTACAACCGAAGCTATCTATGCGTTATTGCTGCAAGGTGAAGACTGGCTTACAACTACAGATGACACTACAATAAAAATTGGCTCAGAAACCATCGACACTAAAAAACTAGCCGCTACCGACAAACAAGCAGGAACCGGATATATAAAAATCGATTGGGATAAAAATGAGGTTGATACAAACATGGCATCTATTTCTGTGAAAAATAAAAATGAGCATGCCGGGTATGGTGGAGTTTACTGGCAATATTTTGAAGATCTAGATAAGATCAAATCTGATAATGCGGGAAGCTTTAGCATTGACAAGAAAGTTTATCTCACTAAAAATTCAAGTACAGGTAAAAAGCTAGAAGAAATTAAAAGTGAAGAATCTATTAAAATAGGCGATCTAGTTACCATTAGAATGACCGTGAAATCTAATACCGATATGGAATTTATTCATATTAAGGATATGCGAGCAAGCGGTTTTGAACCCACGGATGTGATCTCTGAACATAAATTTCAGGATGGTACATCTTACTATCAAAGCACACGTGATGTTGCGACACATTTTTTCTTTGACTCACTTAAAAAGGGAACTTATGTTTTAGAATACACCATGCGTGCGAATAACGCAGGGACATTTAGCAACGGTATTACAACAATTGAAAATATGTATGCTCCAGAATTTTCAAGCCATACAAAAGGGATTCGTCTGGAGATAAAAGAGTAAGATTTAATCCGGCGGAAAGCCGCTGAAAATTTTGGTTGCAACCTTTGTAAAAAATGAAACCCGCTGCTCTGGAGTTGTGCTTTGTGGTAATGTACCAATGGCTTGTGCTTGCCAGATCAGTGCATCTTGTGCAGCGTCTACAACATCAAGTGTAATTTCCTGACGGTCTTTTACACCACCTATGGGAATTCCGCCGCCTACACCAACGCCTATTCCACCGCTGCCGCCACCTATGCCAATGCCAACGTTATTACCGGATCGTTCTTGATATTTTCTACTCATTACATTGATCAAAAAATCTGGATCATCGCTCAAAGTATATCCTCGCTCTTGCAAGATCGCATCAGTAGCATTCATGAGTCGGTTAAGGTCTAACTGACTCAAGCCACTTTGCATATCTGGCATGTAGTTATAGGTTTTTAAGGCATTAAAGTTTGCCTCCTCATCATAGTCGTAAGCAACCTTAACACCGCCGCAAGATGTTATGGCTGTCGCCAAAAGGATTAAAATCAAGATCTTTTTCATAGCATAGGTTTTCAACTAAAATAACTAAAAAACCTCAACGCTAGTCTAAATAAAGTCCTAAACCTAAGCCTGTTCTGATTTGTTGAGCATCTGCCAAAGCTTATCTTTTAGCTCTGTCAAACCTTGCTGCGCTACAGAAGAAATGAATAAATAAGGTAACGGTAACGACTTATCTAGCTCTGCTGTGAGTTCTTTTTTAAGCTCTTCATCAAGCATATCGCTTTTTGTGATAGCAATAAGTCTATCTTTATCTAACATCTCTGGATTGTACTTTTCCAGCTCATGTAACAAGATATTATACTGCGCAGCGATATCATCAGCATCTGCTGGAATCATAAACAGCAATGTAGAGTTACGCTCTATATGTCTTAAGAAACGATATCCAAGACCTTTACCCTCTGCTGCTCCTTCTATGATCCCAGGGATATCTGCGATCACAAAGGTTTTATAATCGCGATACTGCACAATACCTAGATTAGGCTTAAGTGTAGTAAATTCATAATTAGCGATCTTAGGTTTTGCCGCAGTAACGACAGAAAGTAAGGTAGATTTACCCGCATTAGGAAATCCTACAAGACCTACATCTGCAAGAACCTTAAGCTCCATGGTGATATTAACCTCTTCACCTGGCAAACCTGGCTGTGCATAACGTGGCGTCTGGTTAGTCGCAGATTTAAAATGATCGTTCCCTAGACCTCCTTTTCCGCCTTGAGCGATAATGATCTCTTTGTCACTTTCTGTGATCTCACCTATCACTTCATCTGTGTCTGTATTCTTGATCACAGTTCCTAACGGCACCTCAAGAATAACATCTTCACCATCAGCGCCGGTACTGGTTTGTTTACCACCATTAGCCCCGTGACCTGCTTTAATGTGACGTTTAAATTTTAAATGCAAAAGCGTCCACAATTGCGGATTAGCCTTCACGATAACATGACCTCCACGACCACCATCTCCTCCATCTGGCCCACCTTTTGCCACAAATTTCTCGCGGCGTAAGTGCGCACTTCCACCACCTCCTTTACCAGAGGTTACGTGCATTTTTACATAATCAACAAAATTCCCTTCAGTCATGTTTCAAACTATTCTTCAAATTATTTAACTCTTAGGTATTTCTCGATGTTAACCCTGTCAACATTGAGCTCTTCAACTTTTTCTATACCTCGAGTTATAAGGGTATCTCCCTTTATTTCAAATTGCATTTCAAATTTGTGTCCTTCCCACGCTCTGTAATTGCAGTAGTCCAGCGATTCTGTATAGGTGTTTTCTTTCACCGTGTATCTTCCGCCGCCAGCAACAAAAACAGCATTTGTAGAGTCTACACCTTTGTTAAGATCATGCCTTAAAAAAGAGAAATGCGTTTTATTAATGATCTTTATAAATTCTTGATCTTTTGTATAATCAGTAACGAGGCTGTCTTGACCTTCTACCGTCATACCTTGATACATTTTCCATGTACCTATAAGCAGAGATTTCTCCTTTTTTACAGCTGTTTCTTTTTGGCTACAGCCAAAACATAATAAACCTACAGCTAAGCAAAAAAGAAGAATTCTCATACGATCAATTTGCCTTTCGGCGAAAATTACAATGAATCGATCACTGTGCTCAATCGCTCAGTGATCTCTTCTATACTGCCGATACCGTCAACACCAAAATATTTATTCTGATCTTGATAGTAATCCTTTAAAATCGAAGTTTCTGTGTAATACACTTTGATACGATCTCTGATCACGCTCTCGTTAGCATCATCTGCGCGACCTGAAGTTTTACCACGCTCTAACAAACGCTGAACCAAAACTTCATCATCAACCTCAAGAGCGATCATCGCTGCAACTTGAGTTCCTTTTTCTTTAAGCAAAGTGTCTAAAGCCTCTGCCTGCGCAGTAGTTCTAGGAAAACCGTCAAAAATAAATCCATTTGCCTCTGGATTTTTATCTACTTCTGCGCTAAGCATATTGATAGTAACCTCATCTGGCACAAGGTTACCTTTATCCATATACGACTTTGCAAGTGTTCCTAGCTCAGTCGCATTTTTAATATTGTATCTAAAAACATCTCCGGTAGAGATATGCACAAGGTTGTAAGTTTCTTTAAGGATCGTAGCTTGTGTTCCTTTCCCAGCTCCCGGAGGGCCAAACAGAACCAAATTGGTCATTGTATTGTTTTTTAGTTTATATACTTCGTTAAGGTTACGCCCCAGACCATTATAATCCAGACCATAACCTACAATAAAATCATTTTCTATTTCCATGCCCACATAATGGATCTTGTACTCCTTTGAGTAGGCTTTTGGTTTAAAAAATAGCGATGCAATATGGCAACGCGCCACGCCGCTGTGCACTAAACTTGTGAGCAACGTTTCGATCGTGTTACCGCTATCTACCACATCTTCTATGATCACCACATGACGATCTTCTAGATCAACTTCTAGCGGCAGCTGCACCACAACTTCGCCAGTGGTCTCTGTACCATCATACGAGCTCAACTTCATGAATTCTACCTCACAATCTCCCGTAAAACGGCTTATCACCTCTGTCGCAAACTTAAACGCACCATTAAGAATCACCAGAAAAATAGGATTCTTATCTCCAAACTCTGCATTGATCTGCGCGGCCACCTTATCCACAGCTTCATTAAGCTGGTGCGTGTCCAGGTATTTTTCAAAATAAAGTTCGTGAAGTTTTATCATTGTTGCGCTATGGCGAAAAAAATCAGCGTCAAAGATACGAAAACCTTGCACATGAAAAGCTATCGGTTTTTTGCCTCTCGATTCGCTCATCTTACTGCAAAAAAGTAACTTTGTGCGATTGATGGGTATTATAAAATCAAGCCCTTACAAAGTCAAAAATTCATGACAGATTATTTTTCTTCAGATTTTAAATTAGGCATCCTAGGCGGAGGCCAACTGGGCAAAATGATGCTCTACGATACTCGAAAATTTGACATTCAAACATATGTGCTAGATCCTAGTGCAGACGCGCCTTGCCGCATGTCTTGCAACTATTTTGAAAAAGGATCCCTTACAGATTTTGATACGGTATACAACTTTGGTAAAAAAGTAGATCTGCTCACTTTTGAGATCGAGACCATCAACGTTGATGCTTTAGAGAAACTAGAAGCCGAAGGCACAAAAGTTTTCCCTAGTCCGCAAACGCTACGCGTAATTCAGGATAAAGGCAAGCAAAAAGAATTTTACAAAGAGAAAGATATTCCTACCGCTCCCTTTGAGCGATATAAAGATGTAGAAACGCTACGCAACGCGATCGCAGCAAAGCATCATACCTTCCCTTTTGTGTGGAAAAGCACAACAGGCGGCTATGATGGTAAAGGCGTTTCTGTGATCAAAAGCGCAGAAGATCTAGCAAATCTGCCAGATGTTCCTTGTATCGCTGAGGATATGATCCCGTTTAAAAACGAACTTGCAGTGATCGTAACCCGCACACCTAGTGGCGAGGTTAAAACCTATCCTGTGGTTGAGATGGAATTTCATCCAGAAGCAAACCAAGTAGAATATGTGATCTGCCCAGCGCGTATTGATGACGCTGTCGCAGAAAAAGCTCGCGCAGTTGCTCAAAAAGTCTCAGAATCTTTTGAACACGTAGGTTTACTTGCGGTTGAAATGTTTCAAACGCAAGATGATGATATTTTAGTAAACGAAGTTGCTCCTCGACCTCACAACAGCGGTCATTATAGCATTGAAGGAAGTTTCACAAACCAGTTTGAGCAACACCTTCGTGCGATTCTTGATCTGCCTCTTGGCGAAACAGAAAGCAAAGTAGGCGCTGTGATGGTAAATCTTGTGGGTGATGAAGATCATCAAGGCGATGTGCATTATGAGAACATCGAGAAGATCATGGCGATGAAGGGTGTTACACCACATATTTATGGAAAAAGGGAAACAAGACCTTTCCGTAAGATGGGCCACGTAACTATCGTAAATAGTGATTTGGCGGAAGCCAGAAAAATCGCCGAAGAAGTAAAAAAAGGAATCAAAGTAATTAGCAAAAAATAAAAAGAATGGTTGGGATTATAATGGGCAGTACCAGCGATATGCCAGTGATGCAAGCCGCGATAGATATTTTAAAAGATTTTGGCATCGAGACTGAAGTTGATATCGTCTCAGCACACCGCACGCCAGATAAACTTTTTGATTATGGCACACATGCACATGAGCGCGGCATTAAAGTGATCATCGCAGGCGCAGGCGGCGCGGCACATTTACCGGGTATGATCGCAAGCCTTTCGCCACTTCCTGTGGTGGGTGTTCCTGTAAAATCTCGCAATAGTATTGACGGTTGGGATTCTGTACTTTCTATTTTGCAAATGCCTGGCGGTGTTCCTGTGGCAACGGTTGCGCTAGATGGCGCTCAAAATGCCGGAATTCTTGCCGCTCAGATCATCGGCGCATCAGATGCTGATGTTCGTGATCGCATTTTAGCTTACAAACAAGGCCTTAAAGAAAAGGTGATCAAAGGCGCAGAAGAGGTGCGCAAAAAACAATAGAGCCGCGCTAAGCACGGCTCTTATGACGGACTCCGATTTTGATTACATTATTTATTAACCATTCTAAATATTATTAATCAAACACCCTCAACACCCGTCAATGTTGTGTATTCTTTACACAAAGATAACTTTAAATAATAGTTTGTCTTGCATTTTTAAGTCAGATTTCACGAGAACGTTATAAATCTCATAATGAATCTCGATTATTTCTGTTGATTTTTCGCTTAAAGCGAAATAAACAAAGACTTTATTAATTGAGACAAATTGATTTTCGCCTGCGCGGAAATAAAAAAACAGCTATGAAAGAAGAAAATGTATTGCTGAAGCCGTTTAACAACGAGCCTTTTGAACAAATAAAAACTGAAGATTATCAACCTGCGATCGAGGCAGCGATCGAAGAAGCACGCGCCGAAATTGATGCGATAACTAACGATACAGAAGAAGCAACTTTTGCAAATACTATTGAAAAACTTGATTATTCTGGCAGACAGTTAGAACGTGTTACAAGCATTTTCTTCAACCTCAACAGCGCCGAAACTAATGATGAAATCCAGAAAATCGCACAAGAAGTTTCGCCTAAACTTTCAGCGTTTTCTAATGATATCGCACTTAATGAAGCCTTGTTTGCCAGAGTAAAATCTGTTTATGATAAGCGCGAAACGCTTGATCTAAACACAGAACAAGCCACACTTCTTGACAAAAAATACAAAGGTTTTGCCCGCAACGGCGCCAATCTCCCCGAAGATAAAAAGGCACGCTTACGCGAAATCGACGCAGAACTTTCAAAACTTAAATTGAAGTTTGGTGAGAATGTACTTGCCGAAACTAATAAATACGAAATGCACCTTACTGATGAAGCAGATCTTGACGGCCTCCCAGAAGGTGAGAAAGAAGCTGCTGCTAGCACTGCTGCAGACCGCAATAAAGAAGGCTGGGTAATCACGCTTGAATATCCCAGCTACATTCCGTTTATGAAATATGCCAAGAATCGCGAACTGCGTAAAGAGCTTTCGATTGCCTTTGGTGCAAAAGGATTTCATGGCGACGAACTGGACAATCAGGAGAACATTTTAAAAATTGTAAACCTGCGCCACGAGCGTGCTCAGCTTCTAGGTTACGATTCTCATGCGCATTTTGTGCTTGAGGAGCGCATGGCAAAAACGCCGGATAACGTAGAGCGTTTTCTTGAAGATTTACTAGAAAAAGCTAAACCCGCTGCCGACCGTGAATTTGCGCAACTAGAGAATTTTGCAAAAGATCTGGACAACATCGACCGACTAGAAAAATGGGATTCTGCCTACTATTCTGAAAAGTTGAAGCAAAAGCTTTTTCAACTAGATGACGAGCAGTTAAAGCCCTATTTTAAACTAGAGAATGTCATCGATGGCGTTTTCGCTATAGCAAAAAAATTATACAATCTCAACTTCAAACAAGTGGACAATCTGGAAAAATACCATCCAGACGTACGCATGTATGAAGTAACCAATGACGCCGGCGAATTAGTATCCTTATTCTACGCAGATTTTCACCCGCGCCCCGGGAAACGTGGTGGCGCGTGGATGACGGTTTACAAAGGTCAGATGATTGAGAATGGCAAGAATGAGCGTCCTCATATTTCTAACGTCTGCAACTTCACCAAGCCGACAAAAACCAAGCCGTCGCTGCTTACTTTTAATGAGGTGACAACGCTGTTTCATGAATTTGGTCATGCTTTGCACGGGATGCTGGCAAACACGACATATCCCAGTCTTTCTGGCACTTCTGTGTATTGGGATTTTGTGGAGCTTCCTAGTCAGGTGTTAGAAAACTGGTGTTACGAGCCTGAGGCGTTAGCCCTTTTCGCGAAACATTATGAGACTGGAGAAATCATCCCGCAGGAGCTGATTGAAAAAATCAAAAAGGCAGCCAACTTCCAGGAAGGGATGCAAACCGTGCGTCAGTTGAGTTTCGGCTTATTAGATATGTCATGGCACGCCACAAACCCAGCTGGAATTGATAATGTAAAAACACACGAAACAGCAGCTTTTGAAAGCACTAAGTTGTATCCTGATGTTGCCGAAAATTGTATGAGCACGGCGTTTTCTCATATTTTTCAAGGTGGATATTCTTCAGGGTATTACTCGTATAAATGGGCCGAGGTTCTGGATGCAGATACCTTCGCTCACTTTAAAGACCACGGTATTTTCAACAAAACCATCGCACAGAGTTTTATGGAAAACGTGCTATCACAAGGCGGCACAGAAGACCCAATGGTTTTATACAAACGCTTCCGCGGAAAAGAACCTAATCCAGAAGCCTTGCTAAGACGTGCTGGGTTGATTGAGTAGGTCGCGTCACTTCGAGTAGAATTGCGGGACGATAGTGGAGCGATTTTGTATTGAGTTGTCACTTCGAGTGAAATCATGAAGCGCAGCGGAATGGTTTTGTATTGAGTTGTCACTTCGAGTGAAATCATGAAGCGCAGCGGAATGGTTTTGTATCGAGAAGCGACAAGCTCGTTTCACAAATTAAAAATTCTAACTAAATTGGTTCTCGATACGATTCTCCTCGCGTCGAATCACTCGAACTGACAATAACCTCAATTGTCACTTCGAGTAAAATTGCGAAACGATAGTGTAGCGATTTTGTATCGAGTTGTCACTTCGAGTGAAATCATGAAGCGACAGCGAAATGATTTTGTATCGAGAAGCTTATGTTAGAATTATGAAAGTCTACTCTGTATACATTTTAAAATGTGCTGATTCTTCTTATTACACAGGCATAACTTCAAATCTTTCAATTAGAATTGAAGAACACCATTCAGGAAAGTATCAAGATAGTTACACTTATTCTAGAAGACCTTTAACTCTCGTTTACTATTGCGATTTTACTAATCCTGAAATAGCAATTGCAAAAGAGAAACAAATTAAAAAATGGTCAAGGGCAAAAAAAGAAGCCTTAATTAATGGTGAATATGGTAAACTCCCAAATTTGGCTAAAAAGAAATTTGATAAGAAATAGCTCTCGATACGATTCTCCTCTTGTCGAATCACTCGAACTGACAATAACCTCAACTGTCACTTCAAGTAAAACTGCGAAACGATAGTGTAGCGATTTTGTATTAAATTGTCACTTCGAGTGAAATCATGAAGCACAGCGGAATGGTTTTGTATCGAGAAGCGTCAAGCACTTTTTACAAATTGAAAATCCTAACTAAATTAGTTCTCGATACGATCCTCCTTGCGTCGAATCACTCGAACTGACATCATTTATTCTTCTCCTCAATCCACTTCCCCATAAACTTTGCGGCTTGTAAAGATTGATGTTGTAGCATTGCTCCTGTGAAGTTTTGTTTTCGGTGGGAATTGAGGTTTGATTTATATTCTTGTATTGCTGCTATAAATCGTGGTTGCCACTTAGATTTTAAAAACCGCTGATTGATTATTTCAGTTGCATTTTGCTGTTTTTCTTGCCAAAGGTTTTTGTCGTTATACAATTGCGCTGCCGCAGAAATAAAATCGGTGATATCATCTTTTACATAACCATTAAATGGTAAATCACCGTGCATCCCTTCTGCACCGATGGATGTGGTTACGCTCGGAGCTCCTGTTTGCATGGCTTCTAGAAGTTTGCCTTTGAGTCCGGCACCAGTAAAAACAGGACACAATAACACTCGGGAATCCCCAATGGTTTCTAGCGCATCTTCCGCTCTACCTTCGATATAAAATTGGTCGTTGGGTTTGTGCAACTGATTCACTTTCGCGGAAGCGTAAGCACCGTAAATCTTAAGATTAGCGTCAGGAACTTGTTTTGATAATTCAGGCCAAATCTGCTCTTTTAAAAACCGTACGGCAAGCCAATTAGGCTCGTGAATAAAATTCCCGATAAAGACAAAATCCTTTCTATCATCAAAAGACTTCCAATTTTCTACTTCTGGCGCTTCGACCATAAAAGGCAGGTAGAGTAAAAGATTTTTAGGCACTTTAAAAAAACTATCCAGCAACTCCATCTCAAACTCTGAAATAATAAGCGTGAGGTCACAGCGATAAATACTGGCGATTTCGCGCTTTGCATGATCGTTATGCAAAAAAGCCTCGGTAAAAGTAGTTTTTGCCTTGAGCGCCGCTTCCCTACCCTTGCGCAGTCCGTGGAGATCCTCTGTATCTAAAATTCGTAATGCATCGGGACAATTCTCTGCCACGCGCCAACCGAATTGTTCCTCAACCATGAATCGGTCGAAAACCACGGCATCAGGATTCAAGGTTTTAATGAAGTTATCAAAACTGGAATCGTTCATTTTGATGTCGTGCTCGGTGATTTCAAAATCTGTGAGCGGTTGCGAATGCGCACTTTTCGCGGAAGCGCTACAAAAATGAACTTCCCAATTTTCTTGATAAAAAGCATCAAGCAGTTGCATCATGCGACTACCGGCCGCAGAAGATTTTGGCTCTGGCCAAACGTGACCGATGACGAGAATTTTCATGACACAAATATAGGTCAAAGTCTGACCGTCACCCTGAGTTTGATAACGGGTCTTTGCATAATATTCTGAACCAAAGTGAGAATTAATTCGTAAATTAGTTTCAATACTTTTTGAAAGTTTAAAATTTTATTCTTAAGTTTGAAACATGAAATTCAAAGAAGCAAAAGGTAAGTTTTTACAAACATGGGGCGCACTGGGTTCTCAATGGGGCGTGAACAAAACCATGGCGCAAATTCATGCGTTGCTGATGATTTCGGACGAGGCGCTTTCTATGGAAGATATTATGGAAGAGCTTCAAATCTCGCGTGGAAATGCGAGTATGAACCTTCGCGGATTGATTGACTGGGGAATTATTCATAAAGAATACAAGCCTGGGGAACGCCGGGAATATTTTAGAGCGGAGCAGGATATTGATGCGATGGCACGTAAAATCGCCATTGAGCGCAGTCGCCGTGAAATCAAGCCTGCAATTCAGGTTTTAAAGGAAGTTCAGGAAGTGGAAGGAAACAACGAGGAAGAGCTGAAATTTAAAGAAAAAACCAGCGAACTTTATGAGTTTGTTGCTAAAGCGGACACTATGCTTGAAAAAGTGGTGAATCAAAAAGAGAATTGGATCACTAAGACCATTCTTAAACTAATGAGGTAAAAAAATTTAGCTTTATATTTCAATATTTTCTGAAAGTTTTAAATTATGAAAACAAAATTCATATCTATTAGCATCACAATAATTATATCCTTCTTGTTAGGCTATCTGTCTATTTATCAATTTGAGTCTTATGGCTGGACAATATTTCTATTTCTACCCGTTCTTGTAGGTTTTATTCCATCTTACTTTTTAACCAAGAAAAGACAAGTTAGAAAATCTGAAGCGATACGAAGCGGCTTTCTTACCCTTGGATTAGCTTTATTGCTTCTAACAGCACTTGCCTTAGAAGGACTCATTTGTATTGCAATGGCTGCTCCGCTGTTAGCAGCACTTACATATCTTGGTGCACGTTTAGGCATTACTTTAGCCACTAAAAACCCAAAAGTCACAGGCACAGGAATCTTAATTCTTGCCGTTGGTTTTCTGAGTTTTGACAAGGCAAATCACAATCCTACATTAATCCCCGTGACCACATCCGTAGAAATCGATGCGCCGATTGAAAAAGTTTGGAATAACATCATAACATTTGATTCAATTGCAGAACCAGATGAATGGATATTTAAGACTGGAATTTCATATCCTACACACGCCACAATTGATGGCAAAGGAGTTGGTGCCATACGCTACTGCAACTTCACAACGGGAAGTTTTGTAGAGCCTATCACCACTTGGAATGAACCAAATCTTTTGCAGTTTGATGTTATAGAGCAACCCACACCTATGAATGAATACAATCCTCTTTGGGACATTCATCCTCCGCATCTTGATGGCTATTTTGCTTCTCAAAAAGGCCAATTCAAATTAGAGAAAATCAATGATTCAAAAACTAAATTGATAGGAACGACCTGGTATTATGTTGACATACAACCCGAATTTTACTGGTCGCTTTGGTCTGATTATATCATTCACAAAATACACCTTAGAGCCTTAAACCATATAAAACATAAAAGTGAGTAAAACTAAAAACCCCGCATCAAGCGGGGTTTTGTTCTTTTGGCTTTAAGCCAAAATCTATTTCATTGCATTTTCAAAATCTGTTATCAGTGCTTGTAGATCTTGTTTAGCTTGTGCTTCTGGATAACTCATACCCTCGTAAGTACCTTCGGTTTGACCGGTGATACTGCCGTATGGCTGCGGAGTCAAAGTGATGATTGCTGAATTTGTATTTACCCTAACCGCAACGAGGGTGTACACATTCAATGAGTTATAGGGATTGGACAATGTCTTCAATTTATAACGTCCCGTCAATTGGCCATCATCAGCATTTTGTACTTGGATTGTAGAATCATCATCTGCAAACTTACTGGTCATCCATGCATTTGCCTTGCTGTAAAGATCAGCCTTTGAGCCTTGTAAATCTAATGTTTCCTCCACGGGAGAAATGGTAACAGCATCAGTTTTATAGGTTCCGCATGAGACAGCAACAATTGCTATCAGTATAAAAATCAATTTTTTCATAGTAGTTAGAGTTATCTAAATGTCGCTTTAGACATATCAATTTCTCAAAATTACCAGAAGAAGTCGTTAAGTTTTGATAAGGGAACGCTAAAGAGATATTAATTCGTTTGCATAAAAAAACCCTGCGTAGTGCAGGGTTTCTTGTTTTATTTATTTGGCTTAAAGCCAAAACACTTCTCCATTAAGCGTCCATATATTCTTCGATAGGCGCACATGTACAGATCAAGTTTCTATCTCCATACGCATCATCTACACGGCGCACAGTAGGCCAAAATTTATTCTTAGCCACATACTCTAGCGGATAAGCTGCTTGCTGTCTTGTGTACGGAAGCGTCCACTCGTCAGCTGTGATCAAGTGCATAGTGTGCGGTGCATTTTTAAGCACGTTGTTCTCGTCTTCAGCACTTGCAGCATCAATTTCCTTACGAATGTTCAACATCGCGTCACAAAAACGGTCTAGCTCTGCTTTGCTCTCACTCTCTGTAGGCTCTATCATCATCGTTCCATTCACCGGGAAAGAAACCGTAGGCGCGTGAAAACCGTAATCGATAAGGCGTTTTGCGATGTCCACAACTTCGATTCCGTTTACTTTAAATGGTCTACAGTCTACGATCATCTCGTGAGCTGCACGTCCCTTTTCACCAGTGTACAACACATTAAACGCTCCGTTAAGACGTTCTTTGATATAGTTTGCGTTTAAGATCGCAGCCTCGGTAGATTGTTTTAAACCTTCTGCACCAAGCATCTTGATATATGCATAAGAAATCAAGCAAACCAATGAAGAACCCCATGGCGCCGCAGAGATCGCAGTAATGGCTTTTTCTCCACCAGTCTTAATAACTGGGTTTCCTGGAAGGAAAGGTACCAACTGCTCTGCTACACAAATAGGACCAACACCTGGACCACCACCTCCGTGAGGAATAGCAAAAGTTTTATGCAAGTTTAAGTGACAAACATCTGCCCCAATTTTTCCAGGATTGGTCAAACCAACTTGAGCGTTCATGTTTGCACCGTCCATATACACTTGGCCACCATTATCATGGATGATTCCGGTAATTTCTTGTATTGCGCTCTCGTAAACTCCGTGTGTAGAAGGATACGTGATCATTACCGCAGCAAGATTATCTTTGTGTTTTTCAGCCTTTTCACGCAGGTCTTCCACATCGATGTTTCCTTTTTCGGTACTCTTTGTAACAACAACTTGCATACCCGCCATCACAGCACTCGCAGGGTTTGTACCATGCGCAGAAGATGGGATCAAGCAAATATTTCTATGACCTTCTCCTCTACTCTCATGATATGCTTTGATAACCATCAAACCAGCATATTCACCCTGAGCACCAGAGTTAGGCTGTAAAGAAGTACCCGCAAAACCAGTAATTTCGGTAAGTTGGTCTTCTAATTTTTTCAATACTTCCTGATAACCACCGGCTTGCTCAAGCGGTGCAAATGGGTGAATATTTCCCCAACGCGCATCGCTCAACGGAAGCATTTCTGCAGCAGCGTTAAGCTTCATTGTACAAGAACCTAACGAGATCATACTGTGATTTAATGAAAGGTCTTTGCGCTCTAAACGCTTGATGTAACGCATCAATTCTGTTTCAGAATGATACTTGCTAAACACCTCATTTGTCAAATATTCGGTTTGACGTTGTAGGCTTTCAGGAATAGTAGTTTCTTCAACAAGTGCTTCGATATTACCAGCTTCTTTACCGGTAACATCAGCAAAAATTGAAAGTATAGTATTTAAATCCTCAATGCTCGTAGTTTCGTTCAATGCGATAGAAACCGTGTTTGCATCAGGATAATGGAAGTTTATCTTTTTCGCGGAAGCGGAAGCAACAACCTGCGCCACATCAGCTTTTACTCTAATGGTGTCAAAGTAGCCCGCATTAAGTTGCACTAAGCCCATTTTTTCTAAGGCTTGCGCCAAAGTTACTGCGCTACGATGCACTTTTTCAGCGATGTAATTAAGTCCTTTTGGCCCGTGATATACAGCATACATTCCCGCCATTACCGCCAGTAAAACCTGAGCGGTACAAATGTTAGAAGTTGCCTTGTCACGCTTAATGTGCTGCTCACGAGTTTGCAGCGCCATACGCAATGCACGGTTACCATCTCTATCTTTTGTAACCCCAATAATTCTACCAGGAATGTTACGCTTGTATTCTTCGCGTGTTGCGAAATATGCAGCGTGAGGACCACCATATCCTAGCGGAATTCCAAAACGTTGTGTAGTTCCCACAACAACATCAGCTCCTAGTTTTCCTGGAGCTTCAAGAAGCACAAGACTTAAAATATCTGCGGCGACAGCAACTTTAATTCCTGCTTCGTGAGATTTTGAAATAAAATCAGAGAAATCTGTTACCTCACCAGTAACTGAAGGATACTGCACTAACGCCCCGAAGAACTCTGTAGAGAAATCAAATTCTGCTGGATTACCAACTACAAGCTCAATTCCTACTGGATTACTTCTTGTTTTAAGTAAAGAAAGTGTTTGTGGAAATACGTTTTCATCCACAAAGAATTTTGAAACGTCATCCTTCTTTTGCTTACGGTCGCGCACAGCGGCAAGCAACGTCATTGCTTCTGCAGCAGCAGTAGCTTCATCAAGAAGAGAAGCATTTGCAAGTTCCATCCCGGTAAGATCGCTCACCATGGTCTGGAAATTTAATAAAGCTTCTAGACGACCTTGTGCGATCTCAGCTTGATATGGCGTGTAAGCCGTGTACCAACCCGGATTCTCAAGGATATTTCTTTGTATCACGGCTGGCAATTTACCTTCGTGATATCCTAGACCTATGAAAGATCTAAAAACCTTGTTCTTATCAGCAAGTCCGTTAATATGACTTGAATACTGATATTCGCTCATCGCAGGCTCGAGGTCCAGCGGTTTTTGCAACCTGATACCATCAGGCAGCGTTTCATAGATCAACTGATCCATATTCTCAACGCCAACGGCCTTGAGCATTTCTTTTCTATCATCTTCTGAAAGGCCAATATGGCGTAGGGAAAACACATCTGTCCTCATAGCTAAAAAGCGGTTTTTAAGAATGGCGCAAAAGTATGAAACCGCTATTGATTTTTAAACGCTGTAACCGCCAACTTTTTAAACATTCTGCGGGGTTATCAACAGTTTAGAATACTTTTGTTTTATGAAGTTCGCTAAAAGGCTTTTTGACTTTTATATTAACAGCAGTATTCATGTTGCGCTTGCTGTGGTTTCACTCGTTTTCGTGACGCTTTATGAGTTTGAACTGCCCGTAGATCTTAAGCTTATCGGGTTTTTATTTTTTGGTACGATCACTGGGTACAACTTTGTAAAATATGCCGGTATTGCGGGTTTACATCATCGCAGTTTAGCAGGATCGCTGCGTGTGATACAGAGTTTTTCGGCGATTTGCTTTGCTGTGTGGCTGTTTATCATTCTAGAAATGCACTACACTTTTTGGTTAGCTTGCATTCCTTTAGGATTACTCACTTTGCTTTATGCGGTACCATTTTTACCAAGACACAAAAATTTAAGAGCAGTTCCTTCTATTAAGATCTTTATCATCGCTGCCGTATGGAGTGGCGCTACGGTTTATTTACCTCTGGCATTTTTTGATTTTGATTGGAATGCAGCCGTAGTTATTGAACTATTTCAGCGGTTTTTGCTTACGCTTATTTTGATCTTGCCTTTTGAGATAAGAGATCTAGAATTTGATTCTAAGAATTTAGGAACATTGCCGCAGATCTTTGGCATAAAAAAAACCCAGATCGTGGGTTATAGTTTTGTGGTGCTGTATGTAGTGCTTCAGTATTTTCAGGAAACTCGTGTTCACTGGCCTTCTGCACTGGTTTTGATGAGCCTTTGTGTCGCGGCTATTTTCTTTTCGCGGAAGCGTCAAAAAAAATATTACGCCTCGTTCTGGGTTGAGGGAATCCCGATCGCGTGGTGGTTGCTTACTTTGCTTCTTGATTAAGTTCGCGAGCGATCTCTTGCTTTAAACGCTCCTTACAACCACAGGTATTTTTGCTACAAAGGTTACTCTCGTCAATGAGTTTTGTGAGTTTTTGGTTCTTTTCAGAATGCGTTTTGCAGCTACGGCACATATAGAAATGCCAACGCAGACGCATTTTCTCAAACCAACTCGCCTCTTCGTATTGCGCCTTATCACAACAGGCACAAGCATCTTTACAGTTAAAAAATAGTTTCATTCTGATAACCAATTTTGTTCTAGACATTCCGCCAGGGCCGTTCTTGCCCGGTGGATGATCACCCACAGGTTAGACGGTGTTATATCTAGTTCTTTACAAATAAGTTCAGTTTCTTGTCCTTCTATCGTTTTGCGTATGAAGACCTCAGCCTGCTTTTCGGGCAATTTCTCAATACATTTTAAAATCGCCGCGCCCAGCTCTTCATTCTCAATCTCATCCTCAGCATTGCGCTCTCGCAAATCTGCCACGCGCTCTTCTAACCAGTCGCCGCTAGACTCATCATCATTATAATCCATATGCACTTCTGCCTGACCTTTTTTACTATTCTGGCGGCGATAATGATCTATGATCTTACGCTTTAAAATAGAGATCAACCATGTGCGCTCGCTTGCCTGCCCCTTAAAATTCTTCATAGATTTTAGGGCCGCAAGAAAGGTTTCAGAAATCAGATCTTCAGCAACTTCACGATCATTTACCTTAACGATAGTGTAGTTAAAAAGATAATCTGAATATCTATCCACCCATTTTGTAGGGTCGAGTTTCTCTGCCATGGCATGGTTAGTAATGGGCGGTAAAAATACAAGATTAAACCCAATCTCAAATATAAACCTGCAACCATAAGTAAATCCTTATTTTTGTGCTTCAATTTTTCGCTTTTGCGAAATAAACTACGCCACGTGTACGAAGAGATCTATCCCGATAAACGGTTTAAGCTTACGCTAGAGTTTTTGCAAAAACACATCAAAATAGATGAAAAGATCTTAGATCTAGGAGTTGAAAATCCGTTAAGCAAGCTGATGAAAAAGTCAGGATACACCGTTGAAAACACAACCGGTGAAGATCTGGATTTTAATACCGCTGCCGCGAAAAACACTACTGCGACCGTGCTGACAGCCTTTGAGATCTTTGAGCATTTGCTCTCGCCTATTTCGGTTTTAAAAGATGCCTCTACTGAAAAACTCGTTGCGAGTATCCCTCTTAAATTATGGTTCTCGCCTGCTTACCGCAGCAAAACAGACAAGTGGGATAGACATTACCATGAATTTGAAGATTGGCAATTTGACTGGCTTTTAGAAAAAGCAGGATGGGAAATTAAAGACAGTATTAAGTTTACACATCCCGCAAAAAAGTTAGGTTTTAGACCTTTACTACGCTTTTTCACACCGCGTTATTATCTCGTTTACGCCGAAAGAACATCTTGAGAATTTCTATAATCATACCGGCTTTTAACGAGGAAGAATTTATCAGTCTTACTCTGCAATCTCTTGTAGAGCAAACTTTGCCCGCAACCGAAATTATTGTAGTAGACGACAATAGCACAGATGCAACTGCGGAGATCGTAAGTCGTTTTGGCCAAAGCCATAAAAATATAAAACTGTTCACTAAGCGATCTTCACCAGAGCATTTGCCAGGTGGTAAGGTTGTGCAGGCTTTTAATTATGGCCTGCAGCATGCGCAGGAATTTGACATCATTTGCAAGTTTGATGCAGACTTGATCTTCCCTGAGGATTATCTAGAAGTAGTTGCTGCAACCTTTCGTGAAAACGAAAAAACAGGTATGGCTGGCGGCTTTTGCACCATTGAAAAAGAAGGAAAATGGGTTGTTGAGAATCTAACGAACAAAGACCACATAAGAGGCGCTTTAAAAGCATATCGCTCAGCTTGTTTTAAAGACATCGGCGGATTGCGAGAGGCGATGGGTTGGGATACCGTAGATGAATTGCTGGCGCAATATCACGATTGGCATGTGCAAACTTTACCTGAACTAGAAGTAAAACACCTCAAACCCACCGGAAAAACTTACACTAAAGCAGCAAAATACAAGCAAGGCCAGGCATTTTACAGTTTGCGTTATGGATTGTTGCTAACGGCTATTGCTTCGGCAAAATTGGCATCAAAAAAAGGTAACCCATCATTTTTCATGGATTACCTTTCTGGATATTTTAAAGCTCAAAAAAATCAAACGGATTTTCTGGTAAACGCAGAAGAAGGAAAATTTATCCGCTCACTGCGCTGGAAGAAAATACGTGAGAAGTTGTTTTAAAAAAACCACTCTACTCTTATAAGTGCCATAATCCCCTTTAATTGATAAGAACTAGCAAAGTATTGATGTTTATCAATCGCATAAACTTGATACTTTTTTACGTTAAATATATTATTAACTGACAATCCTAGATCCAGACTGTTTTTCTTTATCGCATAGTTGGCATTAAAATCACAGAACAGGTATTGTAATACAGGCTGCTCACTTTGCTCTGTATAACTATGCACAAAATCTACTCTTGCATCCCAAGATTTCTTTGATTTATACATCAATTCAAAAGTTTGATCTACTGATACGGTTTTAAAATCATAAGAATTTATGTTATCTCTATTCACAACTGTATAATTGAAACTTAGGTTTGGCTTATACTGTATTTTGAATAACGAAAAGAAACTCTTGCTAAAGCTGGAGGAAAAAGAAAGCACATCATTATTTACAGGCACCAGAGCTTCATTTATAAACCCATTTGAAATAGAGTGATCATATTGAATTCTTAAGCTAAGTGCATTATTAATAGCAAACACATATTTGCTTAGACCTAAATCAAATTTATAATTGTAGCTATCATTTTCAATGGGCAAGGAAATTACGGTTTGACCATCTGCGTCAATATCATAACTTAATATAGCGTTTGTACTAAGATGTTCATATGAGGCTCTTGCATTAAGAAAAAACAAAGACACAGCTTTTTCTAAATTATATGTAATTCCAAAGGAGTTTTGCTTAGTCTCAAAAAGATCTGCTTCATTTTTTATTAATGAACGATAATCTCTTAATATTGAACCCCGATAAATCTGAGCTATATTCCCAAATTTTTTATCAAAAGAATAATTCGCAGAAAGGTGCTCTTCTGGTGTTATCTGATATTTAAAACTCAAATTAGGATTGAACAAAAAATCGCGCTTATGCTTATTAAGGCTATTTGAAAGATCATCGTAAGAAATATTTTGAAAAATTAAAGGCAGATCTAGTGAAGCTTTTACTTTGTTCAGCAGTAATTGAAATCTAGGCTTAAAATATAATTGCTGACGCAGCCATTGCAGTCTATTCCCTGAATCTTGATTATATTCTTGATATTGATCTCCATTTCTAAACCGCAAGTCGCTATTGAGCATTTGATCTTCAAATAAGTATCCCAGTTCATATTGCTGTTTAAAATGCGCCCCACTTTTTAAATATGACACGTATGCATTTGAATAAAATGTAGGAGAGTTCAATGACTGATCCACTTGCTCATTCATCCCTTCAAAATCTGAAATTTTAGAATTATATCCATCACCCAGAAGAAGAGATTTTTCATCCCTCTTATACGAAGTGAACCAGCGTAGTTCTACAACTCCGTCAGACCCAATGGACGGAATCCAATTAAAATCATTTGAAAATCGAATCGCATCTTCATAAAGATATTGATCAAAGTTTTGTTTATTAGATTGTATTAAAGCATTGCTTTGATTATCATCAACATCTAGAACAAATTTATTTTGCAAAAAATTTGAATCCTTATTGTTTACTACTGTAAATGCTCCTGTAAATATTTTGGGGTTTTGGGTTAATTCTTGATTTTCAGAAAAAGAAATAGTGTCTCCCGCGGTGAAATTAGCAATATAACTATTGTATTCTAATATGTTTCTATCTGCAAAAGCTTGCAGGTTGATCTTGAGTTGCAAACCATTGTCCGTTGTGTAAAGATCATTTAAGTTGATCACTTTAGAGGCATTTCTGTAGTATGTGCTTTTTGGTAAATTTGGTGGCCCCACGGTTCCAAGAGATAGGTTAACCGCACCTGGATTCACACTAATATCTGATCTTAAATTCGAATTACCCAATTGTTTAAAATCCTCTTGATAATCTACCGCTGCGTTATTTATTGCAACGGTATTCAACATCTTTATTCTTTTATTCAAAAGAATAGGTGTTAACGAAACATCGTAGAGATCAGGAACACCCAAAGCGAGATCTGCATGAGTATTTAAACTCATACTATTCTCGTCTTTGAGCAATAGGTTCATTGCCGTGCTATTAGTCAAAATTTTATCCTGAAGAACGTTTATCGGCTGGTGATTACGTATTATATCAACGCCTATAATATCTTCTTTTCTAATCGCTCGTGTTGCCAGACCGTATTTCCCATCCATAAGATCATCACCATGAATATACAAGTTAGAGATCCTACTACCATTGTAAAAAATTGTTCCATCGTCATCCACCTGTACACCAGGCATACGCTCAAGAACATCTCCTATACTTCGATCTTCAGTTTTTTGAAAGCTTGTAACTCTGTATCGTATAGTATCTCCATTACGTTTTACAACAGGCCTATTCTTGATTACGATTTCATTAAGTGCTGTTTCATCTTCTTCTAATGAAAAATCATAAATATACCGCTCCTTTTTGATTAGCAGATAAGCAGGTTTAAAGCCTAGATAGTTAACCTCAAGCAGGAGATTTTTTCCATCTTTAAGAGCATCTAACCTCAATGAATAAACCCCTTTCTCATTTGATGACGTATAGGCAATAATATTAGACAAGCTATCAACGGCAACAACACTTGCGCGCGCTAACACATTATTATTTGCATCCGTAATTACTCCCGTTAAAACAATTTCTTGTGCACATAACGCTTTCGCGAAAAGCGTAAACACAAGTAAAAGCAAAAATCTATGCTCTTTAAAATCGTAATGTTTATGATTGGCACGCAAATATTAATTCAATTCTACTGGATTAAAATCTTTAATAACAGGTATTGATCGATTATCAGAATCCTGTATGTTTATGATCGCAATATTTGAATCAGGAAAAATAGCTTTCACAAATCCTAATGGATTCTTTATAAATGTGGCTTCAAGCTTTTGCAGCTGTTTTTCTTCAACAGGAATAGCAAATTGTGGATATTCCTGAAGAGTTTTAGTCGTTTCATCAGGATCTGTGTTACGTGAAATTTCTTTAAAAACAAATTGCACTTCATTTTTTATATCTTTTGCTTCAAGTATTAATCCAGGAAGTCCTCCTAACTTCCACGGTCCATTTTGAAAAGGAAGCTGCGTTGTAAACCATGCTTCATAAGTTCTTCCAGCAAAGTCTGCCAATGCTTTTTGGCATACATACCCTCCTATCTCTTTTTTCTCTTTTAATATTTTCCATTTTAATATAGGTATGCTTCCAGACAAACTATAGGTTCTATTACCTATAAAAGAATACATTGTATATTCTTTATTGATCAAATTCTTATTTATCTCATCCCTCGTGAGAACACCACCGTTATTAACTAAGAGACCATAACCTCCCCTAACCACTTTATCTGAAGACGAGCTATTTGCTTCTTGAATTTTATTTTGCTGCAATAAAACTGTGGGCCTATTATTTGTGTATTCATACAAAGTGCTGTAACGACTACTGTTACTTCCTAAAGACAAGATCATATCATTTTCATAAGGTTGCTCTGCCTTAGATAGATCTCTAATATGATGAAACTCATACACTACATTAATAATGATTTTGTCTTGAGCTATGATCAAATTACAAGAAAAAATACTTAGGATAATGCAGCTAAAAATATGTTTGAAAAATCTTTTTTTCATCTTGTTCAATTATTGATAAATCATCTAAAAACACAGCTTACCTATTTTGAAAATAAGTCTATTTTAAAGTGCTTTTTCTCTTAAATTAATTAAAAAGGGGTTTGCCCTTATAGCTTTACCATCCTCATCTCTTTATGCTTTACGCTATAGTAATAGATAGTTTTATCATCACTTGTAACCGCAATACTAACCGCATATTCCGGGAGATTTATCTTTTTTAATGGAGCACCGCTCCAATCATATATATAAATCTCTTTGCCATAGTGACGATGCTCACCTTGATGTTGATTTCCTGAGTGAAGTAAATAAATACATTTGTGAGTTGTAGTCCCTTGAACAAAAGCATATTTAGTTTTTGGTCCACGAGCACTCATATCCTGACCATCATAATCTTCCATCACGACCATTGCAGGTTCATTAATTTTGGGACCTATTGTAATTTTTGATTTTTCCGTATTTAAATCCACTATCTGAATTCTGTCTGAGTAGCGAGCTGCAAGAACACACTTATCGCCATTAGGTTTAAGAAACAGAATACTCTCGTGTGCAGTTTTCTCTACTTTAGTTAAGGTATTGTCTGAAGAATTGGACTTATATGGAATTAATTCTTTTGTTATTTTCCCTCTCTTTAAATCCAAGTAAGAAAGCCAATTATTAGAATTATAATTACCACTAGACAACATGAATGAGTCGTCTAAAATCTGTACAGAATAATAGTAATATGGTATTGAAAATTTTTTAAAATAGTAATCCCCTTTCAACATCTCCTTTATTGAAGTCATTGCTATTTCATCCTTCATAATATCATAAAACCAAATATTATCACCCCTTACACCATATGAAATAAAGCCAAAAACATCTTGATCCTTTCTTCCCGATGAGACAAATTGCCCCAAATCCTTTTTATTTTTCAAATCAAACACTCTTAAATGATACTTTGATTTGGGTACTTTACACAACAGTAATGAATCGTTATACAGAACAAATGAATCAATTTGCGAAATACCAGAAATGAAAGTTGACTCAAATGAATCTACCTTAACCACATCAGGAAATTCTTCAAAATAACTTGCTCCATCATTTATATTTTGACCGAAAAATGAGGTAGCGCTTATTAAACAAAGTACCATTGAAATTTTAAGCTTCATAATTGTGCTCAGCTATAATTTAGTCAGAGATATCTAGAAATTAATAACAACGGTTAAGATTATAAAAAAAACCACAGCAAACAACATTAAATTGAATATTAACCAATTAAAAAAGGTAACCCATCATTTTTTCATGGATTACCTTTCTGGATATTTTAAAGCCCGAAAAAATCAAACGGATTTTCTTGTAAACGCAGAAGAAGGAAAATTTATCCGCTCACTGCTATGGAAGAAAATACGTGAGAAATTGTTTTAATCTGCTAATGCTTCAATTATAGGAGTTCCTGTTTCGCCATTAGGCATCTCAATATTTAATAGCGCTGCGATAGTAGCTGCGATATCAGGAATGGTGGTCATTCTATCTGTGTTATGACCATTTTTAATTCCCTTTCCATAAAATAAAAGTGGCACGTGCGTGTCATAACTTGCCGGACTACCGTGTGTTGAACCAGTTCTACCAATGCCCGCATAACCAGGATCTATCACGATAAAAACATCACCGCTGCGCTTCTGGTTAAAGCCTTTTTGCACAAGCGAAATTTCGCCATAATTAAATTCGCCAGCTGTAAGTTGCTCGCGTGTGTAAACTTTATCAATGTTTGGGATCTGCAATAAAAAGTGCGCAATATCCTTCTGAAGATCCTCTCTATTGATATCATTTTCGGCAAGAACGCTGTAATCAAAGAATACTTGATAATTTGAAATATTCTCAATGAGTTTTATATCGCCGTATTTGTTTTTAAGATAACCGTATAAAGAATCATCTACTTTACCCATACCAAAGCTACCAGCAGGAATTCTTCTACTCTTTAAATACGCAGGGTTGTTGATCGCACCGTGATCTGCAGTTAAGAAAACCGTGTAATTATCTTTCCCCACTTTATCATCAAGTGCTTTTAATAAGCGAGCGATTTCTTTATCTAGGCGGATATATGTATCCTCAACTTCTATCGAGTTTACACCAAAATTATGACCCACATAATCTGTACTACTAAAACTTACGGCAAGAATATCTGTAAATTCATCTTGACCCAATTCTTCTGCATCAATAGCTTCAATTGCAAAATCTGCAGTTAAACTATTCCCGTAAGGAGTGCTTGATAAAATACCGTAGCCACCGTTTTCTTTTCCAAGCTTTTTAAGATCGTAAGGAAAAGTCGCTTTGTCTTTTCCGCGAAAGCCGCCTTCAAAATCATTTTCATCTGGTCCACTTTCCACGTAAGTGTCAATATCATAAAACGTATCCCACTCTTTCATATACTGTTTTGCAGGATCTTTTTTATTGAATTTCTCAACCCACTTCGGCAACTCGTCCATATAAAAAGACGATGTGATCCAGTGACCTTCATCTCCTCCTTGAAACCAGTATGCTCCATTTGCTGTGTGACCCGCTGGCAGAATTGAACCGCGATCTTTAATGGCGATCCCTATGGTTTTACCGCGCATTTGAGTGTGCAATCTGTTTTGATCTGTAATGGTTGTAGTTTTTAACTGCATCGGGCTTTTACGACCAGAACCACTCTCTGTCCCCACAGGCTCATAGCTTGCATCATCCACACAATACACATCTTTTTGTGTGAATTTATCATACCAACTGTTTGAGATTATACCGTGATTGCGCGGCGTAGTTCCTGTATAAACAGAAGCATGACCAGGCCCGGTGTAAGTAGGCATGTAATTGTAGTGGTTATTATCTGCAGAGAAGCCCTCGTCCATAAGTCTACGCAGACCGTCTTTGCCATATCTTTCATAAAAACGGGTGAGGTAGTCATAACGCATCTGGTCTACAACAATACCTACTACCAGTTTAGGATTATCAGAGTAGTTGTTTTGGGCTTGCGCCAAAAGTGGTAGCGCAAATAGAAGAAAAAGAAGCCTTAATTTCATCTTAAGTAAATCGGTTTATAATTCGGGTTTAAATTTACAAGATGTATTCCGAAAAGATTAAGGAAATGTTGATTAGTCGCCATATGTATTTTTGCTATTTTTAAACCTGAATTAATCTGCTATGATGTACTTAAGGTCTATTGGTGAATATTTCCTCATGTTAAAGGGGGTTTTTGTAAAATTTACCAAGACATCTGTATTGCGTGAATTGATATTAAAAGAGATTAATGACCTGATCATAGATTCATTAGGCATTGTTTCATTTATATCTTTTTTTGTGGGTGGTGTGGTGAGCATCCAGACCGCGCTGAACATGGATAATCCACTTATCCCAAAATCTCTAATAGGTTTCGCCGCAAGGCAAAGTATCATTCTTGAGTTTGCTCCTACCTTTATGAGTATAATTATCGCTGGTAAAGTAGGCTCTTACATCACATCTAGCATCGGGACGATGCGTGTTACAGAGCAAATTGATGCGCTAGAGGTCATGGGTATTAACTCGCTTAATTATCTGGTTTTCCCAAAGATCATCGCCATGCTTTTTTATCCTTTTGTGATCATTATTGCAATGTTCTTAGGTATTGTGGGCGGTTACATGGCTGGCGTTTATGGCGGTTTTGCTAGTTCTGACCAATTTATCGCCGGTTTACAGGATAGTTTTATACCATTCCAATTAGTTTACGCATTTATAAAGACATTCATATTTGCAATGATCTTGGCAACCATACCATCTTATCAAGGATATTATATGAAGGGTGGAGCGCTAGAAGTAGGTAAAGCAAGTACAACTTCATTTGTGTGGACCAGTGTGGTGATCATCATCGCAAATTACATTATAACCCAATTACTGTTGAGCTAATGATAGAGGTACAGAATTTAAAGAAAAGTTTTGGGGAAGAGATGATCCTTAAAGGGATCACAACAACTTTTGAAAAAGGAAAAACCAATCTCATCATCGGTCAGAGTGGATCGGGTAAGACGGTATTTCTTAAATGTCTTCTAGGGCTTTTTAAACCCACAGAAGGCCGAATAATTTATGATGGCAACCCATACTCTGAACTTGAGGATGAAGAACAACGTCATCTTAGAGAACAAATGGGCATGGTGTTTCAAGGGAGCGCTTTGTTTGACAGCATGACGGTAGAAGAAAATGTAATGTTCCCATTGCGAATGTTCTCAAAAATGCCAAAGTCTGAACGCCGCGATCGCGCAAACGAAGTGATAGAACGTGTAAATCTTATCAATGCGAATAAGAAATTGCCTTCAGAAATTTCTGGTGGTATGCAGAAGCGTGTTGCCATTGCGAGGTCTATAGTTAACAGACCAAAATATCTTTTTTGTGATGAACCTAACTCAGGGCTTGATCCGCGTACAGCCACGGTAATTGACAACCTTGTTCAAGAACTCACAAAAGAATACGACATCACCACCATAATCAACACACACGATATGAACTCTGTGATGGAAATAGGTGAAAAGATCGTTTACCTTCAAAAAGGATATTTAGAATGGGAAGGCTCAAAAGATGAGATCTTTAAAACTGACAATAAGAATGTCACAGATTTTGTGTATTCCTCAGACCTATTTAAGCGCGTACGCAAGGCGCTTAACGAGGAGCACAATTAATTTCTAGCGATCCTCAACGTGTCTAGCTGATATTTTATTTTCAGCCATTTTGTAAGTTTTGCTTCTTGTTCTTGTTTGGCTTTCGCCGAAAGGCCATCCTTCCAACTCACTACAAAAGTGGGAATGGTATCTGTCTTTGCAAAGTCTGTAGAAATCGTATTTGCATATCCGAAGCTCTCAAGATCCTCATAATTTACCTGAACCTCCTGACTTAGATTTTGAAAAGGAATTAAGGAAGAACGCAGTTTATTAATCTCGTCTTCTAGCAGTTGTATTTGAGTATTCTTATCTGCCAGCGCTTGTTGATTGTTCACATACAGATCTTCTAGAATTCCAGATTTTACGCTACTACTCAATTGTTCTGCTAGTTGACTAGATTGATCAGATCCTTGATGAATTTTTAGGTTGACGTCAGCGAGTTTTTCATTCTCTTTAAGATCAGACATCCATTTATTGATCTCAGATTTAGGCACTAAATTTCCTATGAGATAAATATTCACGGATTTATCTTTATAGTCTTGATCAAATTTTATCACTTCAGTACCTTCATAACGTATAGTGTTTTCGACGAAAGTCTTAGTATTCTTCACAAAAACCTGTTCTTGCAATAACCTCCAGAACAAGATCACACTAGGCACGATCACGACAATCGCAACACCAGAGGCAACTTGCGCGATAAACCGGCGACGTTTGCTGTTTGCATATTTCACCATTGGGAAGCCCAAAAGCTTAGCAACCAGAAATGTAGAAAGCGCTATAAAAACTGCATTAATAGAAAAAAGATAAAACGCTCCAGTAGCATATTCTCCGCTACCAACTGCCAAACCGTAGCCTACAGTACATAACGGCGGCATCAAAGCTGTAGCAATTGCTACACCAAAGATTACACTAGCAATGGTTCCTTTTTTAGTCTTTGCAACAATAAGTGCCAAACCACCAAAAATCGCTATCGCAACATCAAGAATTGTGGGATAAGTTCTTGCTTCAAGTTCTGGAGTAAGCTCAGTAAGCGGTGAAATTTTAAAATAAATAAAAGCCGTTGTCACACTAAGAACCACCATGATCCCAAGGTTCACCAGAGATCGCTTAAGTGTATCTAGATCGTTAATCGCAACAGAAAGACCAACACCAACGATAGGCCCCATTAAAGGAGATATAAGCATCGCTCCTATCACCACAGCCGTGCTACTAACATTTAAACCTATAGACGCAACGAAGATCGAAAATATAAGGATCCATGCATTATGCCCTTTAAAAGGAATATCCTTTCTTACTGCCTCAATAGTACTGTCGCGATCTGTATCACTACGAATATCTAGCAGCTCACTAAGAAAGGTCTTCACATTTTGCCAAAGACTCTTAGCGTCCTTACCTATATTCTCTTTCGCGTCAGACTCGGCTGTATTTTGAGTCTTTAAATCTTTATTTTCTTCTGGAGAATTTATCATACAAGATCATCGCCAAATTTCTCTTTCACTAGACCTCGCATTTCTTTAACACGCTGCTCTTGGCTTTTTGGCATGATTAAAAGTACATCATCTTTATCTACTATAATAAAATCATTAAGCCCTTCTACAACCACGATCTTACCTTCACCTGTACGGATCAAGTTACCACCGCTATGTTTAGCAATTACATTAGCATTCACCACCGCATTACCCTCTTGGTTCTTTTCAAGATTATCATAAAGAGCACCCCAAGCGCCAAGATCATTCCAGTCAAAAAGCGCAGGGATCACACCCACATTTTCACTTTTTTCAAGAATACCATAATCAATACTTATATCTTCTACAGTAGGATAAAACTCATCAACAAAGGCTTGTTCCTTACCTGTATTAAGCGCATCGATATTTTGAGAAAGAATAGCATACATCTCTGGCAAATATTTCTCAAAAGCATTTGCGATCGCTTCAACACCCCAGATAAAGATCCCGGCATTCCAAAGAAAATTACCTTGATCTAAGAATTTTTTAGCTGTTTCAAAATCTGGTTTTTCTTTAAAAGCAGATACAGGTTTTAATGTCGCTTCCGCGGAATTGTATTCTATATAACCATATCCCGTATGAGGAAAAGTTGGTTTTATACCTAATGTCACTAGCAATCCATCTTGAGAACCTTCCTTTTTCTGTTCTAAGCAATATTGAAATGCCTGAGTAAGGTTTTTGGCGAAAGCCGCCTCATCCTGAATCCAGTGATCACTAGGCGCTACGATCATCGCAGCGTTAGGGTTTTGTTTCTTGATCTTAAGTGCCGCCAGCAAAATACACGGTGCTGTGTTGCGCATAGCAGGTTCAAGAACGATATTTTCGTCTGAGACCACAGGCAACTGCTCATTCACAAGCCCTTTATAGCGCTCATTTGTGAGTATAAGAATGTTTTCTTGAGGAACGATCTTAGCAATACGACTGAATGTCTTCTGAATCAAAGTTTCTCCCGCACCAAGAATATCATGAAATTGCTTTGGATTTTCTTGCGTGCTCAAAGGCCAAAATCTTGACCCTACACCACCGGCCATGATAACGGCATAAAAATTCTTATTACTACTCATATTGTTGTTTGCTAGTTAATCAATTCTACTTCTGCGTTGGGTTGAAAAAGATATATCCTTCCCGTTGCAAGTTCAAGACACTCGTATCGCTTTATGCGTCGTTTGCCTTTTCTATACACTTTACCATTATAGATCCTGAATTTAGAACCTTCAGGAATTTCAAATATATAGTTTTTATCATTCTCTGGGTCGTACTCTTTAAGAGCAACACTTAGTCGTGCATCTGTATCGCTACTCGCTTTTGGATTCTTAAAGTGCTGAGCGATCAACGGCAACAACCTGTTAGGAAAAATCTCTGGTCGTATAAATGGCAACATCATTTGTTGAAACGTATGTTTCCATTCCTGACCATGCGGTTTTATACTACGCCCATATTTTTTAAAAGCAACGAGATGCGCAATTTCATGAATCAAAGTAATGAGAAACCTGTATTTATTAAGGTTTGTATTCACTGTGATCTGATGCGTACCATCTGGCAAACGTCTATAATCGCCATGTCGCGTCACACGTTCATCCACGATCTTTAAATGCACATTAAGCGCCTTTATCAATTCAAAGACAGGAATCACACTTTGCTTAGGTATGTACTTCTCTAGTATTTCTTGCATACTAAGGCGTTGTCGCCGAAACCTGAATTGTTTTTCCGTTATGGAATTTAGCTCCTTTTAAAGCGAAATCATAAATATAATCAGCCATTTCATCAGGCTTAACCGGCGCTTCATACCCCGGGAATGCTTCTTCTAACATCTCTGTTTGCACAGCTCCCAGTGCTAAAGTATTAAATGCGATCTCACGCTCTTTATACTCTTCGGCGAGAAGCTCAAAAAGTATGGTGAGTGCACCTTTACTACTGCTGTATGCAGCCAAGCCTGGAAATTTCATCGTGCCTTGCACGCCGCCCATAGAATTGATCCCAAGAACATGAGCGCCATTTTTCATAAAAGGTAAAACCAATTGTGTCAACCTAGCAACTCCAAATACATTTACCGCATAGACATTCTCAAAATCTTCTGTGGTCAATTTTTCAAATGGCTTATTTACTAAAGCTCCGGCATTGTGAATTAAAATATCCACAACTTCCATTTTTTCTAAATGCTTTTTGGCTTCCGCCAAATCTACTTCTGAAGAAAGATCACAAGACAACGCAGTGATATCAGAAATACCCAATGACTTTAATGGCATTTCATTTCGCGAAAGCGCTAAGACTTTATGACCAGCCTTTGCAAAAACTTGCGCCAACTGAAAACCTATACCACGGCTTGTGCCGGTAATTACAATATTCTTACTGCACATTGATCATCACTGTCTTTTCTTGAGAATTCACTAGACCATCAAGCCCAGGAATCAAGCTATTTGCAACATTTGCCATGTGCACAGGATCCATTTTATCTGCCTCGTCATCTGCGCCGTGATAATGATCAAAATTTGTAAAATCAAAGGTAGAAACCGTTTGTGCTGCTACATCAAACTGCGCATAAAACGGCGCATTATCACTGCGATTAAAGAGATTAAACTCCTTTGCCTGCGGCAAGAATCCTATAACATCTTTACCACAATAACCGTTAAAAACATCTGCAAGGTTGCTCATTTCATAACCGGTAATGTACATCAAATACTCCTTATCAAGCATCGGCACACCCACCATCTCGATATTGAACATCACATAAAGATCAAGATTTTCAGCTTTCAGTTTTTCAGCGAGGTGTGCTGAACCTAGAAGACCTTTTTCCTCGGCAGAGAATAATGCGAATATTATTGATCTCTTATTTGTTTTCGCTGCAGCGAAATGTTTTGCCAGCTCAATAACCGTTGTAGTTCCTGATGCATTGTCGTTTGCTCCATTTGCGATGGTATCTCCATCTACTTCTTTAGCAGTACCGATGTGATCGTAATGCGCACCAACGATAACATACTCATCCTTAAGCTCAGGATCGTTACCCGGAAGCACTCCAACAACATTAAATGCCGCAGTTCCCTTTGCATCAAAATCGTCTCTGTAAGTTTCAAAATATGGTTTAATTCCTACTAATTTAAATTGGTCCGCAATATAATCTGCAGCTTTTGCGATTTGCTCAGAACCTGTATTTCTACCTTGCATCTCATCTGACGCAAGAAACGCTAGATGTTTTTCTACCGCTGCTGGCTCAATTACATATTCTTCTGAGGCAGTTGCCTGCGTATTTTGCTCATCACCGGTAGACTCGGTTGTTTTATTTTCTCCAGAACCGCACGCTACTAAGAATGCTGATCCTAATATAAAAGCTAGTTTTTTCATGGTTTTAAAGATAAAAAAAATCCCACCTGTATGGTGGGATTCGTATTATTAGATTGTTACAAATCTTATGCAAGCATTAGCACAGGATTCTCAACATAGTTTTTAAGCGTTTGCAGGAACTCTGCTCCTGTTGCTCCATCTACAGTTCTATGGTCACAAGCTAATGACAATGTCATTGTGTTACCTACAACGATCTGACCATTCTTAACAACTGGTTTCTCAATAATAGAACCTACGGAAAGAATTGCAGAGTTAGGTTGATTTATAATAGATGTAAACTGTGTAATACCAAACATACCAAGGTTAGAAATCGTGAAGGTACTACCTTGCATTTCTTCTGGTTTAAGTTTCTTATTACGTGCTTTACCTGCTAGTTCTTTAACCTCAGCGTTGATCTGCTGTAAAGATTTCTCATTAGCAAATTGTACAACTGGCACAACAAGACCATCAGGCACAGCAACTGCAACACCCATATGCACATGATGATTTAATCTCATCTTATCATCAAACCACTGTGAGTTAACCTGTGGGTGTTTTTTTAGCGCAAGCGAAACCGCCTTGATCATCATATCGTTAAATGAGATCTTAGTATCTGGCAATTGATTATACTGCTTACGGAAAGCCATGAAGTTTTCCATATCTAGCTCTACGTTTAAGTAGTAGTGCGGTGCAGTAAATTTGCTCTTGCCTAGCGATTTTGCGATAGCCTTACGCATCTGGCTATTGTTAACCTCATCGTAGCTCTCTTCTCCCGTTGCCACGAAAGGTTGTGCGCCACCACCTGTACCAGGTACGAAATTCTCAATATCAGATTTCACGATACGACCGTGATCACCAGAACCTTTAACTTGAGAAAGATTTATCCCCTTTTCTTCTGCTAATTTCTTAGCAAGTGGAGAAACAAATACACGAGCATCTGAAGAAGATTTTGCCTCAGGTTTTTCCTGTGCTGGTTTTGCAACCTCTTTTTTCTCTTCTTTCTTAGGTGCTGGTGCAGCTTCTTTCTTTTCTTCTTTTTTAGGAGCAGCTTTTTTCTCGCCACCACCAGACTTGAAGTTCGCAACTACTGCTGAAACATCAGTTCCTTCTGGACCTAGAATTGCAAGAAGCGCGTCTACTTTTGCGCTTTCGCCTTCTGCTATACCTATATGAAGTAAAGTCCCTGCATAGAAAGACTCAAACTCCATTGTAGCTTTATCTGTCTCGATCTCTGCAAGAATATCACCTTCAGAAACTTTATCGCCTTCTTGCTTTAACCAAGATGCAACAGTTCCTTCTTCCATTGTATCACTAAGACGTGGCATTTTTACCACTTCAACTCCTTCTGGAATTTCAGCGTCGCCAGATGCATCATCAGAAGATGCTTCAGAAGCCTCAGCTTCTTCAGTTTCATTTTCTTCTGTTTGCTCTTCTTTGGCGGAAGCCTCATCTTTATTATCCTCACCGCTTGCTGCGCTTCCATCTAGCAATCCAGAGATATCTTCTCCTTCTTCACCGATGATCGCAAGCAATGCATCTACATTTGCAGTCTCACCTTCCTGAATCCCAATATGAAGCAGCGTCCCTTCGTAGAAGGATTCAAACTCCATAGTCGCCTTATCTGTCTCAATCTCTGCAAGGATGTCTCCTTCTGAAACGCTGTCTCCTACTTGTTTTAACCAAGAGGCTACAGTTCCTTCTTCCATCGTATCGCTAAGGCGGGGCATTTTAATTACTTCTGCCATGTTTATTCAGGTTTATGTGGTAAAAATGGATAATCTTCTTGCTCGTAAACTACATCGTATAGCTGTTGTTTTTCTGGCCATTCGCTTTCTTCAGCAAATTTCTCACACTCAGCCACACGACTTTTTACGCGCTTATCTATTTCTTTTATTTCGTCCTCAGTAGCAAAACCTTTCTCTAGAAGAATGTCTTTTACTTGAGTGATCGGATCTATTTTTTGGTATTCTTGAACCTCTTCTTTTGTACGGTAATGCTGTGCATCACTCATAGAGTGACCACGGTAACGATACGTTTTAAGCTCAAGGAATGTAGGACCATCACCACGACGTGCACGAGCGATCGCTTCATCAAAAGCTTCTGCCACAGCAACAGGGTTCATAGCATCTACAGGACCACAAGGCATCTCATAACCTAAACCTAACTTCCAGATATCTTCATGGTTTGCAGAACGCTTAACAGATGTTCCCATCGCATAACCGTTATTTTCTACACAAAATACCACAGGAAGTTTCCAAAGCATCGCAAGGTTGAACGACTCATGCAAAGAACCTTGACGAGCAGCACCATCACCAAAGAAAGTAAGAGTAACTCCATCTCTCTTGAAGTACTTGTCTGCAAAAGCAATACCAGCACCTAGTGGAATTTGACCACCTACGATACCGTGCCCTCCGTAAAATCCTTTTTCTTTAGAGAATATGTGCATAGAACCACCCATACCCATTGAAGTACCGGTTTTCTTACCATAAAGCTCTGCCATTACACGCTTAGGGTCTACACCCATACCTATAGGTTGAACGTGGTTACGGTAAGCCGTGATCATCTTATCTTTACTAAGGTCCATTGCGTGCAGTGCTCCTGCAAGTATCGCTTCTTGACCATTGTAAAGGTGTAGAAATCCTCTTACCTTTTGTTGTATATAAACCTGCGCTAACTTGTCTTCAAACTTGCGCCAAAACAACATTTCTTCATACCAATTAAGGTACGTTTCCTGGGTTATTTCTTTCATCAAAAATTAATGTTTGTGACAGGGTCTAGGCCCTAAAAAACACGAGGAACAAAAATAGTATATCATAAAGGAATAATAAAAACCTTTCTTAAAATTATTCCTTAAGAAGAAGTACTTATAAATAATCTTGGGTAAACAGTAGCGGCAGTAGGTTTTCGAGCGAATCGCTTTTTACGATTTTACCTTTTTCACCCATAAAATAAAGTGCGATCGGGCTATTTTGCTTCACTTCGTATTCTGCGATGGCTTGACGGCACGCTCCGCAAGGAGGAATTGGCTCTATTGTTTCTTTGTTTTTGGCTTTCGCCGAAATAGCGATCTCAACAATTTCAACTCCCGGAAAATTTGCTCCTGCATAGTAAATTGCCGTTCGCTCTGCGCACAAACCAGAAGGATAAGAAGCGTTCTCCTGATTATTCCCTTTTATTATTTGGCCGTTAGCCAAAAGAATAGCCGCGCCTACGTGAAATTCTGAGTATGGCGCATAAGCAACATTGCGAGCTTCAACAGCAGCTTGCATCAACGAGCGCACATCTTCTGAAAGTTCAGACAGATCATCATAAACCTCCAGTTGCGACTCGATCTTAATTTTTTTCATGCATTAATATTCTTGGTACTCGTTGCCAAAGTTAAAGGTAAGACCAAAGCGAAGTGTATTTTCAAGCGGATTTCTCACATTTGAAGTTGAGAAAAGATAAGAAACATCTATACCTATTGATGAGTATTCAAAACCCAGACCCAAGGTTGCAAACTTGCGACTTCCTTTATCGTTACTCTCATTAAAGTATCCTGTTCTTAAAAAGAATACATTATCATAAGCATACTCTGCACCCAGCGACCAGGTCACCTCTTTAATTTCTTCACCGAAGCCATCTGGCGCATCGCCAAAGGATTTAAACATTCCTTCAAGAAAACCTATGTCATTATACGCCTGCGCATCTTCTGCATCAATATCACCATCGCCATCATAATCCTGAGGTGTTGGCACAAGCAGTTTATTAAACTCTAGCCCTACTCCTATTGTATTATAGCTATCAAGAATAAAATCAAATCCACCAGCAACTCCTAGCTTGGTTGGCAAGAAGTTCTCCTGTCCTGCTTCGTCGTATTTAAATTTCGGACCTATGTTTGAAATATTGAATCCTGCCTTCCAACGACCATCAAAAGAATCATAAGAAACCTGCTCTGATTGAAAATAACCTGCAATATCTACACCTATAGTATTTGCCGCACTCGCATCTTCATCACTTACCTGAAGCTTCAAGTCACTACGCAAATACCTTCCGGCGACAGCCAGAGAAAACTGCGGACTCAAGCGTATAGCATACGATAGGTCTAATGTAAATTCATTGGGACGCAATAAAAGCGGATTCTCTAACTCTGCCTGCGAAGGATTAGAATTAAGAATCGCCTCAATATCGCCAAGATTAAAATATCTCAAACTTGCTGCAAAAGCAGAACGATCATCTATTCTATTATGGTAAACCACTTGCCCTAAGAAAATATCATCAACAAGCTTTGATAAATAAGGAGTGTACGTCACACCTACACCTTGAGACTGCTCAATAAAAGCATATTTTGCGGGGTTCCACTGTTGTGAAAAGGCGTCTGCCCCGGTAGCAATACCTTGATCACCCATACCAGCAGCGCGAGCGTCTGCAGCGATAAGCAAGAAAGGAACACCAGTAGTAATCACTCTATTCTGATCATCCTGAGCTTGTAAGTTTTGAGTAAGTAACGGAGCTGCAAGTACTAACGAAAGTAGTAGTTTTCTCATGACAGTAAGATGGTTATATGACAAATATATATTTAAAAGCTTACAGGATTACGAGTTTTTCAATTTTTTCCACCTGCTTATTCGTTAACGTAGATTTAACTGTAATCTTATACACATACACGCCTTTTCCTATTTTTTGCCCAAAATCATCCCGACCATCCCAAGTTATATCTCGAGACAAAAATCCAGAACTCGTTATTGTTTGATTTATAGTCTTCACTACTTTACCACTTACGGTAAAAATCTGCACTTGGACTTCTAACGGCTCAAAAGGTCTATTATGGTTAAACCAAAACTCTGTATAATTCACAAATGGATTAGGGTAATTAATCACGTGTTCTAACTTCATATCCTCATCACCCACAACCACAAATTGAATATCTGCCGTTGAGGAATTATTGTAGGTATCCCACGCTCGCACAGTGATCGTATGAAGACCGGGTTCTAGATCTCTAAGCTTACGCAGAATTTGCCCTAACGTAAAATTATCTTCGTCGCTTTCATAAAAATCATTAAGAATGATTGGGTTTTCTTCATCACCATCAAGAATCGCAATAAGATCATGACCTATTCCGCCAGCGGTGTTGATCCCGTTTTCGTCTTCTAGTTTAGCTAAAAGAAAAGGAGAAGAGTTTGTGATACCGCCATTCACAAAACTTTCATCGTTCATGTATAATTGTATCAAAGGGCCTTCATTATCTTCTGGCGCATTTTCATTTAAACCTCCTACTAAGATATCCATATTATACCCGCCTTTATCTTCTAAGATGTTTTCGCGCTCAGCGTAAAAACTAACACGCCCTTTGCCCACAGGGATTTGCGCATCACGAGGCACCACAAATTCAAAATCAAACAAACCATTCTCTACAGATGCCTGACCGTTATAAAGCACATTACCCAACTCTTTAAAATCGAGAATTAGCAGATTACCGTTACTATCTCTTACGCCATCATTACCCAAGGTCTGTCTATCTAGAAATTTATCAAAAACAGTCGCGCTGAGTTTCCCATTATAATCATTGATCAATTGCCCTGACGGTGTTACAACTTCACCGCTCATTTTTACACGACCCAACGCTTTAAGCGTATCTACCGCTTGCGTTAAAGGAACATCATTTATTGCTGTCAGTCGGATGTTCGGCTCGGCGAAAGCCAACTCCATCGCAGGATCACCAATGTAAAATATCACACGACGCAGCTCATCAGAAATTCCGTTTTTTGTCTCTCTAAGGTTTTCTGCAACGCTTTTAATCTCGTTAGTTCCGTAAGAAAAAAGATTTGCAGCAAGATCTTGATTGAAGGTCACGCCCAGCTGAACAAAAATTTCTCTCGTTGTTGCCACAAGACCTACTGCCCCACCTTCAGCATTCCAAAAAAGATCTTCACCCGCCGCCGGATGCGTAGGATTATCAAAACGCGTAAACTCGCATGTAACGGTGACTATCACAGGAAGACGCTCACCGTTTTTTAGGTTTTTAGCATTTTCTCTAGTAAAGATCACCTCGCTAGCCAAATTATCCTCACCGCCATGTCCCAAATAATTCATCACAAGTGCACCCGCCTCAAGCGCATCAGAAATCGCATCATTTACTTGAGGATATCGCTCACCTCCAGCAGAAGCTTGCTGCTCATAACTATCGCTGTGAATCTTTATAACATTGATAAAAGGCTTTTCTTGCTGTATTTCATCACCCAGCGCATCAAGCGTAGATTCTAACCGAGTGAATTCCCACGATTGATCAACATCATCTGAGACTAACACAAAATTATTATGCCATCTGCCATACGATGCGCGCGCATCATAATTGATGATCTTATCAACCACAACTTGTGCTAATTGCGGAGAATCTGCTAGAATTCGGCCTACGGCAAGATCAAGTTTATCACTACCTCCACTTCCCGCCGGACTCGCATTTTCAATCACACCTTCATCTGGATCTAGCGCCCCAAAATAATCATCACTCATATAAGAAGTGGTCTGCGCAAAACTATCATAGGTGTTAAACGTGGGCACAATATTATTGTTCCCGCTTATCCTGTCCTTATAATCTATAGACGTATCGCCAAAGAGACACAGATATTTTAATCCACTTCCATTAGTATAAACGTAATTCACAAAATTGCGAATCGCACCGATGTCTTTTCTACCGGTAGAAAATTCAGCATAAATATCTTCAAGACTTACAACGGCTACTTTAAGATCACGATAGTCACGATTGTGCTGAGCAAGTCGCTGCGCCTGCGGAATTAAAAAATCTGGAGAAACAATAATATAATCTGGCCCTTGAGCACCATACAAACCTGCAAACATTTCACCTTTGAGGTTTTGATTTGCAACTCTTGCATTTTCATTTGTTCGCTGTGGCGAAAAGAAATCTGCACCGTCCAAAGCCACAAACTTCTTATCAGAACCTAAACTCGCCTTAAAGGTAAGTTGCGCTGCGTTTTCAGTATTTTCCACGAAAGTGATATTCTGAAAATCTGAAACATCCCAAACTTCTGTAACCGCCGAAGCATTACTTATTAAATATTCTGCCACGCCTGTTTGCGGCAGATCATTTTTGTGAAACTGTAATTGACCGCCGGCGTATTGCAAATTCCTTTCCGCGCTAAGCGCAATAAAATCTAGGTAACCCTGCGCTGAAGGATTCCCCAAATTATCAAACTGTATCAACGCTTCAATATCATCGCCGCTACACAGCAATCCTTGATCATTAAATCTAAATGTGTCGTAGGCATTGTCACGCGCCAATCTGCTATCTGTAATTTCTTGCACCGTGAGACTCACTGGAGTTGAACCGTTAAGCGACAATGAGAAATTAGAATCACTCTCTGAGATCGCAGCCACATAAAAGCGCACATCTACAGGAGAAGACGCCACACGATTAGGGAATGAGAAATTAAACGTTTGCTCATTTTCAAAACCAAATTCTTCTCCAAACCATCTGCGCCCCAATCGCAAAAGATTTGTATTATCTACCTCATGAAACTGGTAATCATTAAAGGTATTTACCACAACATCGGCACCAGTCACTGGTTGCTGCATAGCTTGAATTCTTCTACCAGCACCGCCACTCGCGGTTATATAATAATAGGTGTTATCGTCGTAAGCGTTTACGTGAGTTAAACTTTCAGCATGAAATTGTTTTGAACCTTTAGCGTAGAACAAAATATAATCAACGTTATCAAAACTTCCATCTTCGCCGTCCACAACTTTAATAGCATTTTCAGGCGGATCGTAGAATGCGTTGTCTCTATTTCGCAACGGCAACATTCTACCGCCATCGCCGTAGATCTTAAGATTTGCTGGGTTGATATTGCGAAGATTCATCCCAAGATCAGCTAAAAATGAAGCTTCAATTTTATAAACCCCAGTTTCTTCAACCTTGAATTTGTAAAAATCTCCACTCGACAAAACCGAATTTGTCACCGCAAGGCTGCGTGTCGCATTTTGGGCTCGACCCTTATTATAACTTACAGTAAAGGAGGTCACTTTTTGCAAAACACCGTTCCTTCTAATAATAGGAGAGAACGAAATTGACACAAACTCTTTACCGCGCGCAACAGATTTACTCATTAAAAAATTATGTTGGCTTTGCGCCAAAAGTTCGCTGCCAGCTATTTCTGAGTCATTTAGCGGAGCATATTGCACGTTTTGCAAGGTCGCAGAAGTGGTCAAAACATTAGATTCTTGCCACTGCGCGTTAAATTTTATACCATCTTTAGAAGAAAATGAATAATTTTCAGCTTGAAAACCGGGAAGTAAATTTGGTTTTTCAGAAGTTGAAACATTTACTTTATCACCCCAAGTAATGGTAAATTTCTTTGACTGTCCGCTAGCAATAACAGAGAGCAACACAAAGAAAATGAATAAAGTAATTTTGTTCATCATAGCATTTAACGCAAAGGTAATTTTAAAATTATAAAAGTAAGATTTAACTAAACCTTTAGACTTTGATACTAAACAAAGTTTTGATTCGTTAAGTAAACCCAGGCTAAACCGCATGGGCGCAAGAAATATTCTGTTGAGAATTAGACGTTAATTATTATATTGCAGACCCAAATCTGCTTAAAGAATTTTGATAAAAATGAAAAGAAAGCTCTTGTTTAATGCCTTGATTTTAGGGATCATCGCAGTATCCTTAAGTTCTTGTGGCGGTAAGAATGAATATAAAAATTCTTCGCGCGCAACAGGATGGAGTATCAATGACCCCAATGGTGGCTTTCAGGCAAACACCAAGTATGCCGGGCAAGAAGCCGCTCCTGGCCTTGTATTTATTGAAGGTGGAACATTCACAATGGGCCGCGTTCAAGACGATGTAATGCACGACTGGAACAACTCTCCTACTCAGCAACACGTTCAATCTTTTTATATGGACGAAACTGAGGTTACAAACCTTATGTATCTAGAATATCTAGATTGGTTAAAGAAAGTTTTCCCTCCTAGTGATGAGATGTACAGCAACATTTATGTGTCCGCACTTCCTGATACTCTTGTATGGAGAAACCGCTTAGGTTTTAACGAGACAATGACTGAAAACTACTTGCGCCACCCTGCATACGCTCGCTACCCTGTTGTAGGAGTTAGCTGGGTACAAGCTGTAGAATTCAGCACTTGGAGAACTGACAGATACAACGAGCACTTATTAGAAGATGCTGGTTATACTGCTCAAAATGCAAAATATAATGTAGATGCTGCTACTACCTTTAACACTGACACTTACATCCAAGCGCCAAGTTTAACTTACGGTGGTCAAGATGATGTAACTCGTGGTGGTAGAGAATCTGCAAGAATAGAAAAACAGAACACACCAAGAGCAGACAAAAACAATCCTGGTGCTTCTCAAGAACCATCTCACCTGTATGCTCGTACAGAAGATGGTGTACTTTCAACAACAAAATATAGATTACCTACAGAAGCTGAGTGGGAATATGCGGCTCTAGGTCTTGTAGGTTTAAGAGAATACAATGTGTATCGCGGTCGTAAGAAATATCCATGGGATGGTGCTTACACACGTAGCGGAAACCGTCGTACTCGCGGTGATCAATTAGCTAACTTCAAACAAGGAGATGGTGATTATGGTGGTATCGCAGGATGGTCTGACGATAACGCAGATATCACAGCACAGGTACAATCTTACCAGCCTAATGATTATGGTCTTTATGACATGGCAGGTAACGTTTCAGAATGGGTTGCTGATGTTTACCGCCCTATCGTAGATGATGAGTTCAATGACTTTAACTACTACCGTGGTAACGTTTACACTAAAAATGCAATAGGCGATGATGGTTCTGTGGTAGTTCTTGGTCCAGATGAAACAGTTTATGATACGCTAGAAAATGGTAAGATCATCGCAAGATATCTTCCTGGTGAGATCAAGCAAGTAGCTGTAGATTCTAACGATACCTATTTAAGAACACAATTCTCTGAAAGTGACAACCGTAACTTTAGAGATGGTGATAAAGAGTCTACAAGATATTTTCAGTCTTTTGCAGATGACAGCAGCGACGATCGTATGTATGATAGCCCAGTGAACAAAAACTATATTGACGACAATGGCAACCTTATCAAAGAATACGACAAGTCTAACAAGCGCACAACGCTTATTGATGACGAAGTAAGAGTTTACAAAGGTGGCTCGTGGAGAGATCGCGAGTACTGGTTAGACCCTGCTCAAAGAAGATATTTGCCACAAACAATGGCAACAGATGATATTGGCTTTAGAAACGCAATGTCAAGGGTAGGCTCAAAATCTGAGACAAAGAAAACTCCTAGACAATAATGCATCTTAGCAACTAAAAATTTTAAATGCCCAGGAGAATATCCTGGGCATTCTTTTTATTATGAGTATTTCAGATTTACATTCTATATTTCTTAAGTGCAGCGGAGTTTCAACAGACACACGCAACATCTCACAAGACAATCTATTTTTTGCGCTCAAGGGCGAAAATTTCAACGGTAACCTTTTTGCCGAAAAGGCTATAGAAGCAGGTGCTGCATACGCAATTGTAGATGAGAGCGATTACGCTAAAAGCGAAAAAACAATTCTTGTTAATGATGTGCTTACTGCACTGCAAGAACTTGCCCGCTACCACCGCAACTATTTAGGGTTACCGATTATTTCGCTAACTGGAAGCAACGGTAAAACCACGACTAAAGAACTCATAAACGCTGTACTTTCTCAGTCTTTTAAAACTGTTGCTACAAAGGGAAACCTCAACAATCACATTGGTGTGCCGCTCACTTTACTTTCGATGGATGAGAGCACGCAAATGGGAATTGTTGAAATGGGCGCAAATCACATTGGCGAGATCAAAATGTTAGCAGAGATCGCTCAACCAGATTATGGATACATCACAAACTTCGGGAAAGCGCATCTTGAAGGCTTCGGTGGTGTAGAAGGCGTGATCAAAGGTAAAAGCGAACTGTATGATTACCTGAGAAGAACTGATGGATTGATCTTTCTTAATGGTGACGATGCTAAGCAAGTTGAAAAGGCACAGAAAACGGCTGTTTATTCTTTTGGCGAAAGCCAAAAAAGCAACATTAAGATCACTTATCCGCCGGCTAATCCTTTTGCTGCGGTTAACGCTGGCGAGACCAAAATTCAGAGCAATCTCATAGGGCAATACAACGCCACAAATATTGCTGCGGCGATTTGTATAGGGCAGTATTTTAATGTTGAAATAGGCAAGATCAATGCTGCGATCGAGAATTACACGCCTACTAATAACAGGTCTCAGATCATAAAGAATCAAGATCAAACCATTATTCTGGATGCGTATAATGCGAATCCTACGAGCATGGAGGCGGCGATTAAAAACTTTGCTCAACTGGAAGCTGAAACAAAGATCCTTTTTCTGGGTGATATGTTTGAACTGGGCGAAGAAGCAAGCGCAGAGCATGAAAAAATCGCACAGCTTGCAACTTCATACACTTTTGACAAAGTGATCTTTTTAGGAGAAAATTTCAAGAAAAGTATAACTGCACAAAACAACACGAATTTTAAAAATTTTGACCAACTCAGAGAGCTTGGCCTAGCCGAAGAAATCACTCAAAAACTTCTCACCGCACACATACTTATTAAAGGTTCGCGCGGTATGGCGCTAGAACGACTTCTGGACATCATATAAAAAGACCCGATGCCTCCCTTAAGCATCAGGTCTCTAAACTTAAAATTTGACAACCCCCTAACTTTGTCAAATATTTATCGCAAAATACCTTTTATAACCCATCGTGTAAATACCCATTACTGGGTATATTTTGATCTGGCTTTCGCCAAAAAAAAACAAAAGATCCCGCTGAATTGATCAACGGGATCTTTTGGTTTGTGGGTCATATTGGATTCGAACCAATGACTTCTACCCTGTCAAGGTAACACTCTGAACCAACTGAGTTAATGACCCTATATTTCAAGCTAAAGTAACTCTTTATCACTTCCAAAAACCAAAAGTTCATAATATATTCTCAAAACTGTGTTATAGACTTTTGAAAATAGAATGAGCATTTAAGATTTTTCTACAATTTTATGAATTGAGATAAAACAGCCTCCCAAATATGCAAAAAACATACACTTCAAGTTTTTCAAAACACTTTATTTTTTCAGTCATTATTGGTCTTTTTGTGACTTCTAATCTTTTGGCTCAAGCCAAAAAAACATCTAGCAGAGAAGTTTCTAAACAGATCTATTTTACCGCAAACACCGGTTATAAAAATGACGAAACTTCACAGAAAGTTCTTGACGCAATCGTAAAATCATCGCAAAATGATGAAGAAGCGGTGCTTATCGTAATGGGAAACATCACCCCAAAAGGTGGATTTCCTGACAAGGATGACAAAGCCAAGCGCAAAGACGCAGAAGAATATTTAATGAAGAATTTACTTTCTCCACTTGAGAATTTTAATGGTCAGATCATTTATGGTCCTGGCGTTAATGAGTGGAATTACGAAGGACACGAAAACATAGACGATCTAGAATCGTATTTACAAGACAATCTTGAGTCTGACTTCTGGCCTAACGATGGCTGCGCGCTAGAAAGTGAAGAATTAAGCGACGAGATCGAGCTGCTGATGGTAGACTCTCAGTGGTTTCTAGAAGATTGGGACAAGCAACCTTATATCAACAATAAGTGCGAGATCAAAACACGCGAACAGTTTTTTGTTGAGTTTAAGGACGACATAAAAGACGCACAAGGCAAAACGGTGATCGTTGCTGTACATCATCCTATTCTATCTTCAACGCGGTTGGATCCTTTTGAAAAAATGGGCGGTTTTACAGAGCAGGCATATTATGGAAAACGCAGACAAGAATTGGCAGGCCGCATGGAAACTTTAGCGAGTCAATTTGAGGATGTGATCTTTGTTTCGGGTAACGACAGCAACCTTCAGTTTTTAAAGGATGACGATATTCCACAGATCATTAGTGGTTCCGCTACAGCGAAAAAAAATAAAACCAAAAAAGCCGGTGATGACGAGTTTACTTCTACCGAAACTGGTTTTGCTAAACTAACGGTTTATAAGGATGGTGGCTCTAATGTTGAGTTCTTTAAAGTTGACGACAGCAATTCACAAAAGATCGCCGAAAGAGAAATTAAACGTCAGCGCATCTCTGAAGATGAAGTAACGTATCATACTAAAGATGAATTTGGACCAACATACAAAGCATCGATCTATACAGATGAAGAAACTGATAAAAGCGGCGTTTACAAATGGTTTTGGGGCGATCATTACAGAGAGGTTTATAGCCGTGACATAGAAGTTCCTGTATTGTTTATTGATACATTACCAGGCAATCCTGTTGCAATACGCGAAGGTGGCGGCCACCAGTCTAGATCACTAAGAATTAAAGGTGAAGACGAGCACGAATACACACTGAGAGAGATCAGAAAAAGTGCACTTCGCTTTTTACAATCGTTCATAAAAGATCATTATGTGTATAATTATCTTAACGAAAGCGTCGCTGAAGACCTAGTTCAAGATTATTATACCACAGCACAACCTTACGCTCCCTTTGCGGTAAACGACTTGCTTAAGGCGGTTGATATTTACCATGCAAACCCTAAACTTTACTACTTACCAAAGCAGAAAAACCTAGGCATTTACAATGAAGATTATGGCGACAAACTGTATATGTTAGAAGAGCACGTGGGCGATGAGAATAAGGAGTTTGAGACCTTTGGCAATGCTGACGATATTATAAGCACATCAGACATGTTGCTTGAATTACGCGAGGACAAAGAGAAAAAAATCGACGAAGATGTTTACATCCGTGCTCGCTTGATGGATATGCTTCTGGGCGATTGGGACAGACACCATGATCAATGGCGCTGGGCAGAATTTGAGCAAGAAAATGGCGATAAGATCTACAAAGCTATTCCGAGAGACAGAGATCAAGCATTCCCTAAATATGATGGCGTAGCCGTAAGTTTATTGAGATTTGGCGCGCCAGATTTTAGACCTATGCAGAGCTATGGCCCAGAGATAAAAAGTGTAAAGTGGCTAAACTATTATGCCACAAAACTGGACAAAGCGATGATCAAAACTGCTTCGTGGGACACCTGGAAAAAGCAAACAGAACTTATCCAGAACAATCTTACTGATGCTAAGATCGATACTGCGTTTGCGGCGCTTCCTCAGGATGTAAAAGATGATAATATCACACAGATCGTCGCAGATCTTAAAGCGAGACGCGATAATCTTTCGGCTTACGCCAAAGAATATTACACGTTCTTAAAAAAGTTTGAAACTGTAATAGGAACTGAAAACGATGACACTTTCACTATCACTAGAATGCCAGAAGGAAAAACTCAAATTCAGATCACAAATGAAGATGGGAAACTTGTTTTTGACAACACCTACTCTAAAGATGAAACCAATGAGATCTGGATCTATGGACTGGATGGCGAAGACACTTTTAATGTAGAAGGCGATGGTTCAAAATACATAAGATTGAATATTCTAGGAGGTGAGAATAATGACACCTATGATTTTGCTACAAAAAACAGAACTAAGGTTTACGACTACAAAAGCAAGAAAAATTCATTAGACAATGTTGGCAAAAGTTGGTTAACTGATTCTTACGAGATAAACACCTATGATCCTAACAAGATAAAAAGCAATCAAAACATCGTATTGCCTATCGTGGCTTTTGATCCAGATGATGGCTTACAATTGGGCATCAAAGATGTTTTCACGACGTATGGATTGACAAACAATCCGTTCTCTGCACAGCACAGCATTGATGTAAAATATCACTCTGCGACTCAAGGTTTTTCAGCCGAATATTATGGTGAATTTGCACATGCCTTCAGGAATTGGAACTTTGGCTTACAAGCCAAAATAACCACACCAACCTATGCGATAAACTACTTTGGCGAAGGAAACGACACAATGTACGACGAAGACGCCGTAGACATGGATTACAACCGCGTGGGCGTGAGTCAATGGTTGCTTGCACCATCTTTGATCTGGAAAGATGATCTAGGGTACAGCTTCTACGTTAAACCATCATTTGAATCGTATGAGCTAGACCGAGATATCACAGGAGTAACTGGAGATCAATTTACAGCTACAGATAACCTTTTTGAGAGACAATATTACGCTGGTGGCGAAATAGGGTTCAACTTTAAAAATAAACCCGGCCAACTTGCTTTTATACGACGCGGAATGGAGTTTGGCTTAACCGCAGGTTACAAATCAAATATCGACGGAAACGGCAATAAGTTTGGATATGTAGAACCGCTTATTTCATTTGATTTTCCATTGCACGAAAGCGGACTTGCTGTCTTAGCGACCAAAGTGAGTGGTAAAGCAATTTTAGGTGATAATTACGAGTTTTATCATGGTGCTACCATTGGCGGAAACACCAGCTTAAGAGGATATAGATTTGAACGCTTCAACGGTAAATATGCGTACTACCAAACCACCGACCTACGCGTTGGGATCACAAAATTTAAAACAAATTTTGTTCCTATTCGCATGGGTGTAACTGCCGGTTTTGATTACGGTAGAGTTTGGTTAGATGACGATAATTCCAATACTTGGCACAGCAATTATGGCGGCTCAGTTTTCATAAACGGTTTCCAAGCATTTACAGGAAACTTAGGGTATTATAAAAGTGAAGAAGACGCCAGGATCGTATTTACATTAGGATTTAAATTCTAATGTTGTGACGCTTCACCCGCTCCGCTAGGAATACGGATGTTCTCAACAATATCCTGAACTTCTTCTGGCGGAGCTGGTGTAAATGCGTTAATCACGATCGAAACTACAAAATTCACCACCATCGCAACAGATCCAAAACCTTCTGGAGAAATACCAAACCACCATTGATCTTTAAGACTTGCGACTGCTTCTTTACCTCCATCAAAGATCCCAAATTTGAATTTCAGCATATAGAACAGCATTAAAGAAATCCCCACGAGCATACCCGCGATAGCTCCTTCTTTGCTCATTTTCTTGTAAAAAACTCCCAATATAATTGCCGGAAAAAATGAAGCTGCCGCTAATCCAAATGCCAACGCAACAACCGCCGCAACAAATCCCGGCGGATTGATCCCAAAATATCCTGCGATCACCACTGCAACAGTTGCAGAAATTCGTGCCGCCCAAAGTTCTCCTTTTTCTGAGATGGTTGGTTTAAATACTTTTTTGATCAAATCATGCGAGACTGCAGAAGAGATCACAAGCAGTAATCCCGCTGCTGTAGACAATGCTGCCGCTAATCCACCTGCTGCGACTAATGCGATCACCCAGCTAGGCAATTGAGCGATTTCAGGATTTGCAAGTACCATAATGTCTTGATCTACTTTTAATTCATTTTCTTTGGCTGCAGCCAAATACTGAATCTTACCATCGCCGTTCTTATCCTCAAATTCTAGCAAACCTGTTTTCTCCCAGTTCTTGAACCATTGCGGCATACTGTTGTATTCTTTATTACTCACAGTTTCTAGAAGATTGGTCTTGGCAAAAACTGAAACAGCCGGAGCCGTTGTATAAAGAATCGCGATAAGCAACAAAGCATAACCGGCAGATTTACGCGCGGCTTTTACATTCTTAACCGTAAAAAACCTTACGATCACATGTGGAAGTCCAGCAGTTCCCGCCATAAGCGCAAGAGTTATCGCAAAAATATCTGTAATGCTTTTGGTTCCATCGGTATATTCAGCGAAGCCCAATTCTGTTGAAAGTCCGTTGAGTTTGTCTAACAAATACGTACCTGAGCCATCACTTAACGTAGAGCCCATACCGATCTGCGGAACAGGATTACCCGTCATTTGAATAGAAATGAATATCGCCGGAACCATAAATGCAAAGATCAAAACACAATATTGCGCGACCTGCGTATATGTAATTCCTTTCATACCGCCCAGAACCGCGTAAAACAAAACGATCACCATCCCGATGATCACACCGGTATTAATATCTACTTCAAGAAATCTAGAGAATACCACTCCCACTCCGCGCATTTGTCCCGCAACGTAAGTAAACGAAACTAGCAAAGCACAAAACACAGCAACGATACGCGCGGTCTTAGAATAATAACGTTCACCTATAAAATCTGGCACAGTAAACTTCCCGAATTTCCGCAAATACGGCGCAAGCAACAAAGCTAATAATACATAGCCGCCCGTCCAGCCCATGAGATAAACAGAGCCGTCGTAACCAGCGAAAGCTATAATACCAGCCATACTTATAAAAGAAGCCGCAGACATCCAGTCTGCTGCCGTTGCCATACCGTTGGCAAGCGGTGAAACGCCGCCCCCAGCCACATAAAAATCTTTAGTAGAAGACGCTCTAGACCAGATCGCAATACCTATGTAAAGCGCAAATGTCACACCCACTAAAACGTAAGTCCATATTTGTACACTCATAATGTTTTAGTTTTATTTATCGTAACCGTATTTCTTATCCAACTTGTTCATTAACCGGACGTAGATAAAAATGAGAATCACAAAGACGTAGATCGATCCTTGCTGCGCAAACCAAAATCCTAATTGAAATCCGCCCAACTTGATTTCATTCAAAGCGTCTTTAAATAGAATTCCGCATCCGTAGCTCACCAAAAACCAGATCGAGAGCAGTATGACCAAATATTTTAAATTCTCTTTCCAGTAGGCTTTTGCCTTAGATTTTGGCTTCATAGATGGTTGTTTTTATTTGGCTGCAGCCAAATAATTAAAAAAGAAATCGTTTTCGCTGCAATGAAGATAAATAAAAAATCAACGCAACAAAGTGCTCCTCTACTCTTCTACCGTCAAAAACCTGAAGCTATCCATCTCAAAAACAAGCTTGTCAGGACTATTGTTCTTTTGAGTTTCAAAATGAACTTTGATCAAAGCCGTTTTTCTAGGACTCACCTTTTCTGAAGAATTGTGGGTATGAAGAACATAATAAAGTTGGCCATCTTCTCCTGTAAAAAGATCTCCATGACCAGTGCCATCTTCACCCAGCATATCTCGAACAAGCACCGGATTAAAAGCTACCTTTTCCCATGGCCCGGTTAAACTTTTTGAAGTTGCATAGCCCACAGCGTAGTCTTTATTTCTAAAGTCATTTGCACTGTAAAGCATGTAGTAAAGTCCGTTGCGCTTTACGATCGTTGGCCCTTCTGTAACAGTCCAGCCGCTATTTTCGGTATTTTCCCACTTGTCTGTAGCTTCTATACATTGTGTGAGCGTCTCATCTTTTATCTCCGAAAGATCATCGTTTAACTCAGCTACAAAAATTCGATTTCCACCGTTTGCCACGCGCACATGATAAAGATAAATTTTGCCATCTTCTGCGAAGTAAACAAATGGATCGATCATCCTTTCTTCTGATGGTATTGCGATTTTATTTTTCTGTGTAAACGGTCCTGCAGGACTATCGCTACTCGCGATGGCTATCTGCTCATTCGCAGTGTACGCCATGTAGAATTTACCATTGTACTCAAAAATCTGTGGCGCCCAGAATCCCTTATCGCCATATGCATCGCCCTTTTGCAAAGCCAAACCAGATGCATTTTCTAACTTTTGCCAATGTTCAAGATCTTGAGAGGTATATGCTCTAAAACCATTTGGCGCGCCAGTGCCATATAGATAATACGTGCCGTCGTTTAAAAATATCGTGGGATCTGCAAGTGTTATAGTTTTTGTTTTTTGGCTGTAGCCAAAAAATGAAAAACACAATAAAACAGATAGAGAATAAAAAGTGAAGGTTGATTTCATGAGATTGTTTTTACAACCCACAAAATAATAAAAGCCCTTGATTTCTCAAGGGCTTTTCTTGTAGCGGGAACAGGACTCGAACCTGTGACCTTCGGGTTATGAGCCCGACGAGCTACCTACTGCTCTATCCCGCGATTTATTGGACGGCAAATATACAACCCTTTTAGACTTCTCACAAGAAAAATGAAAATATTTTTTATCGCAGATGCAACATTATGCTTTTAATAACACAAAACGGATTTCTAGTCACTATTTTTAGGTATATGAAAAAAATTCTCATCGCTGGCTTAACCCTTGTCATTGTTGTCGTTGCAGCTGGCATAGGATTTAATATTTATATAAAGAGTAAGATTGAAGATGCTCTTAAAAATAAATTGCCAGATGAGATAAAATTGCAATACTCCTCGCTTGATATTAATTCTTGGCTAGGAAATATTAGCCTAGACGATGTAATTATTGATCATCAAGCACACGACAGTCTTCCAAAAAACAGATATTCTACTCAAAATATCGCTTTAAAAGGCCTAAGCTATTCTGAATTTTTAAAAGAAGATGTCATTCACTTTAGTGAAATAGAGATCTCGCAAAGTGATTTTGTACTGCATAAACCCGCAAAAAAGAGTCAAGATACTTCGAGCAAAAAGAACAACAACAAAGATCAAAAAACCATTCTCATAGACGCGTTTATCATCCAGCCCTCTACAATTTCGGTTTATGATGATCACAAAGATTCTACCTATATCACGGTAAAAGATTTTTCGCTTAAAGCGAAAAACATACACACTGTAAATGACAAGAACAAAGGTTTACCTGTGCGCTATGAGATAGAAAAAATACAGACAGACTCGGTGTTTTTAAGGATGAACGATTTTGATGATCTGAGGATAGGCAATCTTGTTTTTGAAGATCATGATCTATCTCTGAAAGATCTTCAGATCAAAACAAAATATTCACGAGAGACTTTGTCTAAAATCATTTCTAAAGAGCGCGATCACTACAATATCATCATGCCGCAGGTTGATTTTAAAAATCTAGATTGGAATATTGAGAATGACCGAAGCAATATCACAGCAAATGATCTAGAATTACAAAATGTAAGAGCTGCTATTTATAGAGACAAGCGCGTGGCAGACGACTTTTCGCGCAAAGCATTATACAGCGAAGCTTTAAGAAAGTTGCCGTTTAACCTAATGATCAACACTATGAAGATCAAAAATGCGTCTCTCACCTATTTTGAGAAGGTAAAAACAAGCGAAAATGCTGGCGAACTGGCTTTCACAAATATGTATGTCACTGCTACTGATGTGGGAAATATGTATGCTAAAGGCGAAAAAAGAACGGCTTTGACGATCAGTTCTACTTTTATGGGACATGGCAAGGTTGATGCCAAGTGGGCGTTTGACATTAATAACACTGCCGAGGTTTTTAATTTTGACGGAAGCGTCACAAACCTGCCCGCTGATCAATTAAATAGTTTTATCACTCCTAACTCAAACGTTGAGCTAGAAGGTACGCTTAACGAGGCTTATTTTACCATTAGCGGCAACGATAACACCGGGCATATTAACATGAAAATGAAATATGACGATTTTAAGGTGAGCGTACTTAATGAGAAGAAAAAGAAAAAATGGTTGATCTCCACCATTGCAAATCTCTTTATCAAGAAAGATAGTGAAGAAGCTGGCGATATGGGTTATCGCTTAGGCGAAAGCGACGTAAGCAGAAACAAAAGTAAGTCTGTTTTTAACTTCTTATGGCTGTGTTTAAAACAAGGACTATTAAACACAATGACCAGCAGCGGTAAGACTAAAGCTTAAACTAAACTCACCCAAGACAAAGCTGTAGCTCTTTGTTTTCTATCAAAGGTTTTAGTCTTCGCTTTAATTAAAAACCAAGTTTCAATCTTAACAAGCAATTTTAAAACCGAATTATTAGAGACAAATGCGATTCTATCAAAACTATTTTTATGTTTCAACTTCCACTTAAAGTGCTGTATTAAGGTCGAATAAGCTACATCTCCTTGTTCTCCTTCTTCTATGTAAATACTTATTTTTTTAGGTAAATTTAAAACCTCATCTATCTTAAATTCTAGCTCTCCTAAATTTCTAGAATCAATTGAAGAATTTATTATAAAACCAAAAACACTATCAGAGAATTTAAAGGTATCGATTAACATAGCGAGAGATTTTTTATGCCTTACTTAAGGCTCTCTCTAAAGTAGAAAAGTATTTAATCGAGTTTTAAAACGTGATTCTTAAAAAAATGTTAATTGACTGTTTTTCAATAATTTATACAAGTTAATCTTACATTTACTGTTCAATACTGTTTGCCTGAAAAGTTTCAAGTTCGCCATCTGAAAAAGAATATGAAACTTCAATAGGATTACAGCATATCTCACAATCTTCAATGTACGTTGTAGATACTGATGGATCAAGTAACATACTGATCTCTTCCCAGCAATACGGACATTGAAAATAGTGTTCTATCATTAAAATTCTACATTAAGCAGTTGACCAACTAATTGCAACAATTGAAGCTCGGCTAGTTTAGCATCATACTTCGCTAGATTTTTATTCGTCTTTGCGTTAATGAGATTAATTTGAGCTTGTCTGTACTCAATAGAAGTGATCTGGCCTATTTTAAAACGCTCTTCAGAACGCTCAAAATTATTTTGATTCGTGATCACATTTTGCTCTTGGATCTCATAAACCTCAAGCGAGTTCTGATAATTACCCCAAGCATTTGCAATATCTCTTTGAATATTAAGCTTCACCTGCTCCTTTGCAAGAAGACTACTTTCTTTATTGATCTTAGCGTTGCGAACGGAGTTTATCGTTCCACCACCGTCAAAGAGATTCCAACGCAGGTTAACACCTGCAGACAAGCCTGTAACTCGCGATGTACTTCCTGGAGCATTAAAAATAGGGTTAGGCGGACTAATATTCTTATTCCAGCCGTAAGAACCTATCAAGCCCACAGTAGGTAAATAGCCGCTTTTTGAGACTTTAATGTCAAATTCACTAAGTTGGATATTAGATTCGCTTTGCAATATATTCACGTTGTTCTGCAATGACTCGTCGAGGTAAGTTTTTAGCGTAAGCGCAGGAATAAATGAAACCAGCGTATCAACACTAAAACCAGTTTCCATATCTCTACCCATCACAACATTAAGATCACGCTTTGTGTTTTTTAATTGTTGTCTTGCATTAAGCAGCGCAATACTATCATTCGTAACATCTACACGTGCATTAAGCACCTCAAGACCGGTAGCTTGACCAAAGTCAAAAGCATACTCTGAACGCGTAACTCTGTTGCGCGAAGTTTCAATTGTTTCTTCAAGAATTTGTACGTTTTCTGTTAAACGCGCCACTTCAAAATAGACTGAGAATAATTGCAAAACCGTATTCTCAATGGTTTCACGAACCTGCAAACCGGTGAGGTTATACGATTCTTGCAGACGCTTGTAATTATACAATCTGCCCAAACCATCAAACAATGTATATTCTAAATTCAATGAAGCGTTGTAGGCCTTAGACTCGGCATCTTTAAGCTCTGTAGCCTCCTGACCGTTTCTTTGCTGCAATCTATTCTGGATATCATAATTTGCTCCAGCTGATCCATAAACCTGCGGCAAATAACCAGAATTCAAAACACTGGCATTATTCTCTGCAACTTCAAGATCGTTAGTTGCTATCTCAATATCATAATTCTCTTCAAGCGTGATCGCGATCGCTTCTTCTTTAGTAAGCTTTTCTTGCGCTTGCGCGAAAAAGACTACTACAAAACATAAAAAGAAGAACAAGCTATTTTGTTTCATCGTAAGACTATTTTTCATGCTCTTCATTTTTTTGCTCTTTGATCGCACGTTCAACATCTTCTCTTTCTATCTTATTTCCTGTTTTAAGCCAATGCACTTTAGTCTTGATCGTATTACTTACCGAAAGCAATAACGGCAACATCAATAAAGTAAGAATAGTTGCTACAGCTATACCGTAAGAAATAGAGATCGCCATAGGTTTTAAGAATTGTGCTTGTCTACTCTTTTCCATCAATAAAGGAGCAAGACCAGCGATAGTTGTTAACGAAGTCAAGAAAATCGCTCTAAAACGCGCTCTTCCTGCTTCGTAAAGCGCATCCTGAAACTTAACACCTTCCCGCAAATAACTATTGAATTTACCAATAAGCACAAGTCCATCATTTACCATGATCCCTATCAAAGCGATAATACCAAGCGCAGAAAGAACGTTGATCGGGAAGCCATGAATGTAATGACCCCACGCCACACCAATTACACTAAAAGGTATCATCAAGATCAACATTAATGGTTGGCTATAGGATCTAAATGTAAATGCGATCGTTGCATAGATCAAGAATAAAACCACCCAGATCACCTCGTTTGCAGAGCGCTCTAACTTTTCGGCTTCGCGGTTTTGACCTTCATAAGAAACGGTAAGTGTTGGGTATTTTGACAATAGATCTGGCATCACATTTAAGCGAATATCTTCAAGAATTTCAGTAGAACTTCCATTAGGATCTTCCATATCTGCGTTTACCTGTATCTCGCGTTTACCATCAAGGTGACTAATAGATTCGTCGCCACGCTCAATGCTGTAAGAGGCTATTTCGCCGAAAGGCACACGATTACCATCTGGAGTAATAATACGCATCTCATCAAGATCATTTATCGAGCTACGATCCTTCCTGTCATAACGCACCCACACACGAATCTCATCCTGCCCACGCTGAAAACGCTGCGCTTGCAAACCGAAGAATCCTGCGCGAACTTGGCTCATCACCGCATTAAGATTAAGACCCAAAGCGTAAGCATAATCTTTAAGTTCAATACGAATTTCTTTTATCCCAAGCGGATCTGTATCTGTCACATCCTTAAGAACAGGATTTGCCTCAAAAATGGCTTTAAGTTCTTCTTTAGCAGCCTCAAGTTCCTCTGTATTGTTACCTAGCAGAGCTACAGATATTGGGCTTCCGCCAAAATTACCACCAGACCCAAACGTAAGACGCTCAACCCCAAAGACTGGCCCTACCTCGTCACGAATGCTGTTTGTAATATCTGGCGAACTAAAATCTCGCGACTCACCTGGAAGCAGGTTTACTCTAAGCGAAGCTTTGTTATTACCAGGGCCTACACGTTTTATAATATTTTCTACCACCTGAAGATTGCCGGTTTGCTTTGCTGTGTACTCATCATTCACTCGCCATGCAGCATCTTCTACCATGCTGATAATGCTATCAGTAATTTCTGGGTTTGTACCCTCTGGCATTAAAAGATCAATACTCACCTGATCACTGGCAATTGCAGGGAATAATGTAACTCTTACAACATTACCGTTAATAGATGCGATCGTGATCATTAAAAGTCCTAGCAGAACTGAGAATGAAAGAAATCTATTATTCAGCGTAAAACGCAACATAGGGCTGTAAATATTATCACGCAGCCACTGCATGATACGGTCTCCCACCTCGTTAATTCTACGCATGTTGTAGAAAAACTTATTGAGACCTTTTTTCTTTGCGATGTCTTCTTTAGACTCAACCATTAATGCTTTAGAATGCGCAATGTGAGCAGGAAGAATTATCAATGCTTCTACTAGCGAAACTACAAGTGTGAGAATCACCACGACAGAGACTTCACTAAAGAATTTACCTATCCTACTATCCAGAAATAAGAAAGTAGAGAATGCAAGAACCGTTGTAATAATTGCCGAAACAATAGGCGGGATCACCTCTAGTGTCCCATCAATTGCAGCTCGTATGGGACTTTTACCCATCTCGTAATGCTGATAGATATTTTCTGATATTACAATACCGTCATCCACCAGAATACCTATCACAATGATCATCCCGAAGAGTGAAAGTACATTTATCGTAACATCAAATCCGCTTGCAAAAATGAACATTCCTAAAAATGCTACAGGAATACCTGCGGCAACCCAAAATGCTAAACGCGTATTTAAGAATAACGACAGGAAGAACAGTACCAAAAGAATCCCTTGAATACCGTTTACAACAAGCAAATTCGTTCTTTGGTGTAATCGTATTGAAGAATCAAAAACTACATCGAGATGTACTCCTGTGTGTCTTTCATTAAAATCTTCAATATATTCATTTACCTTTTCGGCGGAAGCCAAAAGATCTTCACTATTTGTATTACTTATCTCAACATTTACAGCAAGATTACCATTAAAGTAAGACGCATTGGGATTCTCAGAAAAACGATCTCTGATCTCTGCAACATCTTCTAGACGCACGGTTGTACCATCAGGATTTGCACGAACCACAAGATAATTGAGTTCGTTACCGTAATACGACCTGTTGTTTGCTCGTATTAAATAATCTTCGGCTTCTGTTTTGATGTTTCCACCGGTGGTAAGAATATTTGCTCTCGAGACGGCGTTTGCCACATCGCTGAAGGTAAGCCCGTATGCAAGCAAGTCGTTTTCGCGTACAGCGATCTCGATCTCCTCATCAGGATAACCAGAGATCTCAATTTGAGAAATCCCGTCCATCGCACGAAGATCAAACTCTATCTGACGAGCGATCTGCTTTAAACTTGATAGACTCACGCCTTTACCGCTCACGGCGAAACCAATGGTAGGACGTGTTGCTTCTTGCTTAGCCACAACCAGCGGCTCCATCCCAGAAGGAAAACTAGGAACACGGTCTACCGCATTCTTAATTTCGCTAAGCATTACATCAATATCTTCGTCATCATCAACCTCTACAGTAACACTACCGCCATTTTCACGCGAAGTAGAAGTTACACGCTCAATACCTACAAGGCCTTTAAGGTTATCTTCTATTTTAAGAATAATACCTTCTTCTATCTCTTGAGGAGCAGCACCAGGATAAGTAACACTAATGTTAATGATCTCTGATTCTTGCAGCGGGAAAAATGAAGATTGCATCCTGAAGATCCCCACAACACCAAAACAAAGAAAAGCTAAGATCACGATGTTTACCGCAACCTCATAACGTATAAAATACTCAATAATCTTGCGCATTCGTTATGATTTTTGCTGTGATTGTGACTGCGACTTCTCTTCATAAACCTTTACAGGCATGCCTGCAAAAGATCCAGGAACAGATCTTGAAAGTAGTTGTGTACCATCAGGCACACCTTTTACCACAACATCTTTATCAGAAAAATAAACAGTGTTTACATCAATAAGATCAAGAATACTGTCTTTAACAATGTATACTTTAGAATTATCCACAAGTAGCTTACGCGGAATTCTTATTGCATTTTCTTCGTTTTTAGCTTCAAGCTGTGCTTCAAGATACATGCCTTCTTTAAGGTCGTCATAGCCCTTAACCTCGATAAAAACTTGAATGGTTTGAGTACTTTGATTAACTCTTGCGTTTACACGCGAAACCACTCCTTGGTAATTACGAATACCATCAAGGTCTGAAAGCATTACCTTCTCTCCTACTTTAAGAAGATCACTGAAACTTTTGCTAATCGCCACTTCCAGTTCAAAAACCGAAGTATCGATGAATTCCCCTAGCTTTTGCCCAGAGCGAACTAAAGTTCCTCTAGTAACAAGCGCTTCTGTTAGCACTCCGCTAAAAGGTGCGGTGATGCGATATTTACCTAAACGCTGTTCTAGGTTTTTAATATTGTAATATGAACTATAAATCCCACGACCAGTAATGAAGTATTTCTCCTTCTCTGTAGAAGCTTCTGGAAGTGCAGGTGTTCCTTTATTTATATCAAAATTATTAAGATACGCTTGCCATTTTGGGTAGATCTCAGGATAATCTAATCTAAGATCTGGCATGATAGAAGTCACAAGATTATACAACTCACTTTTAGCAGATTGTACGCTTGCATAATATTCTGAAGCGTCAAGATTTAAAAGCGTCTCGCCTCTATTGTATTGTTGACCTGGTTTAAATGCATGAGCACTGTTTCTAAAAACTCCCTGAACTTCAGCATAAAGTTCTAATCTGTTTTTTGCAACAAGGTTACCGTTTGCAGGAATAATGATAGGAACGCTACCGTTTTGAACATTTTCAACAAAAACAGTTTTAACGACTTTGTTTAATTGTTGAGGTTTTTCTTCAACTCTGTTCCAGATAAAATAAGTAGCTACCGCTGCAGCTAGAATAAACACAACAGCGATAATGTAAAGAATAGTTTTGCGCATTGATATTGATTGGTTAATGCAAAAATTGTAAAAATATCTACAAGATTGCGCGCAACTGATGATTAAAAACTAAAGAATTAAAGAGACTCTAATGATTCTGATATCTCTTCCCATTCATGCATTAATTTCTCCAGGCGCTTTTTCTTAGACTGGTATTTATCAAAGAAGTTTAATTGCGCGACAGTTTCTTCATAATTCACTTGCAGCTGCACATCTATTTCTTTGATCTCTTTTTCAAGCTTTTGTATCTCAGACTCCACTTTACTTAACTTGTTAGAAAGTGATTTTTGCTTGCGCTGATCTTCGTAAGAAGCCTTTGGTTTTTCTTTCTCAACAACCTTCTCGACCTTTTTTTCAACCTTCTCAACATCTCTAAGGTTTGTGATCGCGCGCTGCTCAAGATAAAAATCTATATCGCCCAGATATTCTTTGATCTTATGATCTTTAAACTCATAAACCACATTTGTAAGTCCTTGAAGAAAATCTCTATCGTGAGAAACTAATATTAAAGTTCCCTCAAAACGATTCAGAGCGTCTTTTAAAACGTTCTTAGACTTTATATCAAGGTGGTTTGTAGGCTCATCCATTACAAGCACGTTGAAGGGTTGTAGCATCATTTTGGCTAAAGCCAACCTATTACGCTCACCACCAGAGAGCACTCGCACGTATTTATCTACTTCCTCGCCTCTAAACAAGAATGCACCAAGAATATCACGCACTTTACTGCGGTTTTTCTCATTTGCCGCATCGATCATGGTGTCAAGAACGGTTTTACTACCATCCAGATATTCGGCTTGATTTTGCGCGAAATACCCTATTTGCACATTATGACCAAGCTTAAGTTCACCTTGATATTTTATCTCACCTACGATGATCTTAGCCAGTGTACTTTTTCCTTGACCATTTTGACCTACAAATGCTGTTTTACTATCGCGCTCAATAAGAAGATCAATGTTATTAAGCACTTGCTTATCGCCATAATTCTTTGTGATATCATCTGCTTCAACCACAACTTTACCCGGCACCACAGAAACCGGAAAGTTTAAAGTCATCACACTATTATCATCTTCATCTACCTCAATAAGCTCCATTTTATCAAGCTTCTTGATCAGCGATTGCGCCATACTGGCTTTTGAGGCTTTCGCCCTAAATTTCTCAACCAGCTTTTCTGTGCGCTCTATTTCCTTCTGCTGATTCTTATGAGCAGCAAGTTGTTTTTCTTTAATGTCTTTGCGCAACACAAGATATTCTGAATACGGCTTAGCATAATCGTAAGCTTTACCCAAGGAGATCTCAATAGTGCGATTCGTAACGTTATCTAGAAACATCTTATCGTGAGATACAATCATTACCGCGCCGCGATAATTGCGCAAGAAGCTTTCTAACCAAATGATAGATTCAATATCAAGGTGATTTGTAGGCTCGTCCAGAAGTAGAATATCATTATCCTGAAGTAGCAGTTTTGCAAGTTCAATACGCATACGCCAACCTCCAGAAAAAGTATCTGTCAACTTATCAAAATCTTCACGCTTAAAACCCAGACCTAACAGAATACGCTCTGTGTCTCCTTGATAATTATAACCGCCGTGAATTTCATATTGATGTTGCACATCGTTAAGCGAGATCATCAAGTCATTATAACCCTCACTTTCATAGTCTGTGCGCGTTGCCAGCTGAGTATTAATTTCCTCTAACTGCGCTTCAAGATGCTTGATCTGCTCAAAGGCTTGATAAGATTCTTCAAGAACGGTGCGCCCTTCTACAAAATCAATATCCTGCTTCAAGAAACCTATAGTCGTCTCTTTATCTGTCGCGATCTGGCCTGTATCATATTCTTGCTCTTTAGAAAGAATACGCAACATTGTAGATTTTCCGGCACCATTTTTACCTATAAGTCCTACGCGATCACCATCGCCCAGTCTAAAGGTTACTCCATCAAACAAATATTCTCCCTGAAATGAAACAGAAAGATCATGAACATTAAGCATTGCTACTGATTTTTGGCAAAGGTATTATTCTGGGCAGATATTTTTTGGCTGCAGCCAAATATTAAAAGAAAAAATCCAAATGTGTTACTTAAGTTACCGTCTTACGATTCAAAATATCGATATTTTTGTAGTATGATGAAGTTTATGAAAGGTACTAAATTATATAGCATTCTCACCGGGAAATGCCCGGTTTGCCAAGAGGCTAACATGTATGTTGAAAGTAATCCATACAAAGTTTCAACCACCTTGAAAATGCATGAACATTGCCCGCATTGTCACACAAAATTTAAGATCGAACCTTCATTTTTTTATGGCGCGATGTACGTAAGTTATGCTGTGGGTATCGCATTTGCAGTGGCAGCTTTTGTGATCACACACGTATTTTTAGGTGGAAATTTGTTGGTTTCTTTTCTTGCGATCGTGGGTACTTTGATCTTTTTCTTACCTATCATCAGCAGATTGAGTCGCAACATCTGGATCAACTTCTTTATGAGTTATGACCCAGAAAAAGCCAAAGCCACTAGCTAAACTTAGACGCAAAACGTATCAAATCTACATCAGGATCTAGCTCCTCACCGGCTTCTAGATAGTTATAAAGCATATCTGCCAGATAAACCGACATCATGATGCCACGCGTTCCTAAACCGTTAAGCAGCGCTAGATTTTTATAGTGCGGATGCTTACCTAGCAGCGCCCTGCGGTCGCCTGTTGTGGGTCGCATACCTGCAATTTGATCTACCAAGGTGTATTCGCAATTTATTACAGATTCAAGCTTTTGCTGTAATTCTTCTTTCGCTTCCGCGGAAGGGAGCCAATCTTTATCCTGCCAATTGTAGGTAGCCCCTACTTTGTACAGATCTTCTCCCAGCGGAATAATAAATATGGATGTCTTTACAGCCGCATCAATATCTAATTCTGGAGCTTTAATGATCATGTATTCTCCTTTATTCCCCACTAATGGAAGCTTCCCAAAAAATGGATTCTGCTTAACGCCAAAACCTTCAGCAAACACTATCCTACTTGCTTTTATGTTTTTGTAAATCACATGATTCTCTTCGTGTGTTACTGCGTCATGTTGAAATTCTTCATTGTAAAAACTAGCTTCTGCATGAAGTTTTTTCGCGTAAGCGTTAAGAAGCTCATTGATCTGCAGTCTACCGGTTTCTTTAACATGACCTAGATGATGCGGCGCGTTAAACGAAGTATTTTTATTCTTGACAAGAACTGGATCTAGAAAGCGCTTAAGATCTTTTTTGTCTGTTGCTTCATACCAGTTGTTCTGATCTTCAATTGAAGCAAGCACGCGATGCACAGGAAGCTCAACAAACGATTCAACATCACATTGCTCGCCAATTTCTTTGAAGAAAGGCAAAGCCATATCAAATTGCTCTTCGGCCTTCCATGGTAAGGTATATCTCTTTAAGATCACAGGGTTATATAAACCAGCGGCAACTCGGCTAGCTGACCTTCCTTCTGCATCATAAACAACAAAGGTCTTACCGTTATCCTGAAGTATTTTGGCGAAAGCCATACCCGCAAGACCAAATCCTACAATTATATAATCTACCTGTTTCATCACCTCAAATGTACGGCATAAAAAAGCGCCTTTAAAAAAGGCGCTTTTGATAATTTATATGATCGTGCGGACTAGTAGTTCCACATATCCATCTCAAAGTTTCTGATTTGCTCTTTAAGTCTTTGTGACTCTAGAAGCTGCATCATAGAATTCTGGTTGATGTAATCTTGAACTGCTCTGTCTCCCTGAATATTATCTACTTGATAGATCATCCCGTTAAATCTACGTGAGTTTAACAAGTGATCAAAAGATAATGGTTGTGCAGAGTTCTGCGGATTGAAGACCTTCGCTTCATGCAAAACATCACGCGCTCCCGGGAACCAAACCCAAAATAAAGGAACGAACACCTGCTCAGTTTCGTCATCAATAAAGTTAACGTCTGGAGCAACTGGAGCGATAGCGATCATTCTGTATTTTAACTCGCCTTGACGTTTATCAAAATACCAGTAACCACGAATCCAATATTGCTCAATATCTGCAGCAGATAGATCACGACGATCTATATACTGTGCATCTACACGCCCCTCTGCATTGAACTGACGACGACCTGCATCTGTAGTATCAACTTTAGAAAGTGCTGTCTTGATATCCTCTAGTTCGATCTTCTTATTAAAATAAGAATCTGAATAGATGTCTATCTTTTGTGCTGTAGCAGCAGATTTTAATACATCATAAAGTGATCTACGATCAGAACCGATATTGTTTGTATCTATAGGATAGTATAGCGGAAAATTCACTCTTTCATCAAGATCAACAACTTCCCAAACGTTCTTGCCCCACAAGACATCACGACTATCAACATATCCATACTCCAATGGTCTATCGTTATCTGCCTTTTTTTGCGCTTCGGTTTTATCAAACATCTCACCAGGAGTTTTTGCATTCAAGATATTTTCTTGAGCAACTACTGATGCGCCACACAAAAGCGAAAACAAAGCACCATACACAAACGACTTAGGGCTCATAGCTTTTTAATTTTAATTAGTTAATTCAATCAACACAGGAGAAACCTTAGGAAGCATATAGCCTGAGTTCCCTCTAATTTGTGCATTGATATCAAATATCTGAACTGTAGATCCGCGTGGTGCTCTATTAAGAACATCAGCCGCACGACCATCTAGCTTACTACCATTTACCTGAACAGAAGGCTGACCTGGAACGCTGAATTTAAATCCTGTAACAACAATATCAAGATCAAAATCAAAGTCTGGCAACTCAGCACTTACCGTTGAAATTGCAAGTTGGTTTTTTTGCATTTTTGCCATACCAGTCTCACCACGAATTGCTCCAACAGGACTAGGTATATCTTTAATTCTAAAAGTTTTGCTATCGGTAGCATTTCCGCCATCAGGCAAAACTGCTGATACGTTTATCTTAACTTCATATCCACTTCCTGGACGCATTACATAGCTACTACCATTAACTTTAGAAAGACCTGTTGCATTAGCAGTAACGTTATTATCAGACACACCTGCAAAACCAATTGTCATTGGATTCTCTACACCACGATATACAACGTTCATTTTATCTGCTGAAATCGTAGCAGAGTTAGGACGATTGATAACTGCGTAAGAATCTTTGAATGGAAGTGTAACAACCTCGTCACCTTCTTTAAATTGCAGTTCACCAACGATCTCCTGAGTTCCTACATTTCCTGCTGGGAAATCTAACAAGATCTCACCATTAGTAGCTTGCATTTCCTTACCTCTTACTATGATCTTATCAAAGGATGTTGAGTTGTCATAACGACCTAAAACAACTTTACCTTTAAAATTCTCACCAGAATAGAAAGCTGATTTCTCAGGCAAAACAATAGCTTGGTAGTTATTCATAGATAACTGTGCCGCTTGCTCACCTTGAAGCATTGCAGAAAGCAATTCATTTTGAATCGCCTTGATGTCTGCTTGCATTTGCGTCATCTTAGTACGAGAAGCAATAGAAGGATAACCTTCATAATGGTAGTGCATCCATTCTATTTTAACTCCATCTCTATTCTCCTCAACACCAGTATAGAACTTCTTCTCTAGTTCTTCAGCGATCTGTGGATAAGATTCACCCACGATCTCGATCATACCATCACGATACTTCTCGATATTATCTTTAAAAGCTTGCCCTTCCGGAGAAAGGTTATCACCGTTAAAAAACTTCTGATTAAGATAGTCTCCTTTATCCTGAACCTCATAGTCAGTAGGATCCTCGAATTCTTTGATCATGTCAGCTTTTACACCAGCTATATAATCATCTAATCCACTAGAAAGAGTTTCAACTTCCTGTGCTTCTTTAATTAGATCACCATATTGCTCTGGTTGCTCTGAAGCTTTGCCTTGTAATGAGGCTAAGAAAGCTTCGTTTCTATTATCAGCTGCAATGTTCGCATCTGATATTTTTTCGTTAAGGATACCAAAAGCAGAAAGTACTTCTTTAGACATATTTAATGCAAGCATCGCGATAAACACGAGATACATCAAATTAATCATCCGCTGCCTTGGTCCCATTTTTCCACCTGCCATATTATGTAGTTTGTAGGTTTATATGATAAGTGTAAAATTATTTTCTGTTCATTGCAGATAGCATACCACCATAAACTCCATTTAATGAAGAAAGGTTTGTGGTAAGACTTTCCATTTGCTCTTTAAGTCTACCTGCGTTAGCAGCAACTTCGCTATTGATCTCCGCTTGACGACCTGCAGTTTCAACTTGCACTTTATAAAGACTGTTTAAAGATTCAAGTTGGACAGCCGCAAGAGACATCTCTTCGCTGTATTTCTTAGTAGAGTTCATCGCTTCAGCAGTAGGAGCCATTGAAGATGCAGCACCTTCAAAGCTTTTAATGCTTGTACTAAGACTATTCATTAGTTCTGCATCGATGCGAGCGTCCTTAAGCATTGCATCAAGCTTTTTGCTTAAAAGACCATCTGCTTCAGTAGCTTCTTCTTTAGCGATCGCTCTTTGTTTTGGCGTTCCACCAGCAAGCTCTGGATAAACAAGAGACCAATCTACTTCTTCTTCCACTGGTTCAAATGCCGCTATTGCGAAAATTACCGCCTCAGTAATTAGACCAAGTGCAAGAAGAACTGTACCATTAAGTGGGCCTATCTCCCAGTGCGTAAGTTTAAAGAGGGCTCCAATAATTACTACAGACGCTCCAAGGCCGTAGGCCATATTAAAGATCTTCTTCGTTCTTTTAGACTGTGCCATTTTGTTTTTTAATAGATTAAGTTAGAAATTAGGTTAGATATTTGGGGTTAAAAAAATTCTAGTTAGTCGCCTTTTTAGTGTTCACTTCTCCATCAGTTCCTAAGAAATCCTGCACTGTTCTAAAGCCAATGTAGCTTCTTGCTGAGTCAGCATACTCATAATCACGTGTACTTACCTGTAGGAAGTAAGCAACGTCTTTCCATGAACCACCTCTTACTACCTTACGCATATTCTTATCATCTTTCACGTTAGGGTTCATTGTAGAAATATATTCATATGCATTAGGATCGTAGGCAGTCTCTACCCATTCTGAAACGTTACCTGCCATGTTATAAAGATCATAATCATTAGGCTCATAACTATCTGCCTCTACGGTGTACAGCGCTTGATCTGCTGCATAATCACCTCGCAATGGCTTAAAGTTTGCTAAGAAACAACCTCTGTCATTTTTAGCATAAGGACCACCCCATGGGAAGGTAGCACTCTCTAGACCTCCACGAGCAGCATATTCCCACTCTGCTTCGCTAGGTAATCTAAATTTATTTACAAGCTCTTTATTGCTTCTTCTTCTTACTGCATTTTTATAATCTGTTCGCCACTGGCAAAAAGCTTTTGCTTGATCCCAACTAATTCCTACTACTGGATAATCATCATAAGCACTATGCCAGAAGTAATCATTATGCATAGGCTCATTATAAGAATAAGTAAAGTCTCTTATCCAAACTGTAGTATCTGGATAAATAGGCACTTCTTCAGTCTTGATATATTCTCTACGTTTACCTTTTTGGCGCGCAGCAGCCTCAACATCTAAATATTTATACTTATAGATAAGTTTTTCTACATCTATTGTGCGCTCACCATTATATGCTTCCTCAAGTGGAATATACATTGTATCCATTACCTCAACATAGTACTCATCTGGATAATCCATAGGATCATCAATAAGATCTATATCCCAGTTAAGTTTACGTTGACTATAATCATCCGTAAAGCTGTAGTAATTGTCATACATGTACTGCTCATAAGGAGTAAGCTCTGCTTCTGGATCTGTATCCTTGAAAGCATATTCACCTATACCTCCATTACCAGGAGTTTCACCAACAAGTTCTGCAGTAATAGCCAGCTTTGCACGGGTAACAGAGTCTCTTACCCATTTAACAAATTGTCTGTATTCTGAGTTTGTGATTTCGGTTTCATCCATGTAGAATGAACGAACGGTAACGGTCTTAGTAGGCGCATCTTTAACGGCAGCGATATCATCATCACTTTTACCCATTATAAAAGCTCCCCCAGAAACCAGGGTCATCCCATAAGGTTTCTCAGGGTTCCATTTTTTACCCTCGGCGCCCACAAGTTCACCCCTATCATTGCGACCACAACTTGTCAATAAGCTCACAATCGCAATCACTGCAACAAACTTCTTCATAGGTAGTATTAGGTTAATTCTGAATTTGGAGGCGTAAACCTATTTATAAAATCTTAAAAAAGCAATTTTTTAAGATTAAAAAGAATTTGAAAAAAGCCCTCTAATTCAGCGTGTTTTAGTATATCTTATTAATAATTATTTCTCTCTAAATCTCGTTTTTACGTCTTGCCTTATACCAGCGTTCTGGTATTTCTTGATTACAAGCGTTTAAATAATCCTGATGCGTGCATGGTAATAACGTGTGTCTTTTTAATTTATTATTAACACCTTGCACAAACGGTATTTCTATCCACCAGCGATCTGTATTCTCACTCTTGTAAAAACTAAGCACCTCATCATCAACAGGAACCGAGTAATGTAAGAACTCATTCAGGCGATCTGCAAGTCTTTCATTTACTCTATAATTCACTCCTTCTACAAAATACCACATCATCTGTGCGACTAGTGAAGCGGGTATGATCGGTTTTGGCGTAAGCCTATATTCAAAAATCCCAAATGCACTCACTCTGTCACTTATACCTGCATATCTCGCGATCGCACAAGCCTCTCTACCATTTAATCCATTAGGCGAATCTTCAAACATATGCCCAAGATCTGCCCCTTGTATCGCAGCAAGATCAAAAGTCACAATATCTGCATCGCGCACTACCGGCTCTACAACCTTAACATCCTGCGTTACCGTGCCTAATCTATAAGAATCAAAATAAAGACGCTCCATAAGATCGATCTCATCCTGACTATTTAAAAATGTCTGATAACCCAGACTTGAGTAATTAAACAAATTATATGGTTGATCAACAATAACTTTACCAACAAAGGATTTATTGTTCATCGGCAGACTGCTATCTCCTAGATCAAAACGACTATCCACATTTACCAGATTCACCATCTGATCTAGCTTGTCATACGCTCTATAAATAGGATATGTAAGATCATGCGAACCACCTAAGAACACAGGAATTATATCTTTCTTAAAAAGAAATTCCATGAGTTGCCTTACGGCGAAAAACGTATCCTGAAGACTATCTCCAGCATCAATATCTCCCAGATCTGCGATCACTTTATCCCAGTTACCTGGAAAAAGCTGATAAAAAGCCCTACGAATACTTGAAAAATCTGGTTTTTCATCAAGAAGATCAATACCTCCTCTATTCTCTCTAATACCAACAATTGCAATTCGTACACCATCAAGATCCGGCATTCCATCCTGCGCGCTGTGCAAAAGCATATTCTGCCCTAGACATTGATTATGAAAAAGCTGTGCGTGTGCGATTACCGCATCACTTATAGGTAAAAGAGTTTCTAGAGGCATTAAACCTTACTTTTTTGCTGTACTTTTTTTCTTTCTAGTTGTTTTCTTTTTGGCGCCAGCCTGCTTCTCTATAATATCTTTTACTTCTTCTAGAGTAAGTTTTGCTGCGTCAACGGTTTTAGGAAGTTCGATCTTAGTTTTACCTTTTATGATATTTGATCTTCCCCAACGTGCTTTTTCTACACGTATTCCTTCTTCTTCAAAATTATGAATGATCTTCTCGCGCTCCTTCTTCTTCTTATCCTCGATCAATTCTTCGATATCGTCACCGCTTAAATTATCAAAGTCATATTTCTTATTGACGTTGATAAAAATGCTATTCCATTTTATAAAAGGACCAAAACGACCTACACCTTTTTGAACCGGCATGCCTTCATATTCATAAATAGGTGCATCTGCTTTTTGCTTCTCCTTAATATATTCTACTGCCTCATCAAACTCCACATCTAGCGGATCGCGACCTTTCGGCAAAGAAATATATTTTTTTCCAAATCTCACATACGGTCCATAACGACCATTATTCACCTCTACTTTTTCTCCTTCATACTCTCCTAGATCCTTAGGAAGTTTAAAAAGATCCATCGCTTCTTCAAAGGTGATCGTCTCAAGATTTTGATCAGGACTTAAACTTGCAAATTGTGGTTTTTCTTCATCTTCCACAGTACCTATCTGCACCATTGCACCATAACGGCCCAATCTTACGCTTACAGGTTTTCCTGTTTTTGGGTCGGTGCCCAAAACTCTTTCTCCAACTTCGCGCTCTGCATTTTCAGCAACATCCTTTACATGTGGATGAAAGTCTTTATAGAAATCTTTCATCATATGCGTCCAGTCTTCTTTACCGTCTGCGATATCATCAAAGTTCTCTTCTACCCTTGCTGTGAAGTTATAATCCAGAATGTTTTCAAAATGATTCACAAGGAAGTCATTCACCACCATTCCTGTATCAGTAGGCACGATCTTACCTTTATCACTACCCACTTTTTCAGTAAGCACTTCTGCTTTCACTTTTCCGCTTTTCAGCGTAAGCTTATCATAATTGCGCTCGCTACCTTCCACATTACCCTTCTCAACATATTTTCTGTTTTGAATTGTGGTAATAGTTGGCGCATACGTAGATGGACGACCAATGCCCAACTCTTCTAATTTCTTAACTAAAGAAGCTTCTGTATAACGATATGGTGGTCGTGTAAAACGCTCTGTTGCTGTGATGAAAATATTATCAAGCTGCTCGCCTTCTTTTAATGGAGGCAGGATTCCGCTTTCTTCTAGATCTTCGTCATCTGTACCCTCAAGATACACATGCAAGAAACCATCAAATTTCAACACCTCACCATTTGCAGTAAAATGATCTGAGTGATTTGAAGATTCGATATGCACATTTGTGCGCTCTAGCTCTGCTTCACTCATTTGAGATGCGATCGCACGCTTCCAGATCAACTCATATAATCTAGCCTGATCACGATCTATATTTACAGAATGACGACTAAAGTCTGTAGGGCGAATCGCTTCGTGAGCTTCCTGCGCACCTTTAGTCTTTCCTTTATAATCGCGTGCTTTATGGTACTTTTCACCATAAGCGTGAACGATCTCTGCCTGCGCTGCATTCTTAGCATCACCTGAAAGATTCACACTATCTGTTCTCATATAAGTAATAAGACCGGCTTCATACAAACGTTGCGCCAGTGTCATGGTTTTACTCACTGAGAAATACAACTTTCTTGAAGCTTCCTGTTGCAGCGTAGATGTTGTAAATGGTGGAGCCGGAGATTTTTTTGCCGGCTTTGTTGAAAGCGAAGCAACTCTAAAAGTCGCATTTGCGTTAGCCTGCAAGAAATCTTCTGCAGCTTTCTTATTATCTAAATTCTTAGGAAGTTTTGCCTTAAGCGTTTTGCCATCTTTATTAGCAAACTCAGCATCTACTCTAAAATAATCTTGTGGCTCAAAGGCCAAAATCTCTCTCTCGCGCTCTACAATTAATCGCACGGCAACACTTTGCACGCGACCAGCCGAAAGACCGCCTTTTACCTTTCTCCAAAGAACCGGAGAAATTTCGTAACCCACCAATCTATCAAGAACACGACGCGCTTGCTGAGCATTTACAAGATTGTAATCTATGGTTCTGGGATTTTCTATCGCCTTAAGAATGGCTTTTTTAGTAATCTCAGAGAAAACAATACGTTTTGTTTTGTCTTTATCTAGTTTAAGCTCCTCTGCCAGGTGCCATGCAATCGCCTCTCCTTCACGGTCCTCATCACTTGCTAGCCATACAATCTCTGCTTTACTCGCTAGATCCTTTAGCTTTTTCACAACCGACTTCTTATCGCTTGACACTTTGTATTTCGGAGTAAAATCGCCTTCTACATCTACCCCTAATTCCTTAGTAGGCAAATCTGCAATATGACCAAAACTACTTTCTACCTTATAATCCTTACCCAGATACTTCTCAATAGTTTTTGCCTTTGCCGGCGACTCTACGATGACTAGATTTTTTGCCATAAGTTTTTGTTTTCTGAGAAGAAAACTGCGATTATTCCTGCTAATACAGCTGTAAAATCAGCTTTCCCCTTTCGGCAAAAGTATGGTAAAAAAATTTGTGTCACCTAATAAAGCATAATAGACTGCACATAAATTAGTGGTAAAACATGCACTTAAACCGAAAAAGAACCTATTTCAAAGTATAAGAACTGATATCTTCCAGGCCATCATCTTTGTATGAATATTGACGAAGTGTATTATCTCCTATCATCAATAATTTATCATTAAGCGGGATGACGTCATATATATTAATGTCTATAATTACGTTCTTAGCGCTGCGCACACAGCTATACTTTTTTCGCTTAAAGCGAAAAAACCTCAAAAACAATTTCTGCCACTTTGTCACTATTTGCATTCGTTGTATCTTTGCGCACTCTTTTTAGCACAGACAGGAATTTATGGAGAAGGTAATTGATGAAAAAATCCAAGGGCAAGCACTTGTTCTGGATGGTGACAATGCAAATAGCAAGAAGCTTTTTATAGAAAGTTATGGCTGCCAGATGAATTTTAGCGACAGCGAGATCGTTGCTTCTATACTTGCAAAACAAGGTTATAATACCACACAAAGTCTAGAAGAAGCAGATCTTGTGCTTGTAAACACATGTAGCATTCGCGAGAAAGCTGAGCAAACCGTGCGCAAACGCCTGGAAAAATACAACGCTGTTAAAAAGATAAATCCTTCTATGAAGGTGGGCGTTTTAGGCTGTATGGCAGAGCGTCTTAAAAGTAAATTTCTTGAAGAAGAAAAGATCGTTGATCTTGTTGTAGGCCCTGATGCTTACAAAGATCTACCTAATTTAATAAGTGAAGTTGAAGAAGGTCGCAATGCAGTGAACGTCATCCTTTCTAAAGAAGAAACGTATGGTGATATCTCGCCAGTGCGTTTGCAAAGTAACGGCGTATCTGCTTTTGTGAGTATCACACGTGGTTGCGATAATATGTGTACGTTTTGTGTAGTGCCTTTTACTCGTGGTCGTGAGCGCAGTCGTGATCCTCAAAGTATCATTGAAGAAATTAATGACCTTGCGGCAAAAGGTTTTAAAGAAGTAACACTTCTTGGCCAGAACGTAGATAGCTATTTATGGTATGGCGGCGGACTCAAAAAAGATTTTGAAAAAGCCAGCGAAATGCAAAAAGCCACGTCTGTGAATTTTGCTAAACTACTAGAACTTGTAGCCATTGCACAACCTAAAATACGTATTCGTTTTTCAACGTCAAACCCACAGGATATGACGCTTGATGTGATCGAGAGCATGGCAAAATATCCTAACATTTGTAAATACATTCACCTGCCGGTGCAAAGCGGTAGCGACAGGATTCTTAAGGCGATGAATCGCTTGCATACACGCGAGGAATATTTTGAACTTATTGACAACATTCGCAAGATCATACCAGATTGTGCGATCTCTCAAGATATGATCACAGGTTTCCCTACAGAAACAGAGGAAGATCATCAAGACACCATCAGCTTGATGGAGTATGTAAAATATGATTTCGGTTTTATGTTCGCTTATAGCGAAAGACCAGGCACAATGGCCGCTCGTAAGCTAGAAGATGATGTCCCTGAAGAAACAAAAAAACGTCGCTTGCGCGAAATAATCGCACTTCAGCAAGAGCATTCTCATTACAATACTCAGAAGCAAGTAGGTCAAACTGTAGAGATCCTTATTGAAAAATCTTCTAAAAAAAGTGACGCACACTGGAGCGGAAGAAACTCGCAAAACACCGTTGCGGTTTTCCCAAAAAAGCATTACAAACCAGGAGATTTTGTAATGGTAAAGATCACTGATTGTACAAGCACTACTTTATTAGGAGAAGCGGTAGGATATTCAGAAAACAACTAAACAATGGAATCAGTTCATGCGATAAAACAGCGCTTTGGCATCATAGGAGATGATCCCAAGCTTAACCGTTCCATTGAGAAAGCGATACAAGTTGCACCCACAGATATTTCTGTACTTGTAACTGGCGAAAGTGGTGTGGGAAAAGAAAGTATTCCACGTATTATTCACTCGCTTTCACATAGAAAGCATAATAAATATATTGCCGTAAACTGCGGTGCGATCCCAGAAGGAACGATAGATAGTGAACTTTTTGGTCACGAAAAAGGCGCCTTTACAGGAGCTACGCAAACCCGCAGCGGATATTTTGAAGAAGCAGACGGCGGAACGATCTTTCTTGACGAAGTGGGAGAATTACCGCTTCCCACGCAAGTGCGATTATTGCGCGTTTTAGAGAATGGCGAATTTTTAAAAGTAGGTTCGTCAAAAACTCAAAAAACTGATGTTCGCATTGTGGCAGCTACAAACGTCAACATGTTTGAAGCTATCAAGAATGAAAAATTCAGAGAAGATCTTTATTACCGTCTTAGCACGGTAGAGATCCATTTACCACCGCTTCGCGATCGTAAGAATGACATTCATTTACTGTTCAGGAAGTTTGCCTCAGATTTTGCAAATAAGTATAAAATGCCCACCATTCGTCTTGAGGACGATGCGGTAAATATGCTTTTAAAATACCGCTGGAGCGGAAATATTCGTCAGTTGAGAAATATTGCCGAGCAAGTTTCAGTCTTAGAGCAAAACAGAAACATTTCTGCTGACAAGCTAAGATCATATCTTCCAGATGTGGGAAGCAATTTACCTGCCGTTGTAAAGCCAAAGAACAGCGAAAGCGACTTTAGCAGCGAGCGAGAGATTTTGTACAAAGTGCTTTTTGACATGAAAAGCGACCTCAACGATCTTAAGAAACTCACGCTAGAACTCATGGAAAAAGGCAATAGCGCAGAGACTCAAGAAGAGAATAGATCACTTATCAAGAAGATCTACAGCTCAAGCCCAGAGGAGGAAGCCTTTGACGCAAGCGAAGACATCACAGAGGTTTTGCATATTCCGCAAGAAGCCTCTAACGCAAACATTGAGGATATAGGCGACAAATATCACTTTGCCGAGGATGTTGAGGAAGAAGAAACGCTTTCTTTACAAGAAAAAGAATTAGAGCTTATCCAGAAATCGCTAGATCGTCATAACGGTAAGCGTAAGGCTGCCGCCAAAGAACTTGGCATCAGCGAACGCACACTTTACCGCAAGATCAAGCAATACGACCTCTAGGACACTTTAAAAAATTTACCTACGTTTAGGTTTCAATAGAAGTTACTTTCATGAAAAATAGAATAAAGACAATTCTTTTTGGCGTAAGCCTACTCACCTTAACCAGCTGTGGCTATTATGGCTTTACTGGCGTTTCTATTGAACCTGGCACTGAGACTTTTCAGGTAAATAATTTCACAAATGACGCTCCACTTATTGAACCCGGACTAGATCGCGATTTTAGATTTGCACTCCAGGATCTGATACAGAATCAAACTAGCCTTAGCCTTGTTCCTAGTGGTGGTGACCTTATTTATGAAGGTGAGATCGTAGATTATTATATCGCTCCACAAACCGCAACATCAGATAATCTTGCGGCACAAAACAGACTTACTATAAGTGTAAATATTAGGTTTATCAACACTAAAAAAGAAGACGGTAGTGACGACTTTGAACAGCGTTTTTCTTTCTACGTAGATAGACCAGGAACACAACAACTTGTGGGTGCAGCGCTAGATGACGCTGTTGCAGAGATCTTTGAAAGATTAACTCAAGATATTTTTAACGCCTCACTTGCAAAGTGGTAAATGAATACACAAACCTTTACATATCTTCTAGAACATCCTGAGCGCCTTACTGCAGAGCAAACTAAGCAACTGCAAGACGTTCTGGATAAATTTCCGTTTTTTCAAGCGGCAAGAAGTGTATATCTCAAAGGTTTAAAAAACGCTGATAGCTTTTTGTATAATAACCAACTTAAAGTCACCGCAGCACACACGCAAGACCGCGCGATACTTTTTGATTTCATCACATCAGAGGCTTTTCAGCAAAATGATATTAGCGAGCAGATCAAGGAGCAAGAATCTAAGCTAAGAGACATTTATGTTCACGAGGCGCATGACGTTTCTTTACAAGTTGAACAAGAAGAATTAAAGAAGGCAAACGATGTTCTTGATCCAGATTTCTTTGTAAGAAAAGAACCAGAACAAGAAATTCCTGCACCTGGTAGCCCTATAGATTTTACTCAAGATGACACGCATTCCTTTGGCGAATGGTTAAAACTCACAGCGCTTAAACCTATAGATCGCTCTAGCGAAAAGGAATCTGACACAGAAGAAGAGGTAGATCCTGAAAGAGAAAAGAAATTTCTCATCATTGATAAGTTCATCAAAAACGCGCCGAAAATCAAGGTGAAGCCGCCAGAAGAAACTATAAAAAGAAATCTGGCAAGCGAACAAGAGCTACCACCCGAAACCCTCATGACCGAAACACTGGCAAGGGTTTACACAGAACAGAAGAATTACAAAAAGGCCAAAATGGCTTACAAGATTTTATGTTTGAAATATCCCGAAAAAAGTGGTTTCTTTGCAGACCAAATTCGGGCAATAGAAAGATTGCAGGACAATAAATAATAAAAATTATGTTTTTAATATTCTTAGGGCTTATCGTAGTTGTAGCATTTTTGCTAATCGTTGTGATCATGGTACAAAACCCTAAAGGTGGAGGTTTATCATCTAGCTTTGGCGGTGGTGGAACAAAACAAATGGGTGGTGTAAAGAAAACCACAGACTTTCTTGACAAAAGTACATGGGTACTAGCAACATTGCTACTAGTACTTATCCTTATAAGTAACGTTACCATCTTTGGTGGTGTAGATGCAGAGTCTAAGCTAATACAAGGTGAAGATCAAGAGCAAACTATCTCTCCTGCGCAAGAAGCGCCTGCCACTACTCCTGCCACATCAGCGGATAGCACGTCAAACTAATGACACTTTATACCATATAAAATTATTAAGACCGCAATTATGCGGTCTTTTTTTTGCCTTTTTGTCAGCCATACGTAGCTGGCATAATTTCTGTCCAAAAGCACATGGACATTTAAAAAATTAGTTAAACATAAAATCAATAAAACAATGGGAGTAAATTTTAAACCTCATGGTGACAGGGTTCTTGTTGAGCCTATGGCTGCTGAGACCAAAACCGCTTCTGGAATCTATATACCAGACACTGCAAAAGAAAAACCACAACAAGGTAAAGTTGTAGCTGTAGGAGATGGTAAAGAAGATCAAAAAGTTTCTTTCAAAGAAGGTGACAACGTTCTTTATGGGAAGTATTCTGGTAGCGAAATCAACATTGAGGGCAACACTTATCTCATCATGAGAGAAGATGACATTTTGGGAACCCTATTGTAATCTCATAAATTAACCAATTCATTTTTTCGCTATAGCGAAAACAATAAAATCTTAAACAATGGCAAAAGATATAAAATTTGATATTGAAGCAAGAGACGGCATTAAGCGTGGCGTTGATGCTTTAGCAAATGCTGTGAAAGTAACTTTAGGGCCTAAAGGTCGTAACGTTATTATCAGCAAATCATTTGGCGCACCAGTAGTAACAAAAGATGGTGTGTCTGTAGCAAAAGAAATTGAACTTGAAGACGCTCTTGAAAACATGGGCGCTCAGATGGTAAAAGAAGTTGCTTCTAAAACTAACGATCTTGCAGGTGACGGTACAACTACCGCAACTGTACTTGCTCAAGCTATCGTAGCAGAAGGTCTTAAGAACGTAGCTGCTGGTGCAAACCCAATGGATCTTAAACGTGGTATTGACAAAGCAGTAGAAGCGATCACAAAAAATCTTGCAGAGCAAACTACTGAAGTAGGTGACTCATCTGAAAAGATCAAGCAAGTTGCATCTATCTCTGCAAACAATGATGAAGTTATCGGTGAGCTTATCGCTGAGGCTTTTGGTAAAGTAGGTAAAGAAGGTGTTATCACTGTAGAAGAAGCAAAAGGAACGGATACTTATGTAGACGTTGTAGAAGGTATGCAGTTTGACCGCGGTTACCTTTCTCCATATTTCGTTACAAACAGCGAAAAAATGCAAACTGAGCTAGAGAATCCTTACATCTTGCTTTTTGACAAGAAGATCTCTTCTATGAAAGATCTTCTTCCTGTACTTGAGCCAGTAGCTCAATCTGGTAAGCCTTTGCTTATCATCGCAGAAGATGTAGATGGTGAAGCTCTTGCAACTCTTGTTGTAAATAAACTACGTGGTGCACTTAAGATCGCAGCTGTAAAAGCTCCAGGTTTTGGTGACCGTCGTAAGGCAATGCTAGAAGATATTGCAATTCTTACTGGTGGTACTGTAATTAGCGAAGAGCGTGGTTACACTTTAGAGAACACTACTGTAGATATGCTAGGAACTGCAGAGAATGTAACTATTGATAAAGACAACACTACTATCGTAAACGGTGCTGGTGTAAAAGAAAATATCGAAGCTCGTGTAGGTCAGATCAAATCTCAGATCGAAACTACAACTAGTGAGTATGATAAAGAAAAACTACAGGAGCGTCTAGCTAAATTAGCTGGTGGTGTAGCTGTACTTTATGTAGGTGCTGCTTCTGAAGTTGAAATGAAAGAGAAAAAAGACCGTGTAGATGATGCACTTCACGCAACTCGTGCTGCTGTAGAAGAAGGTATCGTTGCTGGTGGTGGTGTAGCACTTGTGCGCGCTAAGACAACTCTAGAGAGCATCGAGACTGAAAACCTTGACGAAACTACAGGTGTACAGATCGTGAACAAAGCAATCGAAGCGCCGCTTAGAACTATCGTTTCTAACGCTGGTGGAGAAGGTTCTGTTGTGATCGCTAAAGTTATGGAAGGTAAAGATAACTTTGGTTACGACGCAAAATCAGAAACGTATGTAGATATGCTAGAGCAAGGTATTATAGACCCTAAGAAGGTAACTCGTATCGCTCTAGAAAATGCAGCATCTGTATCTGGTATGATCCTTACTACAGAGTGTGCATTGATCGACATCCCAGAAGAAGCTCCAGCTGGTGGCGGTATGCCAGGCGGAATGGGTGGCGGTATGCCAGGAATGATGTAATCATCACCTTATATAAATTTAAAAAGGCCATTTGCAAATCGCAGATGGCCTTTTTTATTTTGTATTTATAGAATCAAACACCACATAGCCACTCTTCTATTTTTTAATTTTCTTTTGATAATAAAACGCCGGCAGAAGAATGATCAAAAGCAAAGGCTGTATTAAAAATCGGCGTACATAAAACAACGCCATATAATTACCATCATGATAATTGCAAACTAAATACGAGAACAGCGCGATAAGAATTACAAATGCGATAACATAAAGCAAAGCAGCAAATTTAATTGTTGCGCTTTCGCGGAAGCAAAACCAGAGGATCAAAAGAGAAATTCCTGTATTCATTAAAAATCTCAGACTCGTAAATAATAAAATCTTCAAAAAGTCAAGATCTGGTAACGCCGCCTCGCTGGTATAATCATGCTTAAAAAAGTCAAGCAATGGATCGTAAAAAAGAACATTCTCAAAAGCTCTGATCGCTGCCAAAACACAAAAAAGCAACAACACTATAATGATGGTTATCGCTCTTTTCATTTTTTAGAAGTTGCGCGATTAACCCAATAGATCCACAGCAAGAATACAAAACCATAGATCACCGCTGGGAATACAATATCATGCAAAACATCTCTATATTCGGGATATTCATAAAGTGCAATGGTTAGTAAAGCGATCCTAAAAATATTCAGAACATAAATAGCTACAAGACCTAGCAAAATGAACAAAATGGTCTTACGCCAACCATTAAAAAAAGCCAGAACGAACGCCACGAACAAGATCATCACACTCACAGCATTACAACCTTCCACAACTCTAGAGAGATAAGCATCATTGATAAGCAACTTCATGCAAGCATCTGTAGGATGTGGCTCTGTGTATGATTCATAACCAAAAATCTCTATCGCCCACGAACTTTGCTCTGCCACAACATGCGTGATATATTCAGGATAATATTGCTGAGACTCGGCATGATTTAAGTAATAATTATAGCAAAAAGAAAGCACAAGATAAGTGCCCAGAAATGTAAGGATAAATCGAAGTACCGACTTATATTTGCGAACTATTTGCAGCATGAGCACGTTTTGCTAATGCGCCAAAAATACAAGAAAAATGAGTTTTGAAGCCCTGAAACCTGAAATTTCAAAGACCTTAAACAGCAAAGAACTTTCTGTAGAACACAGACTTGAAGAAGTGTGTACCATTCTTAAAAAGAACGTTGAATACTATAATTGGGTTGGTTTTTATTTTAAGAACGGTGATAAACCAGAGCTTAAACTCAGTGCTTTTGCTGGCGAGCCCACGGATCACACGATCATTCCCTTTGGTAAGGGGATTTGCGGTCAGGTAGCCGTAAGCAACCAGAATTTTGTTGTTCCAGATGTTTCTGCGCAAGACAACTACATCGCTTGTAGCATCACCGTAAAAAGCGAGATCGTGATTCCACTTTTTGTAAATGGCGAAAACATTGGTCAGATCGACATCGATTCACACACGCCAGATCCTTTTACAAAGGCTGACGAGGATTTCCTAGAATGGGTAAATGCTCAAGTAGCAGAGATTCTTGATGTTTAATTTTTTGGCTGCAGCCAAAAAACCACTCACTACATACCGGTTCTTATAGCTTCTACAGGATCTAATCTTGCAGCCATGAATGCTGGCACAACTCCAGCGCCTAGCCCGATCAAGAGCGAAACTATCAAGCCTATAAAGATATTTGCAAAAGATAGCACAAACTCAAAACTGCCTGTTAAGGTTGATGCGAGCATGCTTATTAACCAGACAAATATTATCCCGATAATTCCACCTAGTACGGCAAGAAACAACGCTTCAAACAAGAACTGAAGTAAGATAAATTTGTTTTGAGCACCTAGCGCTTTTTGAATCCCGATCAAGTTGGTTCTTTCTTTAACGCTCACAAACATGATGTTTGCGATACCAAAACCTCCCACGAGTAAAGAGAAACCGCCTATCGCCCACCCTATGAGCGACATTGTGCTTGTGATACCTTCTATCATATCTGCAAATCCAGATAGCTGATTGATAAAAAAGTTATTATCATCAGTAGGCGCAAGACCTCGATACTGTCTTAATTTTTGAGCAAGGATCGCATTAAACTCCGCATCCTCAACATCGTTAGAAGGTTTTACCACAACCATGGGGAAAGTCGCTTTGTTATTGCTACCATAAATACGACGCACAACATTAACCGGAATAATGATCGAAGTATCTTTTGACTCGCCAAAAGGATTAGAACCTTCTTTCTCCAGAACACCAATTACTGTAAATCGCTGTCCATACATTCTTAATTCTCTACCTACAGGATCTGAAGACCCAAACAATCCCTGCGCGATCTCATCTCCTATTATGGCAACATTTGCCCCGCGCACAGATTCAGATTCATTAAAGAAACGACCATTGGGAATTTTAAGCGCTTCAATATCATAATAACCTTCTGTTACCGCAGCGACATTCACACCGGTCACTACTTTATCTTCAAACTTCACAGATTCTCTATTTACATTAAGAGTATATGATGCAGCCTCAAGATCTGGCACATTGCGCAGCATAAAATTATACTCATCATAAGTAACATCTGGAAACTGCTCTCGCTTCCATTGCGGAATATCTGTAGGGCCAAAGGAAAACCTTGACACAAAAATTGTACTGTTGTCTAGTGTAGAAAGTGATCCTTCTATATTTCGCTTAAGCGAATCAACCGCAGCAAGAACCCCGATTATAGAAAAAATACCAATAGTAACTCCCAGCAGCGAGAGAAACGTTCGCAACTTGTTATTTCGCAGCGCATTAGCTGCAAAAGTCAAGCTCTCTTTTAAAACCCTTAAGTAGATTAGCATACGCCTAAATTATCCAAGCTGCCTGTATGACGCAAGTAGACCTATAACGTTACAAATTTTTCTTTGGAAATTACATATTATACATCCAAAATTTAGGTGTTTAATTCATACTTTTGCAGCCTAATTTACAAATCTTATGAGCACCACTATCCGTGCAAAAAGCGCGCTCGTATCCGTTTTTAGCAAAGAAGGTCTAGAACCTTTAATAAAAAAGTTCAACGAACTAGGCATCACCATTTATTCAACTGGTGGTACTGAAAAATTTATAAAAGACCTGGGCGTACCGGTTGAAAAAGTAGAAGATGTAACAAGTTACCCTTCTATTTTAGGCGGTCGTGTAAAGACACTTCACCCTAAGATCTTTGGAGGTATTCTTAACCGTCAGGATCACGATGGTGATATTAAAGAGATGGCAGAATATGAGATCCCACAACTAGATATCGTTGTTGTAGATCTTTATCCTTTTGAGAAAACGGTTGCTTCTGGTGCATCAGAACAAGATATTGTAGAGAAGATAGATATAGGTGGTATTTCTTTGATTCGCGCTGCCGCGAAAAACTTTAAAGACACTCTTTGCGTTTCTTCAGTTGAAGATTATGCAGAGGTTCTTGACCTTATCACAGAAGGTGAAGGAAGCACTAGCTTAAGCGACAGAAAACGTTTTGCTGCAAAAGCATTTAATGTTTCTTCTCACTACGACACTGCGATCTTCAATTATTTTAATGAAGAAGAAGTAGTTTACAAAAACAGCATTCAGCAAGGTAAATCATTGCGTTACGGTGAAAACCCACATCAAGAAGGAACTTTCTTTGGTGATTTTGACGCAATGTTTGAGCAACTGCACGGTAAAGAGCTTTCTTACAACAACCTTCTGGATATTGATGCTGCTGTAAACTTAATGAATGAGTTTCAAGGTGAAGATCCCACTTTTGCGATCTTAAAGCATAACAACGCTTGTGGTCTTGCTCAACGCAGCACATTGCATCAGGCTTATGTTGATGCGCTTGCGGGAGATCCTGTTTCAGCTTTTGGAGGAATCCTTATTGCAAACCAAGAGATTGATGAGGCTACAGCCAAAGAAATTCACCAACTGTTTTGCGAGGTTGTGATCGCTCCATCTTTTTCCGCGGAAGCGTTAGAGATCCTTAAAGGAAAAAAGAACCGCGTATTATTAATTCAAAAAACTACTGAACTTCCAGAAAAGCAGGTAAGAACTTGTCTTAATGGAGTTTTAGTTCAAGATAAAGACAATAAAACTGACGCGCTAGAAGACTTAAAAACGGTTACAAACAATAAACCTACAGATAGCGAGTTAAAGGACTTAATCTTTGCTTCTAAGATCTGTAAGCACACAAAATCTAACACCATCGTTCTTGCAAAAGACGGACAGTTAAGTGCTAGCGGAACCGGTCAAACTTCTAGAGTTGACGCTCTGCGCCAAGCGATAGAAAAAGCAAAATCATTTGGCTTTGACCTTAATGGTGCTGTGATGGCTAGTGATGCATTCTTCCCATTCCCTGATTGTGTAGAAATTGCAGGAAATGAAGGAATATCTGCTGTGATACAGCCAGGTGGATCTATTAAAGATCAGCTAAGCATTGATTATTGTAACGAGCATGACATCGCAATGGTGATGACAGGCACAAGACATTTTAAACATTGATAAAAGAATAAATTTAGCTTACATTTAGTAACTAAGTTTTACACACTATTATAAACCGCATATGGGCTTTTTTGACTTTCTTACCGAAGAAATTGCAATAGACCTGGGTACTGCAAACACGCTTATCATTCATAATGACAAGGTGGTTGTAGATAGCCCGTCGATAGTAGCGCGTGATCGCTCTACAAACAAGATTATTAAAGCAGGTAAGGAAGCCGCACTCATGCAAGGTAAAACGCATGAGAATATCAAGACCATTCGCCCACTTAAGGATGGTGTGATCGCAGATTTTGATGCTAGTGAACAAATGATAAGCATGTTTATCAAAGAAATTCCTGCATTAAAAAAGAAGCTCTTTACTCCTGCCCTTCGCATGGTGATCTGTATCCCTAGCGGTATTACAGAGGTAGAGATGCGCGCGGTAAAAGAAAGTGCTGAGCGTGTTAACGGTAAAGAAGTTTACCTGATTCACGAACCTATGGCAGCGGCAATAGGTATAGGCGTTGATATCATGCAGCCTAAGGGTAACATGATCGTAGATATAGGTGGTGGTACAACAGAGATCGCTGTTATCGCTCTAGGCGGAATTGTCTGCGACAAGTCGGTTAAAATTGCGGGTGATGTTTTTACTAACGACATCATCTACTACATGCGCACACAGCACAACCTTTATGTAGGTGAGCGTAGCGCTGAAAAAATTAAGATCCAGATAGGAGCGGCAACAGAAGACCTTGAAAACCCACCAGAAGAAATGAGCGTTCAAGGGCGTGACTTACTTACTGGTAAACCTAAGCAGGTACAAATTAGCTTCCGCGAAATAGCAAAAGCACTAGATAAATCTATCTTACGCATAGAAGACGCAGTGATGGAAACGTTATCTCAAACACCTCCAGAACTAGCTGCTGATATTTACAACACAGGTATTTACCTTGCCGGTGGTGGTAGTATGTTAAGAGGTTTAGACAAACGTCTTTCTCAAAAAACAGACTTACCTGTTTATATCGCAGAAGATCCTTTGCGTGCCGTAGTACGTGGTACAGGTATTTGCCTTAAAAACTTACAGAAATACAAGAGTGTTCTAATCAAGTAGAAGGCCGTGATTCATGCAGCAAATTGTAAATTTTCTAATAAAATATAGAAACGGGCTGCTGTTTATCTTCCTTTTGTTTCTTGCGCTTTTTTTTACCATTCAATCGCATACTTACCATCGTAGCAAGTTTGTAAACTCTGCAAATTTTCTCACCGGCGGTATTTATGACGGTTTGAGCAATATTGATAATTACTTCAATCTTAAAGTTCATAATGAGCAATTGTTGCAAGAAAACAACAACCTCAGGAATGATCTGTATGCAAAAAATGATAGCCTTTACAGAGAAAAGGACTCAACCGTACTAGGCGGAAGATTTCATTTTGTCACTGCAAAAGTCATTAACAACAACTACAATCTTAAAGACAATTTTCTCACCCTGCGTGGCGGAAGAAAATCTGGTGTAGCACAAGACCAAGGTGTGATCACTAGCAAAGGTATTGTAGGTATCATTGATCAAGTATCTTCTAGATATTCTACCGTTGTAAGCATTCTTAACAGTACTTCGCAAATTAATGCAAAACTGAAAAAGAGTGGACATTTTGGGATTTTGGTTTGGGATGGCGGCGACCCTAATAAAGTAAAATTAATTGACGTGCAGCAAAAAGCTCCCGTAGCAAATGGCGACACCATAGTTACAGGAGGAAAGTCTACCATTTTCCCTGAAGGGATTGGCATAGGCACGATCAGTGATTTTTCGCTTGACGCAAGTGAAAATTTCTATACCATCACTATTGATCTTTTTAATGACATGACAAATATTGGTCACGTTTATGTCATTGAAAATCTAGACAAAAATGAAATTCAAGAATTAGAAGCGATCACTACAGATGAGCAATAGTTTAGTAAATAACATATTGCGCTTTGTTGTTTTGATCCTTGCACAGGTTGCGATATTCAATCATATCAATTTTGGTGAATACATAAACCCGTATCCTTACATTCTGTTTATTCTGCTTTATCCTATTACAGAAAATAAAGCTGCGTATCTATTTTTCTCATTTCTTTTGGGCTTGACCCTAGACATGTTTATGAATACTGGCGGGATGCATGCTGCGGCTTGCCTTATCATCGCTCACTTGAGACATTGGGTTTTGGGTTGGGTTTTTGGCGTAGCTTATGAATATAATGCGGTGAATGTTTTGCACACTACGCTGGTGCAACGATTGATCTACTTTTCGATATTAGTTTTAACACATCACTTAATATTATTTGCGCTCGAAACTTTTAACGTTACTGATATAATCTATATATTAAAAAAGACGTTGTTCTGTGGGGTATTCACCTTGATCATGTGTTTAATTCTTACCTCTCTTTTTAGCTTTAAGCGTAGATGAGAAAATTGCTTCTTTTTTCGGTTGTTGTGCTCTCTGGTTTTTTGTTGACCGGCAGACTTTTCTATCTTCAAGTGGTAGACACTTCCGCCGTAAGGCTTAGTGAAAATAACGCCATTAAGCGTGTTTACGATTATCCACAGCGCGGACATATTTATGATAGAAATGGCACTTTGCTAGTAAGCAATCAGCCGTCTTATGATGTGATGGTGATACCGCGTGAGGTTAAAGAATTTGATACTTTAGAATTCTGCGGACTTCTAGGTATGACTAGAGAAAAGCTTGAAACTAGACTTGCAAAAGCAAAGGTGTATTCTCCTCGACTTCCATCTGTCGTTATACCTCAGCTTACTAAAGATGAGTATGCTTATCTTCAAGAAAAGATCAGAAAGTATGATGGTTTTTATATCCAGAAAAGATCGCTGAGAGATTATCAGATCGACTTTGGCGCAAACTTTCTTGGCTACATCGCAGAGGTTAACCAAAGAGATATAAAACGCAATTCATATTACCAATCTGGTGAGTTGATAGGTCGCCAAGGTGTAGAAGAGCAATATGAAGCAGAACTTAGAGGGAAAAAAGGAGTTCAGTATTTTCAAAAGGATAAATTTAACCGTGTTATTGGTTCGTATAAAGAAGGCAAATTAGATTCTTTACCAGAAGCCGGCAAAGATCTAAAGCTTACAATTGATAGCGAATTACAACGCTATGGCGAAAAGTTGATGACAAACAAACGCGGAGGTATTGTTGTGATTCAACCGCAAACGGGCGAGATCTTAAGTCTTGTAGCTGCTCCTAATTATGATCCTGCATTGCTTGTAGGTAGAGAGCGATCTCCCAATTTCACAAACTTGTATTACGATTCTATTGCTAAGCCTTTATTCGATCGTGGGTTAAAAGCCGAATATCCTCCTGGCTCTCCTTTTAAAACTCTTAATGCACTCATTGCACTGCAGGAAGATGTGGTTAACACCAAAGAAAGCTTCGCATGTCATGGCGGTTACTTCTATGGTTCTCGCGGAAGAAAATTGGGTTGCCACCACCACTCTAGTCCGCTTAGTATGATACCCGGTATTGCGAATAGCTGTAACGCCTATTTTGCAAATGTTTACCGTCGTGTGATCGAAAAATACGACAGACCACAAGAAGGTATAGAAGTTTGGCGTAAGCATTTAGAAAGTTTTGGTCTTGGCGATTACCTTGGCTATGATCTACCTAACGGTCGACCTGGTTTTATACCAGATAGCACATACTATAACAGAGCCTATCAATACCCAAAATACAAATGGTACAGCACAGCCACCATTTCTAATTCAATAGGTCAAGGCGAAGTGATGACAACGCCCATTCAACTTGCTAATGTTGCTGCTGCAATTGCAAACCGCGGTTGGTTTTACACGCCACATATTGTAAAGGGAATTGAAGGTCAGGATGAAATTGGCGAGGCGTTTAGAACCAAGCATCACACAACTATAGATCCAGAACACTTTGAACCCGTAGTTCAGGGCATGAACGACGTTTATAATTACGGTACAGCTTCAACGCTTCAAATTCCCGGCATTGAGATCTGTGGTAAGACTGGAACAGCCGAGAACTATACAAAAATTGATGGCCACAGAACACAGCTTACAGATCACTCTATTTTTGTTGCGTTTGCACCAAAAGAAAACCCGCAAATCGCTTTGGCAGTTTTTGTAGAGAATGGTTACTGGGGAGCTCGCTATGCAGGTCGCATCGCCAGTCTAATGATCGAAAAATACATGAAAGGTGAGATCACTCGTACAGATCTTGAAGATTGGGTGATGAATAATTCACTAGAAGATGAATATCAAAAACCATTAAGCGGTAAGCCCTTCCCAATCAATGATGGCAAAAAAATAAGCGGACAGTTCTTACTTGAAAAAAAGGAGATCGCAGATAAAGATATTTCTCAAAACTCTGAAAACACAATAACTTCAGATGGCGAGTAGAAGCACTACAGCAAGTTTTGATTGGATCACGATTGTTTTATTTCTTGTTCTCGCCGGCATAGGCTGGCTGAACATTTACTCAGCGTCGCTCGAGGCAGATGCTGTAAGCGGAACTTTTGATCTTTCAAATCTTTATACTAAGCAGTTCATTTTTATACTATTCAGCTTAGTACTCATAGTCGTCATGCTATCTACTGATGCTAAGTTCTTTGAGCGCTTTGCCAGTATATTTTACATTGGCGCACTTGTATTACTCCTAGGACTTTTCGTTTTAGGTAAAAATGTAAATGGAGCTACCAGTTGGTATGCCATTGGATCATTCACATTACAACCCAGTGAGTTCGCAAAAACTGCAACCGCTTTGGCTTTAGCCAAATATCTAAGCGATATTCAAACTGATGTAAAGTCATTTCAGCATCAGCTTAGGGCTTTTGTGATCATTGCATTACCTGCAATTTTTATTGTACCTCAACCAGACCCTGGAAGTGCGATGGTTTACGCCGCATTTTTCTTCCCATTATATAGAGAAGGACTTTCAGGAATTTACTTGATCATCGGGCTTATAAGCGTTTCCTTATTCATACTTGCACTCGTAGTTGGGCCGCTATGGATGACAGCTGCGATCGTTGCTATTGCAATAATTCTCCTTATAAAAAACCGTAAAAAACGAACTGGAAAACGGTATTATTTCCTACTTCCTATTGTGTGTATCGCATTTACTTTCTCTGTGAATTATATCTTCAATAACGTGTTTGAGCAGAGACACAGAGATAGATTTAATGTTTTTCTAGGTAATGAAGTAGATCAGCAAAGTGTGGGCTACAACACATATCAAAGTGAGATCGCAATTGGTAATGGCGGTTTAACCGGGCGTGGTTTTTTACAAGGAACTCAGACGCAAGGAGATTTTGTACCTGAACAATCTACAGATTACATTTTCAGTACTGTGGGAGAAGAATGGGGATTTCTAGGTTCAACGCTAGTAATTGCACTCTTCCTCGGGCTCATACTAAGAGTTATCTTTTTGACCGAAAGGCAGAAAAACCAATTTAGCAGAATATACGGTTACAGCGTTGCCGGCATCCTCTTTATACACTTCTTTGTAAATATCGGGATGGTGACAGGTATTTTACCTACGGTAGGAATTCCGCTTCCATTTTTCAGCTACGGAGGATCTGGATTATGGGGATTCACGATATTACTTTTCATCTTCGTGAAGCTTGACGCAAACCGCGTGAACGAATGGTAACTAAGCGCTACCTTTTACATCTGTAGCGTCGCGCACGGCATTTCCTAAAAGCATAAATGCCATCACAAGACTCATGATCGCAAGCCCTGGAATTATCGCCAGATAAGGCTTCCCAAGAATGATATACGAATAGTGATCCTTGATCATCGCTCCCCAACTAGGTGTGGGCGGCTGCGCTCCTATTCCTAGAAAACTCAGGCCACTTTCTATCAATATCGCTGAAGCGAAATTTGCTGCGGCAATTACAATAACAGGCGCCATGATATTGGGCAAAATGTGTCTAGAAACTATGCGCCAATCGCCAAAACCCAGCGCTCTAGCCGCAGTAACATATTGCATCTGCTTAGCGCTAATTACCTGCCCTCTTACCACACGAGCGACCTCAACCCACATTGTGAGTCCAACGGCTATAAAAACCTGCCAAAATCCTTTACCAAGCGCTAATGTGATCGCGATCACAAGAAGAAGCGTTGGGATGCTCCAAGTCACATTTATCAACCACATGATGGCAGCGTCAATTTTACCTCCATAATAGCCAGCGACTGCCCCTAAAGTGACACCAATGATCAACGAAATTATAACAGCAACAAACCCAATACTAAAAGAAATTCTTGCTCCCACTAGCATTCGGCTTAGGAGGTCTCTACCGTATTTGTCAGTTCCTAGAATGAATTTTTTTTCTGTGATATACGCTTTCGCGAAAGCGTCTCTGCCTGCAAGACTTTGATCACTAAAGAATTCTGATTTTACTGGTTTTGAAAGGCTCGTGTCCCCTTCTTCATTGTAGGGAACATAAGTTACCTCACCATTATCAATAGCAAAGGAAAGAATTGGAATTTCAGTATCCGCATTTTTCTCACCCAGAAAAGCCGACTCAAAAAATCCTTGTTCAAGATCTTTGTCTCCTGGAACGGTGAGCATCTTAACAGTAAAACCGGGCTTTTTAGAATGAATTGACAAATGCATTTGATTTGCATTTTGAGAATCATCTGGTGCAAAAACGTATGCAAAAAGCGCAACAATACCGCAAAGGACGATAAACGTCAAACTTAAAACGCCCCAAAAGTTCTTTTTAAACCTTTGGAGCGCTAATTGTGTTAATGACTTTTCAGTTGCAGACATTAGTCGCGAATATCTGCTACTTTACCTCTTTTAATATTATTTACCTTAAGGTCTTCAAGCACGTTGATAGCCTCTTCCATGTAAACGTCTTTTGCAAGACTTTCATGCCAGCGCTCTCTTTTTTCTTTTAAAACGGTGTCTTGAGCAAAAAGTTCTTTTTCATAAGGAAGCGATTTAAAGTCAAGACCATTGCTATACTTTCCTAAGCCATCAAATTGCTTTGCCTCAGCTTCGTTTTGAGCCATTTTTTGGGCGTAAGCCTGATAATTTAAAGGCCAAGTTGTATCGTCTTGCTTAGACTTGATCCATTTTGCATTTTGCTCAATAAGCTGCAATTGATCATTCTTTGCCATGCGCGCCTTACTGTTATTTATGGTCTGATCATAATCTATATAACCATCCCAAATATCATAATCTGCCGCATCGATCTTATCCCAAGGTAGTGGATTATCAAGATCTTTCTCACCTATGTCAATATAGCTATACTTATCTGGAACAACTACATCACTCTTCACACCTTCTAGCTGCGTGCTACCACCGTTAATTCTGTAGAATTTTTGAGTAGTGATCTTTAACGCTCCCATGTCGCCTAGATCATTTTGACGTAACCAGCGGTTAAGGTCGTATACGTTTTGTACAGTTCCCTTACCGTAGGTTTGCTTGCTACCTATGATCACAGCTCTTTTGTAATCTTGCATGGCTGCAGCCAAAATCTCACTCGCAGAAGCAGAGATCTCATTTACTAAAATCACTAGCGGACCATCCCAAAGAATTTCTTTATCGCGGTCTTTAAGGATCTCACTGTCTTCTCCATTAGATTTTACCTGAACAACAGGACCTTCTTTGATGAATAATCCTGCGATATCAACCACAGTTGAAAGTGAACCACCACCATTGTTACGAAGATCTATGATCAATCCTTGAACATCTTGTTCTTTAAGGCGGATGATCTCTTTTTTCATATCGCTCGCAGCATTACGCTGATCAAAATCCTGCATATCAAAGTAGAACTTAGGCAAGTTGATCACACCGTATGTTCTTTCATCTTTCTCTACTGTGCTAGATTTTGCATAGGTTTCTTCTATCTCAACAACGTCACGAGTAATTGTAATGTTCTGGATAGAACCATCTGTCTTCTTCTTAACACTAAGAGTTACTTTAGTTCCCTTTGGGCCTTTTATCAATTCTACCGCATCATCAATTCGCATCCCAACGATACTTGTAGGAGCTTCTTCATCTTCTTGTTTTACTTTAAGAATTATATCTCCTTCTTCAAGTTCTTGATTTCTCCATGCTGGTCCACCGCTAATTATTTCAGAAACCGAAATATTACTATCTTTCTTCAATAAGCGCGCTCCAATACCTTGAAACTGTCCGCTCATTTGCATGTCAAATCTGTCTTTATCTACAGGCGCTAAATAATACGTATGCGGATCAAATTCTTCTACAATTGAATTAATGTAAACCGAGAAATAATCCTTTCTTTCAAGTTCTGCTGCGAACTCAAAGTATTCCTTCAATGAAGTTTTTGTGATGTCGCGTGCTTCTGCCTCTAATGCTTCATCTGTCTTAGCTAAGATCTCATCTGCATTCTCAGGAATTTTGGCGGAAGCCTCCTTATCATCTCTCATCTCTGCTATTTTCTTTTGCTCATCTTTCTTGTCGAAAAATGTACCAATAGCCGAGAATTTAAGCTGCTGTGCCCAACGCTCTCTTAGTTCTTTTTTGTTCTTCGCGTAGCCTAACTCGTCATAATCTGTATTGATAGACTCGTCTTTTGTATAGTCAAAAGGCTTCGCAAGAATATCTTCATAAAAGTCTTTAGACTCTGCCATTCTTTGACGTAGACGCTCATAAGTAAGATCAAAGAACGCTATGTCTTCATTTCTTATTTGATCATCTAGCTGATCTTTAAAAGCATCAAACTCATTGATATCGCTTTGCAAGAAATATCTCTTTAATGGATCTAAAGCGTTGATATAATCATCATAAACTTTCTCTGAAAAATCATCATCAAAATCCTTAGGATCATAATGACCACGCTCCAGAACGAAGCTTATTAAACTTATAAGTAATTTATCTTTTCCTGGATCATCAAGATCATTTGTTGTAAAACCACATGAAGCCGCAGATAGTAATAGTGCAAGCACTACTACTTTAAAATTCTTTATCATAATAGTATGGAGTTTCATCTTCTCTAGCAATCTACATTAAAAATCATGCCAATGCCCGAAATTGGCGATAATAATTTGTTAAACGGGCGGCGAACTTTAGCTGTACAATTTAGTATTTTTAAGCCAAAGAAACCAATTCTATTATGGCAAACCGTAAACCGCTAATTTTGATCACTAACGATGATGGGATCACTGCTCCTGGCATAAGAACGCTCATTGAAGTTATGCTTACCATAGGTGAAGTAGTTGTTGTTGCTCCTGATAGTCCGCAGAGCGGAATGGGCCATGCAATAACGGTAAACGACACGATTTATTGCGATCCTGTGAAGCTTCCTGAAAATACAGATCATGAAGAATATAGCTGTAGCGGAACTCCTGCTGATTGTGTAAAAATCGCAACCAAAGAGATCTTGAAACGTAAACCAGATATTTGTGTAAGCGGAATTAATCATGGTTCTAATTCTTCGATCAACGTGATCTATAGCGGTACGATGAGCGCGGCGGTTGAAGCCGGTGTTGAAGGTATTCCGGCGATAGGTTTCTCTTTGCTAGATTATTCGCTTGAGGCAGATTTTGGCGCAAGCCGAAAATATGTAGAGCAAATCACGAGAAATGTTCTTGAAAATGGTTTGCCTAATGGCGTTGTTCTCAATGTAAATCTCCCAAAACTTCCAGCAGAGGAAATCAAAGGAATTAAGATCTGCAGACAAGCTAAAGCACAATGGATCGAGGATTTTGACAAAAGAACAAACCCAATGGGTAGAGATTATTACTGGCTTGCGGGTAAATTTGTAAACGAAGACAAAGGCGAAGATACAGATGAGTGGGCGCTGGCAAATGGTTATGTTTCGGTAGTGCCGGTGCAGTTTGACCTCACGGCACATCACTACATTAAAGAATTGAACACCTGGGAATTTTAAGTAACTTCACCACCAGAAAAAATTAGCTAAGAAAACTCGTGAAATATTACATCATAGCAGGAGAAGCAAGCGGCGATCTACACGCCTCTAATCTAATGAAAGCCATTCTTCAAGAAGATGAAGATGCGCAATTTAGATTTTGGGGAGGTGATCTCATGCAAGCCGTGGGCGGCACACTTGTGAAGCATTATCGTGACCTTGCGTTTATGGGTTTCTTAGAGGTTGTGATGAACTTGCGCACCATCACTCGCAATCTTAAATTCTGTAAAAAAGACATAGAAGAATACGCTCCTGATGCTATCATCTATGTAGATTATCCTGGTTTTAATCTGCGTATCGCTAAGTGGGCTAAAGCCAAAGGCTATCAAAATCACTTTTATATCTCTCCACAGATCTGGGCTTGGAAGGAAGGCCGGATCAAAGACATTAAACGAGACATTGATCATATGTATGTGATCTTACCGTTTGAAAAAGATTTTTACGAGAAGAAGCACAACTTCCCTGTACACTTTGTGGGGCATCCACTTATTGACGCTATAAGCGAAAGAAACCAAGTTGTCCCAGAGGATTTTAAAAAAGAGTTTGATCTTGACGAGCGCAAAATAATCGCATTGCTACCAGGAAGCCGAAAACAGGAAATACAAAAAATGCTTGATGTGATGTTAAGTATTACAGAAGATTTCCCTGATTATCAATTTGTGGTAGCCGGCGCTCCTAGTCAAGATAAAGAGTTTTATGCTCCTTATCTTGGCAATAAGCAAGTACATCTTGTGATGAATAGAACGTATGATTTGCTTAGTTTATCATCTGCGGCGCTGGTAACTTCTGGCACGGCTACGCTAGAAACTGCACTTTTTAAAGTTCCTGAAGTGGTTTGCTATAAAGGTGGAAGAATAAGCTACGAGATCGCAAAACGCGTTATCAATCTTGATTTCATTTCGCTTGTTAACCTTATCATGGAGAAAGAAGTTGTAAAAGAACTTATTCAGCATAATTTTAATAAAAAAAGCCTCAAAGCCGCTTTAAAGAATGTTCTTAAAGAATATCCTAGAGCTAAGCTGTTTATTGACTATTGGGATCTTGAGAAAAAGCTTGGCGGCCGCGGCGCAAGCACTAAAACTGCCCAACTTATCGTTGAATCTATAAAAAGCCAAGAGAAGAATGCATAGAGCGATCGCGATCATCTTTTTATCACTTTTTATAATCTCATGCGGAGCTAAGAAAAAAGCTTCAAAATACAGCTCATCTACCACAACTAAGGAAACTACATTTGATCCCCCCAAGGATGACCGACTCATAAAAGTTGCCGAGAATGCCCTGAAATTTCAAGGCACGAAATACAAATACGGCGGCACCACAAAAAAGGGCATGGATTGCAGCGGCCTTGTGTACACATCTTTCTTAGAAGAAGATATCGCATTGCCTAGAGTTAGTCGAGATATGGCGAGAGAAGGGAAAGAGATAAAACCAAATGATGTAAACATCGGCGATCTGCTATTCTTTAAAACCGGCAAAAGTGCCCGAAACATCAATCACGTAGGCCTTGTGGTTGACATCATGCCGGGCCAAATTCTTTTCATCCATAGCACCACTTCCCGCGGTGTTATCGTCTCGTCGCTTAATGAAGGTTATTGGAACAACGCCTTTGTAGAAGCGCGACGCATTTTATAAAAATTTCACTACATTTAACTGATTCACAAAACGTTAATCAGTGAAGGGGCTCAACTATATTTTTCTGATCCTCACCCCATCGCTCATCGCAGGAATTGTTTCTTCTTCTCTTTTGCCCCAAGATCTAGGAGTCAGTTTTATTGCTTTAGGGATAATTCTTCTTGGGGTTTTGATCATGCATTTTACGCTTTCGCGAAAGCTACGCTGGCTTTTTTCCGCGGCAGCGATACTATTATTCTTCTCGCTAGGCCACTGCCTTATGCAACTGCATAACCCGCAGAATATCAAAGATCACTACTTAAATCTTGAGCAAACGTTTGACGTTCACAAAATCACTTTCACGATAGACGAGGTTCTTAAACCCAACTCATACGCCAAGAAGTATATCGCAAAGGTCAACACTGTGGACAATCGCAATAGCTCAGGGAGAATTCTTGTTTCCTTACCTGTAGATTCGTTAAATGAAAATATCTCCCTAAACATAGACGACCAAGCAACGATTATCACCGCAATACGTGAAATCACACCTCCTAAAAATCCATATCAGTTTAGTTACAAAGAGTATTTAGCAAAGCAAGATGTCTATGCACAGATCACTTTAGATCAATCTTTAGAACTGCTTCCCAGCACTCATAATTCGATCAAAGGTTTAGCTTCAAAAACCAGACAGCACATTCTCGACAAATTGTCAAAATACAACTGGCAACCCGATGAATGGGCAGTGATCAATGCATTGCTTTTGGGCCAAAAGCAAGAACTCACACAAGAGCTTCGTGATGAATATGCAGCTGCAGGTATGATTCATATTTTAGCGATTTCTGGACTTCACGTAGGGATATTGTTGCTGCTACTTCAAGGCCTTTTTAAAATCCTTGGGAATTATAAATATATAAGGGTTTTTCGCTCCATTCTCATCATCACGATCATCTGGGGTTTTGCATTCATTGCAGGATTATCGCCAAGTATTCAGCGGGCAGCGTTGATGTTTACTTTGGTAGAAATTGGTTTACTATTTAATCGCAAGAATTCTGGTATTAATGCGCTGCTGATCTCCGCTTTTATTCTTCTTGTCTTCAATCCAAAATTGATCTATCAAGTCGGTTTTCAGCTGAGTTATCTTGCCGTTTTATTCATTTTATTACTGCAGCCCTGTGTAAGGTCTTTGATTTCAAAAGAGCGTTATTCTAAGAATCCATTATATCATTTAAAGCACTTGCTGATCGATATCCTTGCGGTGACGATCTCTGCTCAACTTGGCGTTTTGCCGTTGAGTTTGTTTTATTTTCATCAATTTCCTGCGCTATTTATTGTAGCAAATCTGGTGATCATTCCGTTTCTTGGCATCATTCTTTGTCTCGGGATGCTTCTGCTTTTGTTAAGTGTTGCAGATATTGATTTTCCCGCTTTCGCGGAAAGCTATGCGTTCATCATCCGATCGATGAACAATTTTGTAAAATGGATCTCTGGTTTTGACGACATGTTACTGAAGAATATTTACATGTCTCCGTCTTTAGTTGTCGCAGCATATTTCGGTTTATTTACACTTGTGGTTTTTCTTCATAAACGCACGGCCAGAAATTTACAGATCTTCCAAATCGGGATACTTGTATTTCTCGCTACGCTGTACTTTGAAAAAAGCTCAATTAAAGAAAGAGGATTTTACGTATTACAGCAAAACACACAAACCTTACTCGCTGAAAAAAGAAATAAAACGCTCAGTGTCTTTTCCGAAGACTCGATCTCAGAGAAGAATTATACAATAAATGGTTTTCTAGAAGCTACGGATATTAACTTTATTCAACAGGAAAATGTATCGAGTTATTATCATTTTGGCGAAAGCCAAATACTAATTATAGACAGCGCTGGCGTTTATAAAATCGAAGATCTTAAACCTGATTATGTCATCCTGACAAACTCGCCTAAGATCAATTTAAATAGACTGATAGATCATTATCCCGAGGCCATGATCATTGCAGACGGCAGCAATTACCGCTCGTACATCAACCGTTGGAAAACGACTTGTTTAAAAAGAAAAATCCCTTTTCATAGCACGTATGAAAAGGGATTTTATAAGATTGAGTAAAGAATTATTCTGCCTTGAAAGTTGGCTCAAAATTCTCTTGATATTCTTCCCAAGCTTCCTTAGAAGTGATGTCTTTATAGTCGTCAGAGCTTATGAGTTTAAGATAAAGCTCTAACTGATTAGGCTGTAAATACCCAGGGATTGCCTCGATATATTGACCAGCTTCATCAAAATAAACTAACGATGGATACGCCTTAACTCCCAGCGCATAAGTAAACATATGTGGAGCGCTTCGCGTGTTTGCCTTTTTAGGATCGTAATTAGGATTTTTAAAGGTTTTATCCATGTATTTTACCTCCTCATTTCCTTCTGCATTAAACTTCACCGGATAAAAATTCTCGTTTACGTAAGCCGCAACATCCGCATTAGAAAATGTATTCTTGTCCATCATTTTACATGGCCCACACCAGTTTGTGTACACATCCATCACGATCTTCTTAGGGTTTTTCTTTTGCGCCGCTAGAGCCTCGTTGATGCTCATCCATTTTATTTCTTGGCCTTGCGCCAAAGTTGTTCCTACAAGAGCAATCAGTAAAACTAGAAGTTTTTTCATCATAATATTTTTATTCGATTATGGCAAACTTTGTGCCTTAATGAATTCCGTGCATCTTCTTAACAAGAAGCTTGTTGATTGCTATCATAATCAAACCAACGGTAGCAGTAATTCCTGCAAAGATCAGGAAGAATGTTGCCATACCATATTCTTCGTTAATTCTATCTATATAGCTACCAGTAAATCCTGCTAGAGCGTTTGCAATAGCCGTACAAGTAAACCAGATACCAAACATAAAACCTACTAGTTTTTTTGGCGAAAGTTTACTTACATATGATAAACCTACGGGAGATATACAAAGTTCTCCTGATGTATGTAAGAAATATGCCAAGATCATCCAGAAGATACTTACGCTTGCCGTTGAAGCTCCTAGCTCTATACCGCTTGCTCCATAAGCTAAACCTGCAAATCCTAAACCTACTAAAATAAGACCAATTCCAAATTTCACTGGGCCTGAAGGATTAAACTTTGTTTCCCAAACCTTAGAGAATAAAGGAGCTAATAGAATGATAAATAAAGAATTTAAACTACTGAACCAAGAAGCATTGATCTCTGAAGTATCTTTTGATAATTCTTGAATTAGCATCCATATAACTATACCCCAAATAATCACAAAACTTGATCCGAGGAAAATATTTGACAGTGGATAATGTTTAAAGATCCTTTTGAACATACTTAGTAAAACGTAGGTGACAATTGCCAACGGCACAACCACGATTAAAGCGTTTGCAATATTAAAAATCGTAACTCCACTACCAGTTAAAGTTCTATCTGTATAATCTCTAGCAAAAATTGTCATAGAACCTCCTTGCTGTTCAAATGCCCACCAGAAAAATATTGTAGATATCGAAAAAACAAAAATCACAAAGATTCTATCCCAGCGAACTTTAGCAGGAACTTCCTCCTCTTTAATAACCTCTGTATCATCTGGGTTTTCCTTTTCAAAAGCTATAAGTTGCTTTTTACTCAATCCTATTTTACCAAAGATTTTTTGCGCAAACTGAAATTGTAATAGCCCTAAGAACATAAAAATTCCCGCAAGACCAAAACCTAAACTCCAGCTAACCTGCTCACCTATATAACCACAAAGCACAATTCCTAAGAAGGCTCCTGCATTGATACCCATATAAAATATAGTATATCCCGCATCTTTCTCTTTACCTTCATCTTTATACAATTGTCCAACAATTGAAGAAATATTCGGCTTAAACAAACCATTACCCAGAATCAACAAGCTAAGTCCTAGATAGAACGTAGATTCTGTTTCAAGAGCCATTGAAGCATGTCCTAAAGTCATCACAAGAGCTCCTATAAGTACTGCACGTCTATATCCTAATAACTTATCTGCTATAATACCTCCTAAGATAGGAGTGATATAAACTAAACCAGTGTATAAACCATACAATTCTAAGGCATCTTCACTGGTCCATTCCCAACCGCCATCCATAATAGAGGCCGTAAGAAAAAGAACTAAAATTGCTCGCATCCCATAGTAAGAGAAACGTTCCCACATTTCTGTGAAAAACAATACAAATAGACCTACTGGATGGCCAAGAACTGTTTTTTGATTTACCGCTGAACCGCCGTACTTAAATTCCATATAAGTGAGTTTTGGTTTTTATAAATTTTCCTTGATGAAGTTTGTCATCTTAGTGTACAAATGAAGTCTTGTGTTTCCACCGTAGATACCGTGATTTTTATCTGGATAGATCGCCCAGTCAAATTGCTTATTTGCCTGAACTAATGCTTCTACTAAGCGCATTGTATTTTGAAAATGCACGTTATCATCTGCGCTACCATGCACTAATAAAAATTTACCTTCTAAACCGTTTACATGACTTAATGGCGAATTGTTATCATAACCGCCAGCATTTTCTTGTGGAGTTGTCATGTAACGCTCTGTGTAGATCGAGTCATAAAATCTCCAACTTGTAACTGGTGCAACTGCGATAGCCATTGCAAAAGTATCTGGTGACTGGAAAAGACAGTTACTACTCATAAAACCTCCGTAGCTCCATCCCCAGATACCTATACGATCTGCATCAATATAAGAACGCTCTCCTAGTAATTTTGCAGCAGCGGTCTGATCTTGCACTTCATATTTACCTAGTTCTAGCTGAGTCACTTTCTTAAAGTCACGGCCTTTAAGACCTGTACCGCGTGGATCTACACAAACAATGATATATCCATCTTGTGCTAACATCTGGAACCAATAATCATTAGAGCCACCCCAACTGTTTGCTACACTCTGAGAACCTGGTCCTGAATACTGAGTCATAAATACAGGATACTCTTTACTTTCGTCAAAATCTGCAGGCTTGATCATCCATGCATTTAATTCTTCTCCTGCGATAGGCAAAGTGAAGAATTCCTTTTCTGAAGTTTTGTACTCAGCAAGTTGATCTTTTAAACCTTGATTGTCTTTTATCTTTCTTACTAGCTTACCATCTTTTGCCGTGTGCAAGGTGAAAACATAAGGAGTTTCTGCACTAGAGTAGCTATTGATGTAATAAGTGAAATCTGCGCTGAAGTCGGCATCATTTGTACCTTCTTCTACAGATAGTTCTTTTTTACTTTTTCCGTTAAGTTTGATAGAATAAACTCCTCTGTTTATTGAACCATTCTCAGAACTCTGATAGATAATTCTTCCAGATTTATCATCGTAACCGTAGTATTGAGTTACTTCCCAATCTCCAGATGTTACTTGATCTTTTAATTTACCATCTTCATCATAGTGATAAATATGATTCCAACCGTCTTTTTCACTTGTCCAGATAAAGCTGTTATCTTCTAAAAATGTGAGGTTAAATGTTACATCTACATACGCATCGTCTGTATCTGTCAGTACGGTTTTCGCTTCAAGCGAATCACCATCTACAAAAACAAGATTAAGCTTATTCTGCTTACGGTTTGTGGTTTGAATACTTAAAACATCTGCATCTTTAGTCCACTCTATTCTTGGGATGTAGTAATTCTCGATTCCTGATAGATCAACTTCTTTCGCAGAAGCGTTATCAAGATCATATACAAAAAGGCTAACCTTTGAATTGTTCTCGCCAGCCTTAGGATATTTAAAAACATCTTCTGAAGGGTAAAGATCTGAACCAAAAACATCCATAGAAAATTCTGGAACTTCTGTTTCATCAAAACGAATGTAAGCGATCTTGTCGCCATCTGCATTCCAATCAAAAGCTCTTACAAATGCAAATTCTTCTTCATAAACCCAGTCTGTGATACCGTTTATGATCTTGTTCTTTTCGCCGTCATTGGTGATCTGAGTTGTTTCACCGGTCATAAGATCTTTCACAAAAATATTGTTATCAAGACCGTAAGCCATTTTTGAAGCATCCGGAGAAAAGGTAGGTTCCTGGATCATCTCGTCAGCAACCTTTGTAAGTTCTTTTGACTTTAAGTCAAAAACATAATACTCTCCTAACGAAGATCTACGGTAAATAGATCTAAGTTTTGTACTCAATAAAATTTTGTCTTCATTAGGGCTAAAGCTATAGCTCAAAAAGTTGCTGATACCGTCAAGGTCTGCGCTGTTAAGCAGCGTTCTCACCTTCTCACCGGTTTTGTAGCTGTACACGTCTATAGAACGTGTGCGTGTATTTCTATCTGTATTGAGCACGCTGTACTCTTTACCATTAGACAGCGAATGCAATCTGTCAAGATATTCCATACGGAAAGTCCCGCCCCAGATTTCTTCTAATGTGATTTTTTTATCTTGTGCTGTAACGCTAAGAGTTGCTGCAAGAAAGGCAACAACAAGAAAAGTCTTTATTTTCATAAAATTTCAACGCTTGTGAAGTGTCCGCCAATTTTACTAAAATTTAACTGAAAAATAGGCGGATTTGCTGTTAAATAGCGTAACATCCTCAATGATAGTGCCATTTTTCAGCATTTTTTATCAGCTTAGGCTTTTCACCGCAAGGAAACCTAAAATAAGTATCTTTACCCCTTGTAATTTTTTACACATACAATGCAAAAAATCGTACAGGGATTCTCAAAATTATCCAAGCAAGAAAAAATAAATTGGCTTACCGCAAACTATCTGGATGATAGCAAAGAAGCCGAAAAAATCCTTACTCAGTATTGGAACGACAATTCGCAATTGCAGCAATTGCATGACGAATTTATTGAGAATACGATCTCTAATTTTTACTTACCGCTAGGCATTGCGCCAAACTTTGTCATTAATGACACACCTTACGCCATCCCAATGGTAATTGAAGAAAGTAGTGTGGTCGCAGCTGCGAGCAAGGCTGCAAAATTCTGGATGGAGCGTGGTGGCTTTAAAGCCAAAGTAATAAGCACAGAAAAAATAGGTCATGTTCACTTTGAGTTTTCTGGAGCTTATGAGAAACTTGAAAGATTTTTTGAAAAAATAAAACCAGTTCTTCTAGCTGATGCATCCTCGTTAACCGAAAAAATGCAAGCGCGCGGCGGCGGAATTCTTGATATTCAGCTTAGAGACAAGACTGATAAACTGCCTAATTATTATCAACTGCATTGCACCTTTGAAACGCTAGATGCAATGGGCGCTAACTTCATAAACTCTTGTTTAGAACAATTTGCAAGCACGCTTGAGAGAGAGTTTAACGCTCATTTTAATGGCGAAGAAACGCTTATGGTGATCATGAGTATTCTTTCAAACTACGTTCCTAATTGTCGCGTGAGAGCAAGCGTTAGTTGCCCTGTTGAAGCACTTAAAGAAGGTACAGATATCGCTCCAGAACTTTTTGCAAAGAAATTTACAGAAGCGGTTAAGATCGCAAAAGTTGAACCTTATCGTGCCGTAACGCACAATAAAGGCGTGATGAATGGCATTGACGCCGTGATTCTCGCTACTGGCAATGACTTTAGAGCCATCGAGGCTGTCGTGCATGCTTATGCCGCAAAAGACGGTCATTACAGCAGCCTTACCGATGCAAAAATAGAAGATGGTGTTTTTCATTTTTGGATCGAGATTCCTTTAGCGCTGGGCACCGTGGGCGGACTTACAAAATTGCATCCGCTGGTTAAAGTGAATATGCAAATGCTAGGCAATCCATCTGCTAAAGAATTGATGCAGATTGTTGCCGTTGCAGGTTTGGCACAGAATTTTGCCGCGGTAAAATCACTCACCACTACCGGAATTCAAAAAGGTCACATGAAAATGCACCTTATGAATATCTTGAATCAACTAGGCGCAACAAATGAGGAAAAAGCCAATGCAGTTGAGCATTTTAAAACAAACAAAGTAAGCTTCAGCAGTGTTGAAAATTTACTTAACACCTTGAGAAATTAAGGATGAAAAAGCATTTTCGCAGCAATGGCAAACTCCTTATAAGCGGTGAATATGTTGTTCTTGATGGCGCAGATGCACTCGCGATCCCAACAAAAAAAGGACAATCACTCACTGTAGAAAACGCAGAAAAAGACACTATTTCTTGGAAGAGTTTTAAAGATTCAGGTGAATTATGGTTGGATTTTGATCTGGCTTTCGCCGAAATAAAAAACTGGGATATTGACCAGAAACCGCAGGATGCGAGAGAGCGCTTGATTCAGATTTTGGCTGCAGCCAAAAAATTAAACCCTCAATTTCTTACCGAAGAAAAAGGGATAAACATTAAAACAAAACTAGAGTTCCCGCAATTCTGGGGGCTAGGTTCTTCTTCTACCTTGATCAATAATATCGCAAGTTGGGCTGAAGTAAATGCCTTCCAGCTTCTTGATCTCACCTTTGGCGGAAGCGGTTATGATATTGCTTGCGCAGGTAATGACAATGCCATTTTCTACACTAAAGTTAATGGCGAGCCAATCGTTAAGGAAACTACTTTCTTTCCATCGTTTGCTGACGAATTATATTTTATTCATCTTAATCAAAAGATGAACAGCCGCGAGGGAATCGCTTATTATCGCCAGCAACCCAAGGAACGTCTAATTACTGCAATTGAGCAAATCTCTGCAATAGGTCGCAAAATGCAAGCCTGCGATACTTTATCAGACTTTGAGAATTTAATCGTAGAGCACGAAATGATAACTTCTACCCTCCTGAATATTCAACCGATCAAAGAACGCCTTTTTAAGGATTATAACGGCGCTATTAAAAGTTTAGGAGCTTGGGGTGGTGATTTCATCCTTGCCACAAGACACGACGCTCTGGAGTATTTTAAAAGACATGGGTATCAAACCATAGTCCCTTTCATGGAAATGAAGAAATAAAAAAAATCCCATCCGCTAAGCGAATGGGATTTTTTATGCTTTAAAGCGTTTTCTATTAATAGAAAGTCGCTCTGTTATCTTCTATCTCTGCAGCGTCTTTAAGCGCAACAACAATGCGGTTGTTTGCTAAAGCTCTATCTGCATTAGATTTTTGTAATGAGAAGCTAGCGTAGCTCTCCATCTCTTGAGCTGCACTTACCTTAGTAACTTTGACTAGATAAACACCTTTATCTCCTTTGATAGGTTGGCTTACAGTTCCTTCTTCAAGACCAAAAACTTTACCCATTACCTTAGGCTCTCTACCAGCACCAGCGATAGTAGGAGTTGCAAGGTTAAGCGCACTTGCAGTTTGCACTGAAGTATTATTTGCGCTAGCTATTGCATTAAGGTCAGAACCAGAGATTTTATCCATGATCATTTTTGCTTTCTTGTCCTTACGCACAAGCGGCGTTACAGAAGCAGCAACATCATCTACAGATTGAGTTCCTTTTTCAACCTTCTCAGTAAGTTGAACTACTAGGAAACCGTTTTCAACTGGGAATCTCTTGATCGTACCTACTTTAGTATCTTCTTCAAAGGCCCAACGGATCAAATCACGCTGCGCACCTTGACCTGGCAAAGTTTCGTCCATCGCACCGATGTTGTTCACAGGACGCACAGTATACGAGCTATCTTTTGCGATAGCACCAAAGTTCTCTTTGTCTTTGTTTACAGCCATCTCAAACTTAGTAGCTTTTGTAAACGTAGCATCAATTGTGTTTTGTGAAGGCTCAATAGCTTTTGCCACAGTTGCAACTTTAACCGCACGCTGAGGGTTCTTTTGATCTTCAATTCTGATCACGTGGTAACCGTAGTTAGATTCCACAACACCTACTTCACCAGTTTTGTTTTCAAAAACAAAATCAGAGAATGGCTTCACATATGTATTCTTTGTAGCGTAACCTAGCTCACCACCTTTTTCACGGCTTCCACCATCTGCAGAATATTCTGGAGCTAGCTCAGCTAATTTGGAAGGATTGCTCTTGATCACACCTGCAAGACTATCAGCAAGTTTTTTGGCGTCAGCCTTAGAACGAGTTTCAGCACCTGCATTAGGAAGACCACTATAAACTAGCAAAATGTGAGAAGCTTTAACGCTATCTGGCAATTGCTTTACAGAAACCATTTTTGATAGCTTCCAGTAACCATTATCCTTATAAGGACCATAAACATCACCTTCGTTCATCGCATACAAACTATCTCTAGTAGCTGCAGGTAATTCATCTTTAAAGAAATAACGATCTACATAATTGATATCACTATTTTCAGCTACAAAAGCTGGGATGTCTTTCGCTTCTGCGAAAGAAGGTAGCGTATCTTGAAATCTCTCATCTACTCTCTCTGATAGCAATGACTCAACTTGAGCTTTGATCTCGTTCTCGTCATTTTGAGTAGGAGTTTCTTCAAACTGAACAAAACGAAGACTACGCTTAGCATCAGTTTTAAAATCTTCTTTATGCTCGTTGATGTATTTTTTGATATCTTCTTTAGACACATTTACATCTTCGTCGCTAATGCTAGTATAAGGAATTTGAACATACTCTATATCACGAGTGTTGTTCTCATAACCATAAGCCATTTCTCCTTCTTGATACGTAGAGTTAAGACCAGCTTTTATCAAGTTAAAGTAAATGTTTTGCATCTCATTTTTAGCAAGAGTATTCTCATAATCTACCCAGCTATTGTAAGCAGATTGATCTGGATTACTTCTAATAGACGCGATATACTCATTAACCTTTGCCTGGCTGTAGTTACCATCTGCGTCCTGAAAGTTAGGATTATCCTGAAGAGCATCTTGAATGATAGAACCTACACGGTCACCTTCTATAGTGATCCCAAGTTCATCATACTGATCTTCAAGTACGATTCTGCGCACTTCCTGCTCCCACACTTGATTTACAGCCTGCGTAGTTGTAAAACCACGACCATAGCGATTTCTTGCTACCTCAACCTTTTCAGCAAACTCTTGCTGAGAAAGATCATCATCATTTACCGTACCTACGATACGCTGAGATTTACCCGTTGATAAACCACCATTTTTGATCACATCTGTCAATACAAAGGCAAAAAGTGCCAATGCGATGATCGCGATCAGAAAAATAGAACGTTGTCTAATCTTACTTAAAATTGCCATCTTACTTCTTAAAAATAATTATATTAAAACGCCACAAAGGCTGTTTTTAAAGGCTCAAGGCCAAAACTACTATGACCCTCTAAAATAAATCCTAAAATTTAGAATTGGAGGGCGAAAATACCATTTTAAAGCGAAAAACAAAATCTGAAAAAGCCAAAAAACCAGGAAAGTGCAAAATAGCTAGTCTTCTTTTGTGACACGCACCTGCACAAGGTCGATCTTAGTATTTGAAACCTGTAGAATATGAAACTGAAAACCTTCAATTTCTACCATATCATTTTCCTGCGGAATTCCCTCTGTATGATTCACGATGAGTCCGCCTAGGGTTTCAAAATTCTCGCTCTCTGGAAGATCAAGTTTATAATTCTCATTGATATAATCTACCTCAAGTCTCGCCGAAAATTTAAAAGTACCTTCTCCTAGATCTTCTTCAATAAGCTCAATGCTATCGTGCTCATCCTCAATTTCACCAAAAAGCTCTTCAACAATATCCTCTACCGTCATCATACCGCTTGTTCCACCGTATTCGTCTATGACGACAGCGATACTTTTACGTTTTTTAATAAGAATATTTAAAACGTCTTTCACCAGCATAGTCTCAGGCACAAAGATCACAGGCATTAGCACCTCTGTTATGTCTTTTGGTTTTTTAAATAACTCAAAAGAATGCACATAACCTATAATATCATCAATAGACTCCTGAAAGATCAAGATCTTAGAAAGACCGGTATCTGTAAAAAGTTTGCTTATTTCAGCGGGTTTTGATTCCTTATCAACAGCGATCATCTCCGTACGCGGTATCATCACCTCTCGTGATTTCACTTCTGAAAATTCTAATGCATTTTGAAAGATCTGTATCTCGGTGTCGAGCTCATCATGTGTCTCCACAGCTTCCATCTGCTCAGAAATATAATTACCAAGTTCTACTTTACTAAAAGCTAGTTGCACTTCATCTCCTTCGGTTTTAAAGAAGCGTTTTAAAACTTTGTCTGAGATCCAAATGATAAAATTTGATATAAAACCAAAGATCACATAAAAGAAATACGCCGGGATCGCAAAAAATTTAAGTAGCGTATTTGCATAGATCTGGAAGAACACCTTGGGAAGAAATTCTGCGGTAAGCAAAATAACTAGTGTAGAAATTATGGTTTGAGTAAGCAAACCAAATTCTTCAAAAAGCGTATTGATCCATTCATATTGAAACTGAGTTCCTTCAACCCATCCTTGCAGAATATCACCCATAAAATAACCATATACTACGAGAGCAAGGTTATTACCCACGAGCATGGTTGCAATAAATCTGGAGGGTTTTCGCGTAAGCAAAGTAAGCACCTTTGCGAGAAGGTCTCCTTGCTTTTTTTCTATCTCAATATGGATCTTGTTTGAGGAAACATAAGCGATCTCCATCCCAGAGAAGAATGCAGAAAGAATAAGAGATATTACAATTATTATGATCTCGGTTTCCACAAATTAGGGATTATTCTGTTGTTCATACTTTTTTCTAAAATGCCTTTTAAAAAAGAACATCCCCAGAGCAAGCGCAACAAAAAACAGAGATAAGTAAGCTCTGCTAGGTTCAGAATTCCAAATTCTGATCGCTTCGCCCACAAAAAGAAGAGCGAATAATAAATATGCGTATTCTATAAATTTTACAAACTTTTTCATTGTATACTGTCTTGTGTTTGCTCAGCTTTTTGCTCAGCTTTTTGCTCAACATACATCCTACTCTGATTATTTAAAGATAGAAAATTTTTAAAGTCTTCACTGCTTTCAAAACCTACACCTTTGTTGAATGAATCATCTTCAGGAAAGTTTACTGTGTATGGTTCGTTCGTGAAAATCCATTTGTTCTTTTGATCCCAGAAGAGCTTGTCTGTCGTGAGCTTTGTAGAATCACTCATGATAACGACTACATTTTTTCTAAGATCGATTAGCCCTGTGGTTTTGTAGTGCTTTGCATAATCTGCTGTAACAAAATTCTCCTTACCATCTGAATCTACAAAAGTCACATCTACACCATCAGGAAATTCTTGATATGGGTAATCTTCTAAACCAAAATCTTCCATGAAAGGCGTTACTAATGTAGCGACCACTTTACCAGAATCTGTATAGCGCAAAACGATGCCTTCACCTTCAGATGAAGGACCATCAGCTTTTTTATTAAAGCGCTGAAGATCGCCTGAAGCATCCTTACACCCTAAAAACAAGGTCACGGCTATTGCCGTGACCCAGTATAAAACTATATGTTTATTCTTTGTTCTCAATTATAGATTAGGCACCATTACGCTACCACCTATCCAACATTTGAACGTTACTTTCTTACCTGCCATGTTCTCGCTAAAGATCATTGACTTGTCTGGAGCATAACCTCTGTAGCTAGCTGCAGTTTGGTTTGCAGTACTAGAAAGAGAAGGATCAATTTGACCAGCTCTCGCCGCAGTCTCGGCAGCTTTCCAATACACAGCACGTTTTTCAAAAACAGTAGTACCACAGTTGTTTGCACTATCAGCATACATTTTTGCGATTTGTAAGTAAACTGCTCCAAAAGATGGTTGAGCTTTCACAGCATCAAGATAGAATTTTCTTGCATTGCTATAGCTTCCTTTATCTTGATAACTTTTACCTATACTATAAAGTACTCTAGCCTTCTTGGTAGGATCTGTTTGACGCTCTGCCGACTCTAGGTAATATTCAAGAGCTTTTGACTTATCACCCTTTTGCTCAGCAAGCTGACCTAAGTAATAAGAAGTTTCAGGTGAAGGCTCAAGTGTATTAAGTTGCTCAACCAACTTCACAAAAAGTTCGCTGCCTTTACAATCTTTTGCAACTAGACGGCCTGCAGCTCCCTTAACCCAAGCTACATCTTCTTTCTTCTCTTCGTATGATTTCTCATAGAAAGGAACTAAACGATCACAGTCAGCAAGATCACCAAGTGCCTTGTTCATACCTGCAACGATCTTAGAATAGTTCTCTAAGTTAGCAGATGCGATCTTTTTTAGTTTAGCTTCGTCAGAAGTAAGTTTTGTTCCGTTTTCTTCTTTTTCAAGAATTGGATCAAGACGCTTTGCATAATTGTTCTGCTCATCAGTTACTTTACCAGTTAATGCATCATATAGATCAAAAACTTCCTGAAGATCAATATTTCCAGATTCCTGCAACTGAACAGCCTCTACAAAATACACATATAGTGCTTTTGCATTGGTAAATGTTTCAGCATCGGCCTCCCATGCTTTTTTGAATTGGTCATACTGCTCTTGAGTCGTACCAATTTTATTCTCATACATTACAAGACCAAGCTCTGCAAGATCATCCCCTGTTTTAGTTTTAGAAGGATAGTTTGCTTTCTTCTCCTCGTACATTTTTGCAAGATCGTCCACAAATGCTTTTTTCTCAGCAGCCGGAGCGTTCTCGATTTTATGTTTTAGTACTCTTTCTCCATACTGAAATAACGCATAAGAAACCTTTGGGCAATCTTTACGCAATTGCATGAATGGCTCGTAAGCTGCATCATAGTTTTTCACTTTAGCATGCTCAGAGAAAATAGACATTTTAGTAACACACTCTTGCGAAGCCTGTGCATTCAGGACAGTCACTCCTGCAAAAAGCGCAACGATCAATAGTGTTAATTTAGCTTTCATCATCATTTTATGGGTTTATAGGCAATATTAGCAATTTTAATTAAATTTAAATGGTTCAAACCATTTCGCGTTAAGCGAAAGACTAAGTCCTACCCTAAAAAAGTTTTCTTCAATAAGATTAGACTCTGTCGTACCGCGCTTTCCATATTCAAACATCAAGTTTGCATTACTGAAAGTTCTTGGTAGTGGTAAACCTAATCCAAAAGATATGCCAAACTCTGAAATACCTGTATTATTAACCATCAAACCGGTATCTTCATATCTAAATCCCGCTCTATAGGTCACTCTTTCCCAATAACTTGAAATAGAATTGAATTTTGGCACAAAATAACCGCCTGCTCTATATGACAATGATTCTTGGTAGCTTACATTTTCATCAGAATACACAAATTCTGATGAATTTTTAGCATCCTGATACCCATAAGCACCACCTAAAAACCATTTATTTTTCTTCCCAAAACCTAAACTCACGTCGTAAGCCATAGGCAAAGTAAAGTCACTTTCTGGCAATTGAACATCAATATGCTCATCTACCGAAAGCACTGAATTATCTGTTCTTGAAACCACAACAGTCTCAAGATCTCTTTCATTTTCTGAATTTAAAGTAGCTGCTGGAGTATAGCTTGCGCTTCCATAAAGCAAAAGATTATTACCTATATTCTGCTCAAGCTGAAATCCTAGATCGTATGAAAAACCCATCAAGTCTGAACGGTTGATCTCTCTCACACCATAAGTCACCGCATTATCATCGCGCACAGCTTCTTGTCTCACATTCCCGAAGTTATAGTTTGCAGAAGCTCCAATTCTAACACCTTTAAAGATCTCATACCCTGCAGACAAAAATGCTCTATTCAATCCACCTCTACCAGTAAACATGGTGTAAGCGTCGTCAGTCTCATTTGCTACTTTATAATCTGTAGATGTATAAGGCACAAGACCAAAACCAGCACCAACTTTATCAGATAGCGGAAAACCTAATGCTAAATAATCAAATGTTGTTGAAGCTGCATCCCCATTATCTGTAGAACTTTTAAGAGATGCTTCTTTATGGCTTACCGCCAAAGCAAAGTTTGTAAGCTTCAAAGCGCCATAACCAGCTGGGTTATTAAGATTAAGGTGAATACTATCTCCCAATGTACTTAAACCACCCATTGACTGATTTTCAATAGTTCCTTTAAAACTTTGAAGACCTATGCCATAATATGAATACGGAGAAGAGTTTCCTTCTTGTGCTAAACCTACGGCTGCCACAAAGAAAACCAGCACCGTTACAATTTTTTTTATCATTGATGTGTATTGAATAATAATATGTAATTCAATCCTTGCAGGAGAAAATTTGAGTCCGCAAAGATGTCATTTTTTAGGGAGTTGGACAAAAATTGAACATCCCCACCTGTTAAAACTATTTTCAGCCTTTCATAATTGCTCTTATACCAGTCCATTTGCGCATCTATCTCTGCAATAAGACCAGTAAAAACTCCGGCGTGCATCGCTTGTTGCGTATTTGCACCATAGGGTTTTTCGCTCTTAGTGAAAGACAATAAAGGCAGCGCATGCGTAAACTCGTGCATCGCTTTGTAACGCATACTCACTCCCGGCGCGATCGCTCCACCCAGATATTCATTTTGCTTATTTAAAAAATCATACGTTATACACGTGCCTGCATCGATCACAAGAACGTTACTTCCAGCAAATTTATGCGCCGCGCCAGCCATTAAAGCTATCCTGTCAACGCCTAGGGTTTGCGGAGTTTCGTATAAATTTTTAAAAGGAACAGGAGTTTTCTGATCCAGAACGCTAACTGAAAGACCTCTATCTTTTATCGATGTGGCAATTTTTTCAGAATTTCCTGTGGCACAAATTATGGTTTGTCTGATATTGTGCGTTTTAAGAATAAGATCTAACGCTTCATCAAATTCATTTGCATGCACCGGACGCTGCAAGATCATCTCCTCACCGTCAAAAACGCCAAGTTTTACTTGAGTATTGCCTATGTCAACAGCTAGATTCATCAGGTTTTTTAAAATGGATGGCAAAAATACAAATTGATAAGCGTGTAGAATCAACGATTTAGAAAAAAGGATTAAAAATAAATTGAACATTTTTCAATTTGTGTTGTGCAGTTTGAAATAAGCTTTTATATTTGCAGCCGCTTTAGCGAGGTACCTTAGCTCAGTTGGTAGAGCAACGGACTGAAAATCCGTGTGTCCCTGGTTCGATTCCTGGAGGTACCACTTTAAAAACCCGAGATTTTTTCTCGGGTTTTTTGTTTTTAAACCACTCACAATTAACCTGTTTTGGCTTTCGCCAAAAGTTCTCAAGTCATCCTCTTATCGGTCTGAGATTTTATAAACAGCCAACTTTACTTCACCCAAAGCAGCGTTTCAGCAGCAATACATCATTTTATAATCTTGCCATTTCTGAGCTTTTTTCAGTTCCAAACCTCATTTGCTCCTGAAAATTTATTCCTGTATCTTCATAAAATCACTAGTCGATATCTTTCATGAAGCGCTTAAAATTTTTATTTCTTCTAATTTCCATTCCCGTTTTTGCTCAAGTTCCAGAAGGTAAAACGGTAATTAGTTCATTACATATTTATGATCTGGAGTCTAAAACCTCAACAAAAATCCTAGAAGAAGAACGACACTTTGAAGCGCCAAACTGGTCTCCAGACGGAAAATTTCTTTTGATTAACAGCAATGGCGAGTTAGAGAAAATTTCGCCGCAAGGCAAAAAACTAGGAAAATTCAACACAGGAAAATTGAACAAAGCCAATAACGATCACGGCTTCTCCTTTGATGGCAGAACACTCTTTATCTCAAGCGGCACAGCAGAGAACGGCGGCTCGTATATTTTTAAAGTTCCGGGCAATGGCGGTAAGCCGCAATTGATCACACCAGCTTCTCCATCTTATTGGCACGGTGTCTCACCAGACGGTAAATTCATTGTGTATTGCGCTCCCCGAAATGAAAATTATGACGTTTACAAAATGAGCGTGAACGGCGGTGAAGAAATACGCTTAACCACCGCAGAAGGTCTGGATGATGGGCCAGAATATTCGCCAGACGGTAAGTTTATTTACTTCAATTCTTACCGCAGCGGGATGATGCAAATTTGGCGAATGAAATCAGACGGCACGGCAAAAGAGCAAATGACTTTTGACGCGCATTCTAACTGGTTTGCACACATAAATCCTAACAATAAAGTTGCCGTAATCATCACATATATTGAAGATCAGGAGCAGCAACATCCCTTTGGCAGGCAAGTAAAACTGCGCCTTCTAGACCTTCAAACTAAGAAAATCACTGATCTCACAGAAGAGTTTTTTGGTGGTCAAGGGACGATCAATGTACCTTCTTGGAATCCTGACGGCACAAAATTCTCTTACGTCACCTACGAACTTCAAGATCAGTAAAAACGCTTTATTTATCTGGCTTTCGACAAAAATCTTACTCCAAGTTTAACACCCTTTTAGCGGCAGCATTTTCGCCGTAAGGCATCAAAACCGTAATTTAACATCATTGAATTTTTGTTAGATTATGAGCACTCCCTTTAAACGCAACGTTTCGCGCACCGGTAAAATTGAATTTAATCCAGACATGCGCATTGATAAACCCGTGCGCACCGCCGCCGGATTTAAAGCGATCAACCAGACGTTGCAACATACTTTTAAAGAAATGGGCGTTTTTAGATCTACAAAAGCGCTTTTTAAAATGAATCAGGAAGATGGTTTTCGCTGCCCTAGTTGTGCGTGGCCGGTTCCCGAAAATCCTTCAAAAATTGCCGAATACTGTGAGAATGGTGCAAAAGCGCTGGCCGATGAAGCGACTACAAAACATATAGATGGCGAGTTTTTCAGCAAACATTCGGTGGAGGAATTGTCGCAGCTTTCTGATTTTGAATTGAACAAATTCGGGAGGATCACAGAGCCACTGGTGTTGCGCGAGGGAAAATTGCACTATGAAAAAATAGCATGGGAGGAGGCATTTTCGCTTATAGCGAAAAACTTAAAAGCAATGTCTAGCCCAGACGAAGCCACGTTTTATACTTCAGGAAGATCAAGCAACGAGGCCGCATTTTTATACGGTATGTTTGCGCGAGCGGTGGGCACAAACAACATGCCCGACTGTTCAAACATGTGTCACGAATCTAGCGGAACGGCGCTCTCTGAAACCTTAGGAATAGGAAAAGGATCTGCAAAAATGGAAGATCTTTATGAAGCCGAAGTCGTGATCGTCGCAGGGCAAAACCCCGGAACGAATCATCCTCGCATGCTTACCGCACTTGAAAAATGCAAGAGAAATGGCGGGACAATTATAAGCATCAATCCGCTTGCAGAAACCGGACTTATTAATTTTAAGAATCCACAAAAAGTGGGCGACATGCTGGGCAGTGGCACAAATATCGCCGACATCCATTTACCTGTAAAGGTGAATGAAGACATCGCCTTGATGAAACTCATTTTAAAGAAACTGGCGCTGCTTGATGAAGGTTCGGGTAAAGTTTTTGATCATGAGTTTATTGCTAAATACACCCACGGTTATGATGAATTTATCGCTGACTTGGAAAATTACAGTAGCGAGGATCTACTGAGCAGGACAGGAGTTTCTGAGTCTGACATTAATAAAGTTGTCGCTTTACTTTCAAAGAAATCTAAGATCGTTGTATGCTGGGCCATGGGACTCACGCAACATAAAAATGGCGTAGAAACCATTCAAGAATATGTAAATCTAATTTTGCTTAAAGGTGCGATAGGCAAACCATTTACGGGAACTTTCCCAGTGCGCGGCCATAGCAACGTGCAAGGCGATCGCACGGTGGGAATCATGCATTTTGTAAAAGAAGATTTTAACGCGCGTATCAAAGAACATTTGGGCTTTGACCCACCTACAAAACCCGGTTATGATGTGATGGAAGCTATCCCAGCGATGCATCAAGGAAAAACTAAAGTCTTTATGTGCCTAGGAGGAAATTTTGTGATGGCTGCCGCCGATACAGAATATACCGCCGAAGCCATAGAGAATTGTGATCTCACCGTCCAGATCAGCACAAAATTAAATCGTGGACATCTTATTACTGGAAAAACAGCATTGATCCTGCCTACGTTTGGCCGCTCTGAAAAAGACAATCAAAACGGGAAATTGCAATATCTTACCATGGAGAGCAGCACGGGAAAAGTGCGTCAAAGTCACGGACTTTTAAAACCTGCTTCTGGCAAGATCAAAAGCGAACCCGATATTATCGGCATGATGGCAGATGCTTATTTTAATGGTTCTCATCCGGTGCCTTGGAAAATTCTAGCGCATGATTATGACCTCATTCGCGATTATATAGACAAGACGGTAAAGGGCTTTGAAAACACAAATGAACGCTCTAAAGGTTTTGGCTATTATTTACCCAATAGCGCTCGCGAGTTAGACTTTAGCATGTTGCCGCACGGCAAAGCGCAGTTCACGGTTACCAAACCGGCTGAACACAATCTTAAGCCAGACGAATTCTTGCTGTTCACATTCCGGTCGCATGATCAATTTAACACCACGATCTATGGTCTTGACGATCGTTATCGCGGGATTTACAATGAACGCCGCGTGATATTTATGAATGAAAAAGACATGCATGATCACGATTTACAAAAATTAGATACAGTAGATCTTTTTAGCAATTATGACGGCAAGATCCGCACGGCAAAAAAGTTTCTTGTGATTCCGTATGAGCTGCCCCAGGGGAATATTGGCGCGTATTTTCCTGAGACAAATTCGCTCATTCCATACAATCATATCGACCCAAAAAGTCATCAACCTATGAGCAAAAGCACAAAGATCACATTGCAAAAAGTCCTCACCACGGTTGAATAAAGAACAACTCACAGGCATCATTCTCGCGGGTGGCGAAAGTTCGCGTATGCAGGAGGACAAGGCGTTGATGCAATTCAACGGAAAGACTTTTACTAAACTTGTAGCCAATGCGATGAATCCGCTTGTCAGCGGAATGCTTCTGTTGAGCAACAATCCTGCGCATAAGATTTTGGGCTTGACCCAAATCTCAGATGCATTTGAAGATGCAGGACCGTTAGCAGGAATTTATTCTGGCTTACGCCAAAGCAAAACCGACCTAAACCTTGTTCTGAGTTGCGATGTCCCGCTGATTAAAACTCATATTTTGCAATCGCTTTTACAACATGCAAATAAATTTGATGTGGTTCAACTTTCTGCCGAAAATAGAGCTATGCCACTAATCGCATTGTATAACAAGTCTTGCCTTCCTCATTTTGAAAAATGCTTGAAAAACGGCGAATACAAGCTGCAGTTGGCACTGGCAGATTTGAATGTAAAAACCGTTTTGCTCCCTCCCGAAGATGCTATATTTGTATCAAACGTGAACACGCCCGCAGATTTTGAGCGTATTCAAAAACTGTAAAATAGTTTAAAAATTAAATATTTACTTCATAAATTTGTATCCAAGTAGATACACTTAAATGTTCTTCATTGAGAAAACAACAGAATTTGATAAGTGGCTCAAAAAGTTGAAAGACTTAAGAGCTAAAGCAAAAATTTTGTTTAGAATTCAGAAACTAGAAAGTGATGAGCATTTTGGTGATTGTAAAAATGTAGAAAAGGGGATTCTTGAGCTTCGTATAAATTTCGCAAAAGGATATCGAGTTTATTTCACAGAAAAAGACGGTAAAGTAATCTTATTACTTCTAGGTGGCGATAAATCTTCACAGCAGCGAGACATCAAAAAAGCACAAGAGATTTGGAACAAATTAAAAGACAAAAAATGAGCACTTCAAAATTTGACATAGCAGATTACCTCGACAGCAAAGAAATGATCGCTGAATATCTAAATACAGTTCTTGAAGACGGCGACAGCAAAGATATTATCAACGCGATAGGTCATGTTGCAAAAGCCATTGGCATGACCAAAATTTCTGAAGAAACAGGCCTTAGCAGACCAAGTTTGTACAAAGCTTTATCCGACGGTGCAAAACCACAGTTTGCTACAATAATGAAAGTTCTTAAGGCTATAGGCGGCCAAATTCAGGTTAATCCTGTAACACATTAAAATAAAATGGTAGACATCACCCACAAGATAAATACACTGCGCATCGCGACGGCACAAGCCATCGTAAAAGTGAGCAAACCCGAAACGATTGAAGCGATTAAAAACGGTACGGTGCCCAAGGGTGACGTGTTTGCGATGAGTAAGGCTGCCGGATTGCTGGGCGTTAAAAAAACCCCTGAACTCCTCCCCGATTGTCACCCCATGCCCATTGAATTTACCAGCGTCGAATATGAAATCAACGGGCAGGAAATCACGATTCTTGTCACGGTAAAAACCATTTACAAAACCGGTGTGGAGGTCGAGGCCATGCACGGCGCCAGCATCGTTGCGCTCAACATGTACGATATGCTAAAACCCATAGACAAAGGCGTGGAAATTCATCAGGTGAAGTTGGTGAGTAAAAAAGGCGGCAAGAGCGATTATACTGATAAATTCAGGAAGGATTTACAAGCAGCCGTGATTGTGTGTAGTGATTCTATCGCTCAAGGCGAAAAGGAAGACCGTGCAGGAAAGGCGATTATCGCAAAACTTGAACAGTGCAATGTTTCGATTTTAGAGTACACAATTATTCCTGACGAACAAGAAGAAATCGTGGCAAAGACCAAAGCCAATCAAGAAAATGGAGCCGACCTGATTATTTTCACAGGAGGCACCGGACTTTCTCCTCGCGATGTCACTCCGGAAGCTCTGTCACCCATTCTTGACCGTCGCATTCCCGGGATTGAGGAAGCCATACGAAGTTATGGTCAAGAAAGAATGCCGTATGCCATGCTTTCGCGCAGCGTCGCCGGAACGTATAAAAATAGTTTGGTTTTAGCCCTACCAGGTTCAACAAACGGCGCAAAAGAATCTATGGATGCTGTTTTTCCTTTTGTGCTGCACTTGTTTAGGATTTTTAAAGGGGAAAGGCATGACAACTAGTTTAATAAAAAGCTCATAATGAAAATAGAAAAATACAACCAACGTTTACTTGCCGTTCTAGGAACAGTAGGGGTTATATTCCTAATAGTTGCATTATTTGCTTTTATCACAGTTACAATTCTTGAGCACCGCAGATTTGATAATTATGATGATGACGGTATTCTATCTGATGAGAAAATCGAAGAGTTGCAGAAAGAAAACAAAAGAGAACAGGTAATTTCTTACGAAGCACCTAGACTGGTTGACACACTAAATTCTATATATATTATTCCAGTATCTCATAAAACCTTAGATGAAAAGGAAGATATTGATGATGTGGAAGGAGTACTCAATTTAAAATCGAGAGCTTCGTCTTCAAGAGGCTACAAATCAGACTCAAGATATTCATCTCGTCATTATGGCGAATTCAATAATCTAATAGTTTATAATCCAACAAATAAGTCAACACAACAGCTTTTTGACAAAAGAATCAACTTCAATCAAATCGATGTAGAATACTTTGCAGATGATATTTTGCTTTTGATGCAGGTTGCTGAAAGTGATACACATCGAGACGGAGTTATCAATTTATCAGATTTTAAAAATCTATACATTTACTCACTGAAGGAGAAGAAAATGAACAAAATATCTATTGAAGGAATGGATATGTTCAAATACAGATTTTTAAATGATTCAAAAGACCTAATTGTGCTATTTGGAATTGACAAAAATGATGATGGCCAGTATGAGAATAATATCGAGCCAACAGTCATTAAAATGTACGAATATGATAATAGAAAACTTGTGGATATTATTAGCGATGAGATGAATGATAAACTTCAAAAAAGACTTGAAGGAACTATTGAATAATCAAATCTTTATCCCAAACCCATTCAACAATACCAGTCGCAATCCTACATAAAACACTAAAACAGCTGTCAGGATTCCCAGGAATTTAAGATTGAATTTTTTATTTGAGAGGTAAGAACCCAGGCTTCCGCCGAGAACTACCGCGATTACCAGTTTTACTAGCAACGCCGCATCAACACGAAATGTTCCAGCGACATTAAGACCTATCAAGCCGGCGATTGAATTCACTAAAATAAAGAAAGATGCCAGCGCAGCCACGGTTCTGGGATTTGCCCATTTTAATAAGTTAAGCACGGGTGACAAGAAGATTCCACCGCCAATACCCGAAACTCCCGAAAGCAACCCTATAAAACCACCAAGACCTATTTTTCGCGGAAGCGAAAACTCGCGCTCATCTAATTGTTTTTGTACGTATTTAAGCAGTAAGAATACACCTGCCAAAATCAAAGCGCCACCTAAAATGAGGAAGAAAACTTTTTGCGAAAGCTTGACCTGCGCGCCTAAATATGCCAGCGGAATGCTGAGCACAAAAAATGGCCAGAATTTCTTAAAATCGAATACTTTGTTCTTCATAAAAACAAAAGTCCCGATGCTTACCACAAAAATATTTAGCACCAATGCCGTGGAGCGTATTTCGTAAAAATCAGTAAAAAACAGGCTTAAAATCGCGAGGTAACTCGACCCGCCACCGAAGCCGACAGAGCTGTAAAACAGGGCGATTAAAAAGAAAATGATGGGTAAATATTCTACGGGCATATTTTTATTTTGACATCATACTGAAACTGTTTTATGGTCGCATGAGATGCTGAATCAAGTTCAAGGTGACGGTAGATTTAATTAATCTGCAAACATTCAATGGGCTCGCCTTTCTTAACAACGGTTTCAGCATTTACAAAAGCGAGCGCATTCCCCAGCGCCATACTTTGAATCATCGATGAACCCTGACCATCCAGAATTTCGATTTTACCATCTGTGTATTTTGCTTTTAAGAAAACCGGGCGGTTGCCTTTGTTCTCATAATCATGATTCAAAGGAAAATAATAACGCGTCAAACCATACTTTTCTGCACCGCTTATTTTTTGCAACAGCGGCAAAACATAAACATAAAAACAAGTCAATGAAGAAGCGGGGTTGCCCGGAAGGGCAAAAATAAATTTGTCTGCCTTTCGGCCAAAAAACAAAGGTTTCCCTGGTTTTTGCATCACTTTATAAAACTGCTCCTCTACTCCATTTTCTTCGAGCGCCTGCTTTACAAAATCATAATCTCCCACCGAAATTCCGCCAGAAAGCAACAACACATCACAAGAATCTAGCGCCGCTGCGATGCCAGACTTTGTAGCTTCATAATCATCTTTGATTTGGATTTTTTCGCTGCAGCGAAAACCAAACTGCTCCAATGCACCCGAGAGCGCAAAACTGTTTGATTCGTAAATCTGTCCTTCTTCTTTGGGTTGGCCAGGAGTGATGAGTTCGTTTCCCGTGGTGATAAGTTTCACAGTTGGTTTTTGAAAAACCTCAATATTTTCTAATCCCAAACTTCCCAGCAAACCAAGCGTTGCTGCATTAATCACATGACCAACTTTAAAAACGATTTGACCTTCCGCAAGTTCACCGCCGCGTTTTCTAATATTCTGACTTTCGCGTGGCATCTCATCAAGAAAAAGCGTTGTGTTTTCTATATTCGTTTTTTCTTGCATCATCACCGCTGTGGTATTTTCGGGAACTTTTGCTCCAGTGAAAATCCGTGCAGCTTCGCCATCTTTTAAAACCAAATCAGCTGTATCGCCTGCGGCAATTTCGCCCACGAGCGTATATTCTTTTTGCAGCCCACAAAGCGCATAACCATCCATCGCCGAATTGTCAAATGATGGCATATCAAAAGGCGCGAGTACCTTTCGCGAAAGCGTAAATCCAAGAGCTTCTGACAATGAATTGGTCTGTGTTTTTAAAGCAATTTCCTGACTTTTGACAATGCGTAGCGCTTCTTCTATCGTAACCATTTATCCTCCTATTGAAATCATTGAGCGGTTTTGCTCGTAGTGGTCGGCGTCCATTTTTACATCCATACCGTCTCGTGAATATTTTTTGGTTTTAATCGCATTGACGATGATGTTGTCAAGTGCTTGACCAGCGCGCATGGGCGTTAGCAAATCAGTCTCAGAATTTGCAAAAAGGCAATTTTTCATCTTCCCATCTGCCGTGACGCGGATGCGGTTGCAATCATCACAAAACGGCTTGGTAATCGTGCTCACAATCCCAAAACTTCCCTCGTGACCTTTCACTTTAAAATTCTGTGAAGTGCTGTGCGCAGGATTTTTCAGGGTTTGGATTTCTCCAAATTTACCCTCAATGGTCTTCAAGATTTCTTCTTGGCTCACGCCTTTGCTCCAGTCCCATTTATTGCCTTTGAACGGCATAAATTCAATGAATTTAACCGCTAGGTTTTTATTTCGCGTAAGCGCTATAAAATCATTGATTTCGTTATCATTCACGCCTTTTATCAAAACCACATTAAGCTTGATTTGCATGTTTAGCTGTAGCGCTTTCTCTAGATTTTGCATGATGCGGTCGTAGTAATCGCGCTTGGTAATAAACACCGATTTTGCCTTATCTAGCGTATCCAGACTCAAGTTGATTTTACGCAAACCTATTTTATCAAAAAGCTCCAGATATTTATCCAGCACGATACCGTTTGTCGTCAATTTCAAGGTCACGCCAAGCTTTGCCAACTCCTCCACGAGATAGCCAAAATTCTTTCGCACAAGCGGTTCTCCGCCAGTCAACCGAACGGTATCCACACCTAAATCCCTAAACGTGCGCGTCAAGGAAATTATCTCCTCAAGCGTCATCACGTTTTCCTTTTCGGTGAGTTCAATTCCTTCTTCTGGCATGCAATAAAAACAACGCAGGTTGCACCTATCTGTCAGGGAAATCCTGAGATATGTATGCGGCCGCCCAAAGTTGTCTATGATTTTTTTCTCTGCCATTATTGATTCACCTTCCATTGATGCGAGTCATCCTCAAAAATCTCTTTCCCAAAAATGGGCACCTTCGCTTTGATTTCTTCCACAAAATAATTAGTGGCCTCAATCGCGATTTTTCTATGCGCCGATGACGTAAAAACAAACAGGCAAAGTTCACCGGTTTTCACCGTACCAAGACTGTGATAAATATGCGCACAAGTGATGTCAAATTTGGCAAAAGCCGCCTCTCTAATCTCATGAAAAACCTGCTCTGCCATTTCCTCATACGCTGTGTATTCTATCGCAGAAACCGTCTTGCCATCCACTTCATCCGCACGTATTTGCCCTAAGAAAATACTATGTGCGCCAATGTTTGTTTTGCTCTGGTGGTTTGCCACCGAAGCCGCTATTTTCTCTGCCGGGATTGCGCCCTGCACAAATACTTTTTTTGGTTTTTTCTTATCCATCAATAATCGTTTCAATTCCTCCTTCTACATTTTTTATGTTGCTAAAACCGTATTTTGATTTCAGCAATTCTACCGCTATGGCACTGCGTTTCCCTGATTGACAAAACACAAAAACGGCATCATTTTTAGGGATTTCTGCATAGCGCTCTGTCAATTCACCCAGCGGAATATTTAAAATATTTCCTTGTGGTTTGGGCTGCTCAAAAACCTCCCGCACATCCACATAAAACCTAGATTTATCATTCAGCGCACAATCAATGCGCACCGGGATTATACCCTCACGTTTTACTTTTTCTATTTCTTCTGGCTTGCGCCAAATATTTATCAACTGCTCTGAGGCTTGCATCATGTTGATGAGCTTTAACTTTCCTGAAAGCACATCGCCCTGACCAAGAATTATTTTTAAAACCTCTGCCGCTTGGAGCGTTCCTAGAATTCCCGGCAAAACTCCCAAAACTCCTGTCGCTTCACAGCTCACATTTTGACGGGTTGTTTTAGGAAACACGCAGCGATAACTTGGCCCATCCTGATAATTAAACACCGAAAGTTGCCCTTCATTCTTATAAATCGAAGCGTATACCCAAGGTTTGCTGGATAAAATAGCGGCATCATTTATCAGGTATTTGGTTTCAAAATTATCTGTACCGTCAAGGATGATATCATAGTTTTTAAAAATCTCTTCAGCATTATCGATTGTAAGCGGCTCCGTAAAAACTTCAAAATTCACCTCGCTATTGCGCTGCTGTAAACTAGCTTTTGCCGCTTCGGCTTTGAGTTTACCCAAATCTTGCTCGGTGTACAAAACTTGTCTGTGCAAATTGGTAATATCCACTTTATCATGGTCCATCAAACCAATTTTACCAACACCAGCGCCCGCAAGATACATAGCCGCAGGACAGCCCAAACCGCCAACGCCCACGATTAGCACGCTTGCATTTTGCAGCTTTTGCTGACCTTCAGCGCCAACGCCATCCAACTTTATTTGTCTATCATACCTACTCATCCTCCCGCAAACGGCGGCAACAACGCCACCTCATCTCCATCCTTTAAAACTGCATTTGTATCCAAGTTTTGGTTTACTGCCACCTGCACAGATTCCGCATCTGGAATGTTGTATTTTTCTACCAATTGGGTCAATAATTCAGTCGCAGAAATCCCTTCTGAAAACTCAAGAACTTCCTCCTGCTTTCCTGCTGCTTCGGCAACTAATCCAAAATATTTTACGTTCAATTTCATCATTCTAACTCCTTCAATTTTTCAACGTCCTCCTCGGTATCCACATCAAAATCGCCTTTTTCAAAGTTCACGGTTTCATATTGAAAACCGGGTAAAAACGTTAGTTTTTTCGCGCCTTCATCTCCTTTTAAATTTCGCAAAAGCGAAAAGGACTCTTGTGCAAAAATCGCCGGCACCCCAATGTTCTCTCCGTATTTTGAGAATGTCGCCATGGGCGCATTTTGTAATTGATTTTCTATCAATTTCTCCAGATTGGCTTTCGCCAAAAAGGGTTGGTCACAAAGCAAGAACACTATATTTTCTGTGTCAGCTTTTCGCGAAAGCGTAGCTTCTAAACCCATTTTTATGCTGGATGAAATTCCTTCATTCCAATTATTATTCTTCACTAAGTCAAAACCGCTCAAGTTAATCTCCTGCTGAATTTCCTCAGCATTAGCGCCAAGAACAAGTATTTTTTCTGCAAAATTAAAATCCTTTACAACATCAATCGCATGCTGCAAAAGTGATTTTCCTTTATAGTTAACTAACTGTTTTGGTCGGCCTAAACGGTTGGATTGCCCAGCCGCAAGAATCACAACAGCTATGTTTTTAAAATTGCTCAAACGCTGACCTTTTGAAACTTGCTTTGCTTATGCTCGTGAATAGGCGTTTCTTTTTCTTTTAAAGAATTCCCGCTGTTTTTTGTCAATACTTTCTGGATTTCCGCTAGGATTGACAAACCGATTTCTGCTGGGGTTTCTGCTCCTATTTCTAATCCTACCGGCGCATGAATTTTTTTGAGGTTTTCATCACTTACTTCTATTCCTTCCTGCTGCAAGTCTTCCTGCATTCTTTGCCATTTTTTCAACGGCCCTAAAATCCCGATATAAGGAATTTGAGCTTCATGCAGCAACAGTTTTAAAACCGCCAAATCGTAATTATAATTATGACTGATGAGCACAAAACATGTGCGTTCATCAATCTTGATATTTTGTAGCGTTTGCTCTGGTTTTGACACTATGATTTGACACGAAGGCGCAAAACGCTGCGCATTGGCATGTGTTGGTCTTCCATCTGTAACGATAACCTTCCAACCCAGAAGTTCAGCTTGATTTGCTAAAATCTGTGCATCATTTCCTGCGCCAACCAAAACCAATTTTACCGGCGGTTGATACGCTTGTATAAAAACATGACTTTTTTCTTCGCCATCATAAACCTCACCAAAATAAGATTGTTTGAGTGCTGTAACTTCCTTGCTTTTCTCCAAAATCCATTGAGAAACTGATTCATGAATTGGCTTTCCGGTTACATTTCCTTCTTCATTCACGAGAAGAAAAGTTCCAAGTTGACTTTTGGATTTATCCAAATTAAAACCCACAACAATCGCCAATGGTCTATCCTGCGTAATCACCACTTTCAGCGTCTCGCAAGCATTATATTTATCCTGAAAATCCAAAGGTTCAAACACAACTTGAATGATTCCGTTGCAACCCAATTGCGCACCAATCACCGCATCATCTTCATCGCTGGTGTCGTAAGTAACCAACTTATTTTCCTGCCGTTCCATAGCCAACAAAGCTTTGCGCAAAGCATCGCCTTCTAGGCAACCGCCACTTATCGCGCCAGTAATATTCCCAAACTCATCCACCAGCATGCGCGCGCCTGCCCTGCGATATGAAGAACCCGCTACATGAACCACCGTCGCTAAAATACAGTGCGTTCCGGCAGCTTTCAACTGCTCATACTCCGCGATGATTGTCTCAATTTCCTTCATGCGGTTACGGATCTTAATTCGTTGACTACGCGTTTTATTTCTGCGGCGGCAAAGGCGACATCTTCTTGAGTTGTTTTATGCCCTACGCTTATCCTCAAACTCGCAAAAGCCACTTCTTCGCTGTGTCCCATCGCGAGCAAAACATGTGACGGCAACACCAAGTTTGCCGTGCAAGCCGAACCGCGCGAAACGGCTAATTTGTTCAATTTCAAAAGTAACTTTGAGCCGTCTACATTTTCAAAAGATACGTTTGTTGTGTTTGGCAAACGCTTGGTTTTTGCTCCGTTTATGATGGCTCCTTCAATAGTTGCCAACTCAGATTCTAGTTGATTTCTTAGTGCTAGTAATCTTGATTTTTCATTTTCCGCTTCCGCGAAAGCTAGTGCGCAGGCTTTACCAAAACCAACTATCGCAGGATGATTTAACGTTCCCGGACGCAGGCCTTTTTCATGGCTTCCGCCAAAGAAATATGCGTCTAATTCAATCTTGTTTTTCTTGTTTATAAAAAGTGCACCAACGCCTTTTGGCCCGTAAATCTTATGGGAAGAAAAAACAGCCAAATCCACATCAAGTTCCCTAAAGTCCACTGGGATTTTCCCGACCGCTTGCGTTGCATCAGTCATGACGGCGACATTTTTTGCATGCGCTAAATCCACGATTTCCTTCAACGGATGAATCACTCCGGTTTCATTATTTGCAAGCATGATACAGAACAAAATCGTTTGGTCTGTAATGGCATTTTTTAGAGCATCCAAATCTATTTCGCCTTGAGAGTTAACATCAAGATACGTGATTTCAAAACCTTGAGCTTTGAGCGCCTTCATGTTTTCTAGAACGGCTTTATGCTCAGTTTTACAGGTAATGATATGATTACCTTTGTTTTTACTTTTTTGGCAAAAGCCAAATAAAGCCAGATTCGCAGCCTCTGTCGCCCCTGAAGTAAAAGTGATTTCGGCTGGGCGGCAATTGACCAAATTCGCAACCTGATCACGCGCATTATCAACCGCATCTTGCGCATGCCAGCCGTAAGAATGGTCGCTACTCGCATTACCAAAAACCTCAGAAAAATAAGGCAACATCTCATCCAGCACCCGTGGATCAACCGGAGTGGTGGCATTATAATCGAGATATATTTTAGAATTAGCGTTCAATGGCAATCGTTATGTTTAAGCTTGCATATCGCAATTTACTAAGTTTTAGGCTGGAAAAAGTATAATATTCAAACAAGAATTTGTTTTAAAGCTGCTCTAAAATGGATTTGTGTTTTAAAAGCGTATTCTCTAAATCCTCCTGCAATGCTTCGTACTTTTTTATGAGCTTAATGCCGGTTTCAGTGATTTCTGCGCCGCCACCTTTTTCACCACCTTTATGCAAAATGACAATGGTTTGTGAAGCATTCTCATTGAGCCTTTTAATTAAATCCCAAGCCTTGCGATAGGAAATCTGTATAGCTTCAGCGGCTTTTGACAGTGAACCTTCCTGCTCAATTTGCTTAAGCAATTGATACGGTCCTGGGCCAAAATATTTTTCGCCATCAGCTTCAACCCAACACCTAACTCGAATGTTTTTACCCAAACTCATGCTATAAAAAAGGCTGCTCAAAATTAAGCAGCCTTTGTGTTTTTAATTTATCAGCTAGACTGCCAGTTCATCATTTTTCATGAATGGCTGTGCATAGTGACGCTTGCCGGTTGCTTTGTATAAGGCATTCGCCAAAGCTCCTTGCACAGGAGGAAACGGCGGCTCACCAAGTCCGGTAGGTGCTACATCGCTTTCTACAAAATCCACCTGAATATTCTTAGGTGCTTCGTTATGACGGATCAAACGGTAAGTGTCAAAATTCTTCTGCTCAGGAACTCCATCTTTAAAGCTCATCGCGCTGTACATCGCATGACCTATACCGTCAATACTACCACCTTCGGCCATATTTACAGCAGCATCAGGATTTACCACAATACCACAATCTAGAGTGCAATATACATTCTCGATCTTTGGTTTTCCATCTTCCATGGTGAGATCAAGTACATGTGCAACGTATGAATTATGACAATAATATGCCGCCACGCCACGGTGTAGATTTGAAGATCTTTGGCCCCAGCCAGATTTCTCTTTTACTAGTTCTAAAACGCCAGCGTAACGCTCAGCGTCGTAGTCGTTATTTTCACCTACAGGATTTTCTTTTGCCTTCTTAAATAGGTCAAGCCTAAATTGAATAGGATCCTTTCCTGCAGCTTCAGCAACCTCATCAAGAAAAGCTTGCTCTGCACCTGCGATAAAATTAGAGCGCGGCGCACGGAAAGCTCCCACAGAAATATTAGAAGGAATCGTCCATTCTTCAGCAAGGTAATGCTCTACCGCTCCTGCCGGAAAACGGTTTGCAAACAAAGGACTCTCAGGAATACCACCAGCTCTTACGTGAAAAGCAATAAGTTCATTATTCTCATCAAGTGCAGCACGGTATTTAGCATGATATGCTGGTCTATATGTACCAAAGGTCATATCATCTTCTCGTGTATAAACTAGCTTCACTGGAGCTTCCATTTTTTGAGAGATCGCAGCAGCTTCTGTCACAAAATGACCATATAAACGGCGGCCAAAACCACCACCCATTCTGGTCATCTGAATGTCAATTTTTTCAAGAGGCATCCCTAATTTATCAGAGACACTTTTCTCAATAAATTCTGGTGTTTGTATGGGCCCCAGAAGTGTTGCCTTATCCGCAGTTACATCTGCAAAAAAGTTCATGGGTTCCATGGTGTTGTGCGCTAAAAATGGTGCTGTGTAATCACTCTCTATAATCTTAGCCGCTTTTGCAAACATCGCTTCTGGATCACCATCTTTTCTTGACACATTGAGATTCTCAAATTTGCCATTTACAGCAGCCATCTCAAACGTATGGTTCTCTGTATTCTCTAGACCAGCTGGGGTCTTCACTTTCATTTCTCCGCCAAAGAAATCCATAGTTTTCTCAGCTTCAGCTGAAGTTTCCCATTCTGCTTTAATGGCTTTCTTGGCTTGCATTACTTGCCAAGTAGATTCTCCTACCACCACAATAAGCTTTGGAAATGCGTCAACATCTACCCAACTCATTTTGTAGTCGCCAGGATAGGTTTCCATCTCATAAACATCTTTAATACCTGGCATCTTCTTTGCCTCTTCAGCATCAAAAGACTTAAGCTGCATCCCGAAGGCTGGCGCGTGAATAATTCCCGCGATCAGCATTCCATCTACTTGCGTGTCGATACCATAAAGCGGCTTACCGGTCACTATCTTTTCACCGTCAACATTTTTCTTTGATTTACCTATGATGGCAAAATCCTTACTGTCTTTTAATTCTACAGTTTCCGGAACTTCAAATTGTGCCGCCGCAGAAGCCATTTCTCCATAGTGTGCTTCTTTGCCGCTTTCATGTTTTAGAACTCCGTTTTCAGTAGTTATCTCTTCTGCTGGCACTTGCCACTCTTTGGCTGCAGCCATAATAAGCATCTGGCGTGCTGTTGCACCCGCGCGACGCAAAGGCTCCCAAGCTAAGCGAATAGACTGACTACCGCCCGCAAGTTGACGTTGATACAGATCTGTATTTAATGGAGCTTGCTCTACGATGACGTTGCTCCAATCTGTATCTAGCTCCTCTGCCACAAGCATAGGCATTGAGGTTTTTACATTTTGACCTATTTCTGGGTTAGGCGACATAATAGTCACCATACCATTGTCTCCTATTTTAAGATAGCCGTTAATTTCAAACCACTCTTTGGGCAATTGTTTTACTTCCTTTTCTGCGGTATCGCAAGAAACTAACCAGTTAAAACCTATTACAAGTCCACCGCCAGCAACTGCAACGTTGCGCAAAAATGACCTTCTTCCTATCGTTGTTTTTACTACACTCATTTTCTTAGTTTTTAGGAATTAGCAGCCGTTTTAATCGCTTTCTTTATACGTGTATATGTCCCGCAGCGGCAAATATTACCACTCATTACATTATCAATATCTTCATCACTAGGACTAGGATTTTCTTTAAGCAAGGCAGAAGCTGTCATGATCTGACCTGCTTGGCAATATCCACATTGTGGAACATCATGCTCTATCCAAGCTTTTTGCACAGGATGATCTCCATTTTCAGAAAGACCTTCTATTGTTGTGATCTCATTATCGCCCACCGTTGAAACCGGCAATTGACATGAGCGCACAGCCGTACCGTTAAAATGCACAGTACACGCACCGCATTGCGCGATACCACAACCATATTTTGTTCCTACTAATTTGAGATGATCCCTAAGCACCCAAAGCATTGGTGTATTAGGATCTACGTCAACCTGCATTTGCTTACCGTTGACCTTAAGAGTGAAATTTGCCATCGTATTCTAGTTTTGCTTAAAGTTAACAAATTGAGCCTTTAGTTACACAATATTGCTAACACCATTAACACAAAGATAAAGAACAAAGCAATGCGCCGGCTTACCAGTATTACAGGTAGGTTTACCAAAATCACTTTAATTATGCTGTATTTTATTTGGCTACAGCCAAATAAATCCTGCTCGCATCACGTTGTAACCTTTACGCATTTGCAAATTTGTAACTTTGATACTCGAAAAAAATCCGATGGAATATCCACTAACCAAAACGCCTACGATCGCTGACGATGATGCGATGATCATTGCAAAAGCAAAGCATGATCTAGAAAATGTCTCTTTCATCATGAAGGTCTTTAATACCGTAGGAACTCCTATAGATGCTGGGCTTGTGCTTCTGCCGAAGAAAATACAATCTAAGGTGAATCTTACCGCACAAAAAGCTTTGCAAGTATCGATACGCGCGAATCTTGCAACCATGCAGAGAGATGGCGCACCACGGCCTGCGATAAAAAATGCGTATAAAATCGTTACAGGAATTTCGGGAGCGGCTGGAGGATTTTTTGGTGCGGCGGGTTTTACTGCAGATCTTGTGGTTTCAACTAAATTCATGATGCGCTCCATTCTGGATATTGCGAGAAGTCATGGCGAAGACATTAACACCATAGAAACTCAACTTGCCTGCATGCAGGTTTTCGCTCTAGGCGGAACCACTAAAGACGACGACGATCTTGATATAGGATATTATGCCGTGCGTAGCGCATTACAGTCTGCTACAAATCAAGCAAAAGCTTATATCGCTGAACAAGGAACTAAAAACATTATCAAAAATATCGCCTCACAAAGCACATCGCCAGTCGCAAAATTTGTAAGTCAGATCGCATCAAGGTACAGCATACAAGTAGGCGAAAAGTTTGCTGCACAAGCGATACCTGTAATAGGTGCCGTTGCTGGCGCATCCATAAATGTCACTTTTATAAGTCACTTTCAAAAAATGGCAAGTGCCCATTTTGCCATGCGTCAACTAGAGCGTAAGTACGGCAAAGAAAATCTGCAGAGTTTCTATCAACAGATCTCTTTATGAGAAGAATGACAATGTAGACTTTACTCGATCAAAATACTGTGATCAATCACTGGTGAATTGTGTATTAAATAAATAAAATAAAGATTGAGAAGAATCACAAGTATAAGAAAAACAGCAAAATACATCATCTTACGACGATATCTATTATTTAGTTCTTCATCGTTCATTTTAAGTCAGTTGGTGGGTTAGTCAACTTAAAATTCTTTCAAAAAAGACAAACTTTTGTGGAATGTTTTTTAAAAATCGTTAAACAGCATGTTTTTAACATTCTTCACTTTTTAAAATTGACGTGCGTCAATTTTAGTGATTTCTACAAATAATAAAGCCCATCAATTGATGGGCTTTGATTCGTGACTGCGGAGGGATTCAAACCCCCGACCGCTGGAGCCGAAATCCAGTGCTCTATTCAGCTGAGCTACGCAGCCGTTCTTTTCGCTTTAAGCGAAAAAAATATCTTACATAAGTTTAGACTTAACAATGCTTGAGATGGTCTTGCCATCTGCTTTGCCGGCCATTTTTTGAGAAGCTAGGCCCATTACTTTGCCCATGTCTTTCATACCTTCTGCGCCGGTTTGTGCGATAACTTCCTCAACAATAGCACTAATCTCTTCTTCACTAAGCTGCGCAGGTAAAAACTTCTGGATCACTGCTGCTTGCTCTAGCTCTTCTTGCGCCATATCTTCACGGCCTTGCTCTTGATAGATCGCAGCGCTATCCTTGCGTTGTTTTACAAGTTTTTGAAGCATTTGTATCTCTTGTTCTTCAGTAAGATCTTTGCCCGCACCACTCTCTGTTTGTGCATTAAGAATCGCAGACTTTATAGCTCTTAAAGAAGTTAAAGCCACTTGATCTTTTGCCTTCATAGCTTCCTTCATCGCGGTCATTACTTCTGCTTGTAAACTCATATTGCTTTAATTTTTAGGATAGCGAAGATAAGTATTATTGCCTACTTAGGGCATAAAAAAATCCCGGCAGTTGGGGAACTTACCGGGATGCATAACCATAGGTTTTAGGTCAAGTTAAACTAGTCTACATTGTCATGCAAAAATGAGTTATTGCTGCGCAATTGTATCTCATCATTATCTGTATTAAGCGTGGTTCTTGAGATCTTGCCATCTGTTGCAGATCGCTCATTAAGATCAACGCCCATGCGCTTGTATGCTGGTTGTTTTTCAATCTCGTCTATACGAGCATGACTGTGATTGAATTTGTAATTAAACTCCTTCATCATACGTCTGCGCTCTGCAGCACGCTCTGTAAGTAATTTTGAGATCGGGCTGTTCATAGGATCGCCAGCAGCATCTTCTTGGTCTTCCTTAGGCTCTTCCTTTTGAACCGTTTTTTTCTCCATCCCAGCAAACTCATCCACTTCTTCTTTTTGTGGGGCTTGCGCCGAAACAAGACTTTCTTCAACATCCATGTAATCATCCAAGCTGTAACGCTTTTCACCGTTCTGGTTAATCTCTGTTACAGGAACAACTTCAATAGCATTATTTACGTGAATGTCATTTACATCTTCTTCCTCCTCTTCAAGTTCATAAACTATAGTTGAAGGTTTTTCTTCAATTTCCTGAGGCTTCTCAACTTGAACGGGCTTCTCATCGTTTACCGGAAGATCAAAAGACAGCGTGAATTGCTCTTCTTCTTTTTCTTCTTTAACCGGCAAAGCTGACTGATTAAGATCTACGATCTCAAACTCTACGTCCTTTGCGTTGTAATCTAGAACTTCTTCATAGTTCACGACCATATTGCGAATAAACTCAGTAGTAGGAATAAGATCCATTTGAGTTTGTGCTTGCACAGGCTCTTTCTTAACCTCTGGCTCAGGCTGCTGCACTGGCTTCTTCTCTCTTTCTCCTAAGATCACATCTATAGGTTCTGGAGTATCATCAAGCGTATGCACAACAATCTTAGGCTCTTCTGGCTCAATTGCTTTAGCTTCTGGAAACTCAGGTTTATCTGCTTCTTCAACCTCTGTTGTTGACGCAGGAATATTAATTTGCCCGTTGCTTTTTGGCGAAAGCTCATGCTGCGCACGCTGCTCGTCCTCTAGCGTATGGATTATTTTTTTAGTCTCTGTATTAGCGATCTCATTTTGCTGTTCTACATTAAAACCAGTAGCGATGATCGTTACAGAAACTGCATCACCAAGACCTTCATCTTCACCCACACCCATAATGATGTTAGCGCTATGACCAGCCTCAGACTGAATATGATCGTTGATCTCACCTATCTCGTCAATAGTGATCTCTTCTGTACCAGAAACGATGAGCAACAATACGTTCTGAGCACCTGTGATCTTATTGTCATTAAGCAATGGTGAGTCTAATGCTTTTTGAATTGCTTCGGTTGCACGGTGGCTTCCGCTTGCATGCGCACTACCCATTATTGCCGTACCGCTATTGCTAAGCACGGTCTTAGCATCACGAAGGTCAATGTTTTGTGTATAGTGGTGAGTTATAACTTCGGCAATTCCGCGAGAAGCGGTAGCAAGAACCTCATCTGCTTTACTAAAGCCAGCTTTAAATCCTAGATTACCATAAACTTCTCTTAGTTTGTTGTTATTGATAACAATAAGCGAATCTACATGAGAACGTAAGCGCTCAACACCTAGCTGTGCTTGCTCGTTACGCATTTTCCCTTCAAATTGAAAAGGAATAGTAACAATACCCACAGTAAGAATATCAAGTTCCTTTGCCATTTTTGCGATAACTGGCGCAGCTCCTGTACCAGTACCTCCACCCATACCAGCGGTGATAAATATCATCTTGGTATTTGTGTTTAGCATGCCTTTAATTTCCTCTGTACTCTCTAGCGCTGCTTGCTCACCTATATCTGGATTAGCACCAGCTCCCAGACCTTCAGTAAGGCTTACACCCAGTTGAATTTTGATAGGTACAGGACTGTTTTCTAAGGCTTGTGAATCTGTATTACAGATCACAAAATCTACGCCTTTAATTCCCAATTGAAACATGTGATTAATGGCATTGCTACCACCACCACCTACACCAATCACCTTAATGACGTTGCTCTGGTTTTTGGGAAGGTCAAAAGAAATGTTCTCAAACTCCGTGTTGCTCATAATATTCAGTTTTACTCTTTTTCGTCAGTTAGTCAATTTTTCTTATTCTGCATTATCCAAGAAATCCTTGAATTTATCTATCCATTTATCAAAAATAGATTTGCGCTCCTTTTGCGATGCTGTAGCGCTTACATCTTCATGTGTTTCTTGCGGCTCTTCTGCTTCATAAGCAGGTTCTTCCATTAATGTTTCTGGCTCCTCAATAACCTCTTCTTTCTTAAGACGATTATTTCTATGTTCCAGACTGTTCATCACAAGTCCCACAGCAGTAGCATAAACCGGGCTGGTAGTCTCACTATCACTATCGCCGGCAAGATGCTCGTTAGGATATCCTATTCTGGTATCCATACCTGTAATATATTCTACAAGCTGCTTTAAATGTTTTAATTGAGATCCACCACCGGTAAGAACGATACCCGCGATAAGCTTCTTCTTTTGCTCCTCGTGACCATAGTTCTTGATCTCTAGATATACTTGCTCAATAATTTCAACTACACGAGCGTGTATGATCTTAGAAAGGTTTTTTAAGGTGATCTCCTTAGGTTCTCTACCTCGCAAACCTGGTATGCTTACGATCTCGTTATCTTTATTTTCACCTGGCCATGCTGAGCCAAATTTTATCTTAAGCAATTCTGCTTGCTTCTCGATAATGCTACAACCTTCTTTGATATCCTCAGTTATCACATTTCCACCGAAAGGGATAACAGCTGTATGCCTAATGATACCATCTTTAAAAATGGCAAGATCTGTTGTACCACCACCTATGTCAATAAGCGCTACACCAGCTTCTTTTTCTTCTTGGCTTAATACAGCATTGGCTGATGCCAAAGGTTCTAATGTGATATCGTCAAGGCTTAACCCAGAACTTTTCACACATCTTCCTATATTTCTAATACTCGAAACCTGCCCTACAACCACATGAAAGTTAGCTTCCAGTCTACCGCCATACATCCCGATAGGCTCTTTTATTTCAGCCTGACCGTCAACCTTAAATTCCTGCGGAAGCACGTGAATTATCTCTTCTCCTGGTAACATAACCAGTTTATGCACTTGCCCGCATAATTTCTCAATATCATCTGCGCTGATCACCTCATCTGCATCAGGTCTTGTGATATAATCGCTGTGTTGTAAACTGCGAATATGTTGCCCAGCAATACCCACAACCACATCTTCAATCTTTCTTCCAGAAGCGCTCTCTGCCTCTTGTATCGCCTGCTGTATGGATTGAATGGTCTGGGTAATATTATTAACCACACCACGGTGTACACCAAGGCTTTTGGATTTTCCAATTCCTAGGATCTCCAGCTTGTTGTAGTCGTTATAGCGCCCTACCATGGCAACGATCTTCGTTGTACCAATATCCAGCCCTACTGCGATGTTGTTATCTTCCATACACTTACTTTTTTGTACCCACAACTTGTCCCCTGAACCTCAGGTCCACAATTTTGTAGGTTTCCAAACTTTTATCTTTGCTTGCCTTTTGAAAAAAGGCTTTGTAATTGTTGAATTTTGATTCCAGATCCTGCACTTTCCCAACGTCTATACCATAATCCAGAACTCTGGTGTGTAATCTGTAGTTTCCTTTAGGCGTTCGCTCTATTCCCACAATTTGTTCACTCAACATCGCATCCTCCTTGATAAATTGCAGTAATGGAAGCACCTCCAGAACTTTATCTTTTTTGAGCCCTTCAACTATGGGCACTCTTGCCGAATAATTAGAAGACAGCGGCATCGCCACTCCCAACTCATCGATATAATATGCAGACTCCCCATTAACGCGCGCGAGGGGCTTGCGCTGTTTAACATTTGCTCCTATAAAACCGTCTATCGTGCGATAAACATCTGCCTCCGCGATCATTGCATTGGCATCAAGCCGAGCCTCTAATTCACTCAAAGCTAAAATTTCTTTGCCTTGAACCGTATCTGCCACATTTTTTTGTATCAACAATTTATCAACGGAATCTGCCGTGATAAAAAGGTTCGTGTCGCCTTCAAAATTGATGCGAGTATCCACGATCTCACGCGCTTCATTTCGGTTTTTTGCAAAGCCAAAAAGAAACAGCACAACAACCGCTAACGCAAAAATCTTTATGTAGAACCAGTTGATCTTCATTAACCTAATTCTTCAGCTACTTTTAAAATTTCTTCTCCTATATCTCCTGCGCCCAGCATCACCACCACGCGCTTATTTGATCCTTTTATGGCTTGCGCCAAATTGCTCTTCTCCACTAGACCTTTTCGCGAAAGCGTGATATCTTCTAACAATGCCGCAGAAGTCACGCCTGCGATAGGTTCTTCTCTTGCAGGATAAATATCAAGCAGCATAACCTCGTCAAAACGCGATAGACTTGTGGCAAAATCATCTATAAAATCTCTTGTGCGACTGTACAAATGCGGCTGAAAAACAACCAAGATCTCATCATCTGGATACATCTCTCTCACCGCCTGATGCACAGCATCGATCTCTGCAGGATGATGCGCGTAATCATCGATCAGAACAAGATCATCTGTTTTAATTCGGTATGAGAATCTGCGATTCACTCCCTTAAAACTTGCAAGCGCCGCAGGAAGTTTATGAACGTTTACGCCCAACTTTAATGCCATTGCTAGCGCCATGCTCGCATTAAAAATATTGTGTTTGCCTGGCAAATGAAATTCTAGATTATCAAGACTTCCGGCCTCATGATGCAGGTCAAAAATGTAATGACCATCTCTCACTTGTATATTGCTCGCATTATAATTTGCCGAAGGATCTTCAACACCCACAGTTAAACCTTCTAAAGGCAAACCACTTTTTATAAACAGACTCCCGCCCATTTTAATTTGCTCTGTAAAAAGTTTGAAAGTTCTTGTAAGATCATCCGCAGTACCATAAATATCCAAGTGATCTGCATCCATAGAATTTATGCACGCTAAGTCTGGCTCAAGCTGCAAAAATGATCTATCAAATTCATCTGCTTCTACCACGATCACATCTTCACCAGTATGCACGATATTAGAACTGTAATTCTCTGCAATACCGCCTAAAAAGCCTATCATAGGCACGCCGGTTACAGCTAATAAATGTGCTAAGATCGTCGTTGTTGTTGTCTTACCATGTGTACCCGCAACTGCTAAACAAAACTTGTTTTGGGTTAACCAACCAAGAACTTCTGCGCGCTTATGCAGATCAAAACCATTCTCTCTAAAGTACGTTAACGCTTTATGCGATGCCGGCACAGCTGGCGTATACACCACTAGTGTTTCTGCCGCATTCATGAAAGTCGCAGGAACATCATCAACACCATCTGTAAACACCACAGGAATCTCAAGAACTTCTAACGCTTTAGTTACCGCACTAGGCGTTTTATCATAGCCAGCCACATGCTTCCCCGCGCTTTTAAAATAGCGCGCAAGTCCGCTCATCCCGATCCCGCCGATGCCTATGAAATAAATGTTCTGTATGTTATCTAGTGTCTTCAGATATTATTTTTTATTTGGCTGCAGCCAAAAGTTTTTCTACCTCATCTACAATATCGCTTGTAGCTTGCGGCAAGGCCAGTTGCTTTATCTGTAAAGCCAACTGATCTTGCAGTTCTTTATTATTCAAAAGCTCAGAAAACTTCGTCGTAAACTCGGCGTCCATCTCTGATTCTTTAACCATCAAAGCCGCATTGTGCGCCACAACTGACTCAGCATTTTTGGTTTGATGATCTTCAGCAACGTTAGGCGACGGGATGAAGATCGTAGGTTTACCCACAATACATAACTCAGATACTGATCCCGCTCCTGCTCTACTGATTATAAGATCTGCTGCTGCATACGCCGCATCCATATTGTCTATAAACGGAGTGACTTTTACTTCATCAAGATCTTCAAACTTCTTATACTGCTCATGGTAAAGTTTGCCGCATTGCCAAAGAATCTGCACATCATGATCTAAGATAAATTGAAGATTATCTGCGATCAATTTGTTAATCGCTCTCGCCCCTAAACTTCCACCCATTACAAAGAGTACGGGTTTATTTGGCGTAAGCCCAAGCATTTTTATTGCGCTTTCTTTATCAATTCTCACCTCAACCAGATCCTTACGCACAGGATTTCCGGTTTTTATGATCTTGTCTGCCGGGAAGAATTTCTCCATCCCATCGTACGCCACACAAATTTTCTGAACCTTTTTTGCCAGCAATTTATTTGTGATACCCGCAAAGCTATTTTGCTCTTGTACCAATGCCGGCACGTTGTATCTCGTTGCCATTTCTAACAGCGGACCACTAGCAAAACCGCCAGTTCCCACAACGGCATCAGGTTTAAATTTGCGAATGATCTTTGCGCTTTTAAAAAGGCTACTCATCAACTTAAAAGGAAAAGCAAGATTCGTAAGAGTCAACTTGCGTTGAAAACCTGCGATCCACAATCCTTCAATTTTATAACCTGCCTTAGGCACTTTTTCCATTTCCATGCGATCTTTAGACCCCACAAACAGAAATTGCGCATCAGGATAGCGAGCTCTTAGCTCATCTGCAATAGCAATCGCCGGGTAGATATGTCCACCGGTTCCTCCGCCTGATATGATGAATTTATAACTCACTTTTTTATATTGTTTCACTCAAGACTTCTAGAGGATTCATCTCTTCTTCCTCTTTATCCTCCATTGCTTTAATTTCTTCTCTTTTTGCGCTTACGCTAAGAATAATACCTATCGCAAGACACGTCATCCAGATAGATGTACCACCACTACTTACAAGCGGTAATGTTTGTCCCGTTACCGGGAAAAGTTCTACCGCAACCGCCATATTGATCAACGCCTGAAAAATGATAGGCAGACCAACACCCACAGTGACGAGTTTACCAAAAATGCTTGACGACTTATGCGCCACGATCACGATCCTGAAGAGCAACAACAAATACAGCAGCATCAGAAAAAAACCTCCTAATAAACCGTACTCCTCAATAATGATCGCAAAAATGAAATCTGATGAAGATTGCGGAAGCACATACTTCTGCACGCTTTCACCAGGACCTTTACCAAAAACTCCACCGGTTGCGATGGCGATCTTTGCTTTTTCTATTTGATAGCCTTCTTCCGTAGGCTCGTTATTCCAATAACTTTCTATTCTACTCTTCCAGGTGTCGATACGGTTTGGCATCATCTTAGGAAAAGCTAACGCTAGCAAAATAAACAGACCAAAAGCCGCAACACCAGTTCCCACAACAACCCCGATATACTTAAGCGGATAACCGCCCAGAAACACAAGCGTAAGTATCATCGCAAACATGATCGCTGTGGTAGAAAAGTTTGCTGGCAAGATCAATGCAAGCACAAGCCCCACAGGAGCCCACAAAGGCAATAAAGTTTCTTTAAATGTGATCTCTTTATCTTTAATTCTACTTAAATATCTCGCCACATACACCATCAAAACAACAGAGGCCAGCGTAGATGTTTGAAACGTTAATCCCACAAACGGGATCTTGATCCATCTACTTGCATTCGCCCCGTCTATCGTGCTTCCCTGAGCCATAGTAACAACAAGCAAAACAACAATAATGGGCAACAGGATAATTGACAGTCCTTTGAAATATTTAAAAGGCACTTTATGCACACCATAAATGATCGCAAACCCAAGCACAAGGTGCATTAGATGCCTTACTAAAAACTTAAGCGTATTACCGTCGCTATATAAATAAGCGAGGTTACTACTAGCGCTATACACTGGTAAAAAAGAAAATACAGCCAGCAGACCAATAATGGCCCAAATAGACTTATCTCCTTTTAAATTCTTGAATATGTTACCAGTTTGCGCCATGTATCCTTACAGGTTTCTTACCGCTTCTTTAAATTGTCTCCCTCTGTCTTCGTAATTCTCAAAAAGATCAAAACTTGCACATGCTGGTGACAACAACACATTATCACCTTTTTCAGCAAGCTTGTAAGAGATCTTTACAGCTTCAGTGATAGACTGTGTTTCTATGATCACATCTACCATTCCTGTAAAATGCTCTAGTAATTTTTTATTATCAACACCTAGACAGATGATGGCCTTCACCTTTTCGTTGACTAACGGATAAAGATCTCTATAATCGTTACCCTTGTCTATACCACCCACGATCCAAACGGTTGGCGAACTCATGCTATCTAGCGCATAAAAAGTTGCGTTAACATTCGTAGCCTTGCTGTCGTTAATGTAATTCACATTATTGATCTTCAAGAAATTCTCAAGCCTGTGCTCTACACCTTGAAAACCTTCAAGACTCTCACGAATTGTCGCCTTGCGAATGTTTAATAAACGCGCTACAGTGGCTGCCGCCATTGCGTTTTTTTGATTGTGCGCCCCTTTAATTGATAGGTCTGCTGTCTTCATTAAAAATGTGTTGTTACCTGTTATAATTTTAATATTGTTGTCTTCTATAAACGCTCCTTGATCCAGCTTTTTCTCAATGGAAAATGGTATTAATTGAGCCTTTGTAGGATGATCTTTTAACCAATCTGTTATCACCACATCATCTGCATCATAGATCAAAAAATCATTCTCTGTTTGATTCATCGTAATGCGAAACTTTGAGGCGATATAATTCTCAAATTTGTACTCATAGCGATCCAGATGGTCTGGTGTGATATTCGTTAACACCGCAATGTGCGGAGCAAAATTTACCACGCCATCTAACTGAAAACTGCTAATCTCAAGCACAAAATGATCATGCTCTCCTTTCGCCACTTGCTCAGCAAAACTGTCGCCTATATTCCCTGCTGCTACACTGTTTATATTTGCTTGACGCAAAATGTAATCTGTCAAGGTTGTTGTAGTCGTCTTGCCGTTGCTTCCTGTAATGCCTATGATCGTCGCATGTGTATACTTTGCTGCGAATTCAATCTCTGAGATCACGGGAGTCCCTTTCGCTTTAAGCGCTTTAATAATTGGCGCCTTATCAGGAATTCCTGGACTCTTCATCACAAGATCTGCATTGAGAATTTCAACCTCTGTGTGGCCGCCTTCTTCCCATTTTAAATCAAGATTTTTAAGAACGTCTTTATATTTCTCTTTTATTTTTCCGAAGTCAGAGAGAAAAACTTCGTATCCTTTTTGCAATCCTAAAATCGCAGTTCCCACGCCACTTTCTCCACCACCAAGCACCACCAATCGCTTCATCTATCGCACTTTTAAGGTTACAATTGTGATGATAGCAAGAAGAATTCCCACGATCCAGAATCGGGTTACGATCTTGCTTTCGTGTATTCCTTTCTTTTGATAATGATGGTGTAAAGGCGACATCAAGAAAATGCGTTTTCCTTCGCCCGTTTTTTTCTTAGTGTATTTAAAATAGCTCACCTGAAGCATCACACTTAAGGTTTCCATAAAGAAGATTCCGCATAAAAGTGGGATCATTAATTCTTTACGAATCGCAATAGCGATCACGGCGATAATTCCACCAATGGTCAAACTTCCTGTATCGCCCATAAAAACCTGTGCAGGATAAGTGTTATACCACAAGAATCCCACGAGCGATCCTACAAATGCTGATATGTAAATCACCATTTCACCCGTGCGCGGTATGTACATCACATTGAGATAATCACTAAAAATGATGTTACCAGAAACCCAGGCAAAAATCCCGAGTGTCAATACTATTATCGCAGATGAACCTGCCGCGAGACCGTCAATTCCATCCGTAAGATTTGCACCGTTAGAAACTGCTGTTACAATGAAGATCACGATAGGGATAAAAATCAACCAAGCGTATTTTACATAGTCTTCGCCTAACCAGCTAACGATCTTAGAATAGTCAAATTCGTTGTCCTTTGTAAAAGGGATTGTAGTGGTTAAAAGCTTCTTTTCTTCCTTAAATTCTTCAGGTGAACTTTGTGTGATCTCTTCTGTAGAATTTTTAGGATTTACAATTTCTTCCTGCACGGTAATTCCTGGATGAAAGAACATCGTTGCACCAATGATCACACCTAGACCAACTTGTCCTACGATCTTAAATTTACCAGCAAGACCTTCTTTGTTTTGCTGTTTCATTTTAAGGTAGTCATCCAAGAATCCTATAGCTCCCATCCATAAGGTCGTAACGATCAATAGCAAAACATAAATGTTATCGAGCCTTGCGAATAAGAGCACAGGAATCAAGGTTGCCAGAATGATGATGATCCCACCCATTGTTGGGGTTCCGGCTTTTTCTACCTGACCTTCAAGACCTAGATCTCTAATGGTCTCTCCCATCTGCTTACGCTGCAGATAAAGGATTATTTTTTTACCCCAAATCGTAGAAATAGCAAGCGAAGTAATGATCGCCATTGCCGCTCTAAAGGAGATAAACCCAAAAAGGCTCGCTCCAGTGAGGTTGTATTCTTTCTCTAAAAATTCAAAAAGATAATAAAGCATATCTCTGGTTTTCCGCTTTCGCGGAATGGTTACTTATTCAATTCTTTGAGCAATTCGCTCACGGTTTCAAAATCATCAAAATGTGATCGCTCGCCATTAACCTCTTGATAGGTTTCATGCCCTTTACCGGCGATCAAAATGATATCATTTGTATTTGCCATCTGGCAAGCGGTCTTTATCGCCTGCTTCCTATTTGTGATCGATAGCGTTTTATTAAAATTTTGTGGCTCCACTCCCTTTTCCATCTCCTCAATGATCACATCAGGATCTTCCGTTCTAGGATTGTCGCTAGTAAAAATGGCCTTTGTACTTAATGCCGAAGCTAAGTGCGCCATTTTTGGACGCTTAGTTTTATCACGATCTCCGCCACAGCCCACAACAGTGATCAGCTCTTCATTTTTCGTTCTGATATCGTTGATGGTTCCCAGCACATTTTTCAATGCATCTGGCGTGTGTGCATAATCTACAATTGCTGTTATGCCTTTCGGCGAAATAAAATACTGGAACCTCCCGCTTACACTTTGCAATTCGCTAAGAAGCTTTAAAGCCTCCATTTGTTCAAGGCCTAGCAATTCCGCGGAAGCGTAAATAGCGATAAGATTATAGGCATTAAAAGAACCTATCAACTTTGTCCAAACAGAATTATCACCGATCTTAAGCAACAGTCCGCTAAACTGATTCTCTAGCACCTGCGCTTTATAATCTGCATAGCTTTTTATAGCATAGCTGTATGTTTTTGCCTTAGTATTCTGTATCATCACCTGCCCGTTCTTATCATCTACATTTACCAATGCAAAAGCATCTGCAGGCAATTCATCAAAAAATCGCTTCTTCACATCACGATACTCTGCGAATGTGTTGTGATAATCCAGGTGATCATGCGTGAGATTTGTAAAAATCCCGCCAGCAAACTTTAATCCTTTAGTACGCTGCTGATGAATACCATGCGAACTCACCTCCATAAAGCAATATTCAACACCAGCATCGCTCATTTGTGCGAGATAGCTATTGATCGCAAGCGGATCTGGAGTTGTATGCGTAGCGGCAAATTCTTGATCTGCCACCATAACTTTTACTGTAGAGAGTAATCCAGAAGCAAAACCAGCCTTGGTGAACAATTGATATAAAAGCGTTGCAATTGTGGTTTTACCGTTTGTACCAGTAACACCCACAAGCTTTAAATTCTCAGAAGGATTCCCGTAAAAATTAGAAGCCATAATAGCAAGCGCACTAGCAGAATCTGTTGTTTCTACATAGGTCACGCCATTGATCAATTCTTCTGGCAACGCCTCACATACGATGGCGATCGCTCCTTGATCTACAGCTTTTTTAATATAATCATGACCATCAACCTGCGTACCGCGCACAGCGATAAACACATCATTAAGCTGCACTTTGCGCGAGTCAAAATGCAGTTCATTAACGGAAATATTCGTGTTCCCCGAAACAGACTCGAGTGAAACACCATACAATATGTCCTTTAATATGATCATGAAAGTTGTAATGTTATTACCTGATTTTTATTGATCGCCGAACCTGCGTTAACTGATTGTGATCTAACTTTTCCAGTTCCTTTGAACTTTACTTTAAGTCCTAAGTTCTCTAAAAGCGACACCGCATCCATACCGCTCATACCGCGTACATCTGGAATGGTTTTGTGTGATTTTTGAGATTTTGAGTAGTACGATCTATAATCTTCTTCTACTCTTTTTTCATTGGCTTGCGCCAAAATAACTTCGTCAACAATAGGAGTATCGCTGTAAATTTTATGAGCGATCTTTTTAAAGACTGGCGCCGCAACTATATTTCCATAATACCCTATGCTTTTCTTAGGCTTATTCACCACCACGATGCAAGAATATTTGGGATCATCTGCCGGAAAATATCCTGCAAATGATGAGATATATCTTCCTGGCTCGATCCAGTATTCTGTTTGACAGGTTCCTGTTTTACCTGCCATAGAAAATTGAGGCGAATAGATATTATCTGCCGTACCACGTTTTACCACATTTTCCATCAATTTCTTCACCTTATCAATGGTTTCTTGTGAACAGATCTTTGGGTTGATCACTTCTTTATCAAACTTCTCAATGGACTCATCCCATTTTTTCACCTCACGGATAAATCTTGGTTTTACCATTTCGCCATCATTAGCGATCGCGTTATAAAAAGAAAGCGTTTGCAATGGCGTCATAGAAACTCCGTACCCAAAAGCCATCCACGGCAATGTTGTACCATACCAGTTTGCATCACCCGGATAAGGGATCTTTGGCAAACCTTCTCCTTTAATACTTAAACCCAATTTATTGTTGAGCCCCATGTTATAAAGACGCTTCACAAAACGCTTAGGATCGTCTTTGTAATTCTCGGTTATCATTTTGGCGAAAGCCGTATTAGAAGAAAGCTCAAAAGCCGTCCCCGCCGAAATTTTACCATAACCACCCCAGTGCGAATCGTACACCGTGCGGTTGTAAAATTTCACTCGGCCATTCTCTGTATCTACGATGTCACTTGTATCTATCACTTTATCCTCTAGCGCAGCCGTTAAGGCCATAAGTTTAAAGGTAGAACCTGGCTCATGCGACTCGTAAACCGCATAGTTTCTCGCCTCATAATAATTACCATCTTCTGTGCGACCAAGGTTTGATATTGCTTTGATCTCGCCGGTTTTGGTTTCCATAACCACAACACAACCGTGATCTGCTTCAAATTTTTCTAACGACTCAAGCAAAGCATGATGTGCGATATCTTGAATATTCACATCAATTGTAGAAACCACATCAAAGCCGTCTTGCGGCTCTACGATATTGTCAATTCCTATTGGTTTCCATTGGCCTTTTGCGATGCGCTGCTTTAACCTACGACCTTCTTTACCGCGCAAATAATTACTGAAAGCACCTTCAAGACCTACACGAGTGTAGTATCCATTCTCATCACGACGTTCATAACCCACGGTTCTTTCAGCCATTTTATCTAATGGATGCTCGCGCACCGTTTTACTTTCAGCAATAAAGCCGCCACGATAAGGACCTTTATTAAACAAAGGCAAGCCTTTTACAGCCATGTATTTTGAATACCCTAAGTTTCGGGTGATGAATAAGTATCGGTTTTTGTTTGCTCGAGCCTTACGCAGTCGATCTTCATAATAAGCCGCCGGGTGATCACCCAATTGCTTCGCAAGCCCTTTCGCTAAAGCGGAAACATTTTCTTCAAAATCATCATCGTTAGGCGCTAAAGCATCAAATCGCACTTCATATTTAGGAACAGAAGTAGCCAGCAGACTGCCGTCGCCAGCGTAAAGATTACCGCGATTAGCCGGAATGGTGAATAAGCGTTCAGTGCGCGCCTCTGCGAGCTCCTTATACTTTTCTCCTTCTGAAAACTGAATGTTCAATAGCTTAAATGCGACGAAGATGGCGAAGATGAACATACCACCTGCCACAAAATACATTCGGTTCAATATGTTCTTTTCGCTCACTGCCATAAGAACATTTTACTGTGTTTTAACCTTAATTTTCTTAGGCGGCTCTGCTGAAGGCTTCAATCCTTGTGAAGCGATCCTCTTTGCCACCGTACTTTCCATTTTCAATCTTCTAACCTCAAGGCGCGTGTCAACAAACTCACTCCTCAGTTCTTTTACCTCTTCATTAAGCCGGGCAATTTCATGCACTTTTTTATCGGCTATATGCGAACTGGCGATCATCACAATTGCCAGCGCAGAAAGAAATATGATCATACGCCAGTTTTTCATCGCATCATCGCTGATGAGAAACTTTCCTTTTAATATGTCATATATTCCTTTTTTCACTTTAAATGCGTTCTGCTATTCTAAGTTTTGCGCTGCGCGCTCTATTATTTTCTGCTATTTCTTCCTTAGTAGGAACTATCAAGCCTCCCACCTTTTTAAAAGGAACAGACACATTACCAAACATGTCTTTTTCTGGCTCACCTTCAAACATCCCACTCCTTATATAGCGCTTCACCAATCTATCTTCTAAAGAATGGTAAGAGATCAAACTCAATCTTCCACCCTGCTTTAAGATCTCTTCTGTTTGAAGCAAAAACTCCTTTAAAACCTCAAGCTCTTGATTTACCTCAATACGAATCGCCTGATACACCTGAGCTAAAATTTTATGCTCGCGATGCTTTGGCAAAAACGGAGCTAAAATCTCTTTGAACGCTTCTGTGGTTTTGATCTCGCCATCACGTCTCGCCCCAACAATTGTTCGTGCTATTTTTGGTGCATTTCTCAACTCACCATACTGCAACAAAACTCTTCGCAGGTCAACCTCATCATATTCATTAACTACTTGATGTGCCGAGAGCGCACTGGTTTGATCCATTCGCATATCTAACTCCGACTCAAAACGAGTTGAAAAACCACGTTCTGCCACGTCAAACTGATGCGATGAAACACCAAAATCACCTAAAACGCCATCTACCTTCTTCACACCATAAAACCTTAAAAAGCGTTTTATAAATCTGAAGTTTTCGCTGATAAGCATAAAGCGATCATCATCTATAATATTAGAAAGAGCGTCGCGGTCCTGATCAAAAGCAAACAGCTTTCCCTTAGAACCTAATCTTTTCATTATCTCTCTTGAATGACCACCGCCTCCAAAAGTCACATCCACATAAACACCATCAGGATCGATATTCAATCCATCAACTGTTTCTTTAAGCAATACCGGGTTATGATAATCCATCAGGAACATCGTTTAATCCACCCATCACCTCTTCTGCCAGATCTGCAAAATCACCATCATCAGCCACAGCTTCTTCATACCCTTGCGTATCCCAGATCTCGAGAATATTTACTGCTCCATTCAACACCACTCCTTTTTCTATTGATGCAAATGCTTTAAGATCCTTTGGCAACAAAATACGCCCGGTAGCATCCACTTCAATCATTTTTACACCCGCAGTAAACTTCCTAATGAAGTCGTTATTCTTTTTTACAAAACGGTTCAACTTGTTCACCTTTTGCATCATCAAATCCCACTCTGGCATAGGCCAAAGTTCTAAGCAAGGCTGAAAAACAGAGCGCTTAAGCACAAAACCTTCTGCAAGGCTGGACGCCAAAGTCTTTTTTAATGCAGTAGGCAACATAATGCGCCCTTTTGCATCTACTTTACACTCATATGTTTCGGTCAAATTCAGCAAGAAATCCGGATGTTTTGCTTAGATAACTTCAAAGATATATATTTTATTACCACATTTTACCATATTTTACCACATTGTTGATAAATCATACCACTTCGTTGATTTCTGTGTATGTTATTAACAATAGCCTGAAACCTTGAACGATATAATTTAATACCTGCATTATCCTACGATAACCGTTGAGATTTTGCCTAAATGCCTATATTTGCCTTTAAGGCTTTTGCTGAACCCGCTATATGGTACATACATTAAAAACCGAAGATAAATTCACATATCTAGAAGCTGGAGAAGGCACTCCCATCATAATTCTACATGGATTAATGGGAGGGTTGAGCAATTTTGACGCAGTCACAAATTTTTTTCCTCAGCACGGATATAAGATCGTTATCCCAGAACTTCCCGTTTACACAACTCCGCTTATTAAGACCGGAGTAAAAACTTTTGCCGCTTACCTCAATGACTTTATCAAGCATAAAGGCTTTGACAAAGTGATCCTTTTAGGAAACTCCCTAGGCGGTCACATTGGGCTATACCATACTAAAGTGTATCCTGAAGTAATGAAGGCTTTGATCATCACCGGCAGCAGCGGACTTTATGAAAGCGCAATGGGAGAAAGCTACCCTAAACGCGGTGATTATGAGTACATCAAGAAAAAGGCTCAGGATGTTTTTTATGATCCTGAGGTAGCAACAAAAGAAATTGTTGACGATGTTTATGAAACGGTAAACGATAGAAATAAACTCGTTAAGACTTTGGCTATAGCCAAAAGCGCTATCAGACATAACATGGCAAAAGATCTACCAGAGATGCATACTCCTACATGCATTATCTGGGGACGTCAGGACAATGTTACTCCGCCAGAAGTGGCTGAAGATTTCAACAAACTTTTACCTGACAGCGATCTATACTGGATAGACAAATGTGGCCACGCCGCAATGATGGAAAAGCCAGAGGAATTTAACCAGATCCTTCACAGCTGGCTGAAGGAGCGCAACCTTTAATCCTTATAAATATGCATATTAAACAAGCTGAGTTTTTAGTAAGCAACAGCAAGGTATCACAATGCCCTAAAGACAGATTACCAGAGTATGCATTTATAGGAAGAAGTAACGTAGGCAAGTCTTCTTTAATAAATATGCTTACTGAGCGAAAGAGCCTTGCAAAAACCTCTTCAACTCCAGGAAAAACACAATTGATCAACCATTTTGTGATCAATAAGAACTGGTATCTAGTCGATCTTCCTGGTTATGGTTATGCGCGAGTTTCAAAAAAGGCGAAGAAAGAATTTCAAAAATTCATTACAGATTATTTTGAGAAGCGTGAGCAATTAGTCTCAGCATTTGTGCTTGTAGATTGTCGCCACGAACCTCAAAAGATCGATATGGAATTCATGGAATATCTAGGCGAGAAGCAAATACCATTTTGCATCATATTTACCAAAGCCGATAAACTGAAGCCGCAAGCGCTAGAAAGAAATATTGAAAATTACAAAGCACAAATGCTAGAAGGCGCATGGATGGAAGTTCCACAATACTTTGTAAGCAGCGCGGCCCATGGAACAGGCCGCGATGATATCTTAGAATTTATAGATAGCGTGAATAAGGAAATAGGTGCAAACTAGTTTTCTGTAGCTACAACCTCACCATCCCACTCATTCATACCGCCTAGTAAATTGTATGAATTCTCAAAACCCAATTGATCCATCAATTGAGCTGCCTGACCGCTACGATTTCCTGAGCGACAGTACACATAATAATTCTTTGACTTATCAAGCTCATTAAGCTTGTTTATAAAACCCTGACCTTCATAAAAGTCTAAGTCTGTAACAGCCCCAGGAATGATCCCTTCATCAACTTCAGCTGCAGTTCGCACATCTAGCACAACCGCATTTTCATCATTTGCTAGTTGCTCTCTCCACTCTTCTTGAGTCATTTGTACCATAATCTGATTTTTTGATATTCAAAAATACTAAATAAAAAAATCCGGAACCTTTAAATGACTCCGGATTAGTATGTTTATTTTTTTGGCTTTAAGCCTTAATAGCACAACCTATGGCTTTTGTATTGTTTGTCTTAATGGTTTTACCGGCTAGCAAAGCCTCTACCGCGTCTTCTACAAATCGCTTATCTACCGCAGATTCATCTCTTGCGCTGTCGTCAATCGCACCTTTGTACTTCACGATCAACTCGTCATTTTGCTTTTGCAAAACAAAAACTGTAGGTGTCTTTTTTGCTCCAAATTCAGGAAAAACCTCTTGATGATCATCTGCTAAATATGGAAATGTGTATCCGTGCTCTTTAGCAATTGCCTGCATCGCCGCTAAACTTTCGCCGGCTTTAACTTCTGGATCGTTAGGGTTTATTGCAATTACGGGGTATCCTTTAGTATCAAATTTAGCATCTAGCGCAAGAATTCTTTTTTCGTTCGCTTGCGCGAAAGGGCATGTGTTGCAAGTGAAGACAACTATAAAACCTTTTGCGTCTGTGCGGTCAGCTAGCGACACCATCTCGCCATCAATATTCTTTAAACTAAAATCTGCCGCAACATCGCCTACTTGATACTCATCTTGAAACAGATGAAAATTTATTGCCGCAAATGCTGAAATTATAATTAAAAAGGCCAAAACGGCCAGTATCTTCAACGTCTTCATATACAATTACAAACTCATAAAATATTCTACCTCTTCTTTTAATTTTTCATAAGAAAAGGCCTCTTCATAAAATCGCCTGCTATCACCTCTATATATCAAAGTGGCAGGCAGCGCACCACTCCAGTTTTTATCAACTTTAGGTATCCACTCGTTTTCTTTAGGATCGTCGAGCCAAATAACCAAATCTTCAATATTACGGCTTTCAACAAAGGGCTTCAACCGTGAATTCACCTGATTTCTTAGATCTAGACTCACCAGTGTTAGATCCCAGTCGTCTTGGTAAATTTCGTTAAGCTTTAAAAAATTAGGCATCTCATCTAAACAAGGTTCACACCACGTTGCCCAGAAGTTGATCACATGAACTTTATCATCATCTTGATCAAACAGCGGAGCCAAATGATCAAAGTCGTAAGTAGGCACACTATCTTTAAAACTATAAACCTCTTGTCTGAATTTCGCTTCTTCCTTTAAAATAACAATATCATCCTTAGACTCTTGCCTCGCATTTTTGCAGGATATAGCAAAAGCTAAAACGGGCATGATAAAAATCCATTTGATCAAAAGATGCTCTTTTTAAAAAGTCAACAGGCAAAATTATTTAAGTTGCTTGATCTTCAAGCAATAATTAAGAATAGAATAACATACTCTCGTTTATAGCGGCAATATAGGATTGCAGATTGAACTTTAAATGCTAATTTTATCTTAAACGAATTCAAATTCTAAAAAATATTTATACATTTGTCGATACAATAGTTGTTTATACATGAGTATAGAAGAAGATTTAAAATTAACCGATAAAACTTCCTTAGAATCTAAGGCGCTTATCAATTTGTCTTACACGAGTAGACAACTTGAAGAGTCGCTTAGTGCTTTACTTAAGGAGTATGATCTTACGGTACAGCAATTTAATGTTCTTCGCATACTTAGAGGCCAGCAAGGTAAACCTGCAAGCTTAAGCTGTGTACAAGAACGCATGGTAGATAGAAGCAGCAACACTACTCGTCTAGTAGACAAACTGATAAAAAAAGGTTTAACTGAAAGACGTGTTTGCCCTAGCAACCGTCGTAAAGTAGAGATCGAGATAACTAAAAAAGGTCTTGATGTTTTAAGCGAACTAGATCCTAGAACTAACGCTTTAAATGAAAGTCATGTAAAGAATTTCTCAAAGGAGGAACTGAAATTATTCAACACTCTTCTTGACAAACTAAGACAATAAAAAAATTTAATCAAACATTTGTACATACAAATATTATACATACAACAATGAATACTAAATCTAAATCCGTATTAATTCTTGCAGTAGCATTTAGCGCTGCGTCATTTACAAACATTATGAAAAAAGAGATCAAAACAAGCGAAAGTAAAATTGAGTGGACTGGTAAAAAAGTTCTTGGTAAACACAACGGCACAATAGACTTTAAAGAAGGTCACCTAGAATTTGATGGTGAAACTCTTGTAGGAGGTGAGTTTGTTGTAGATATGACTACAATAGCAGTTACAGATCTAGAAGGAGAATCTAAAGGTCAATTAGAAGGACACTTAAACAGTGACGATTTCTTCGGGATCGCAAATTACAAGACCGCTACTCTTAAAATAACTAATGCTGAAAAAACTGCTGCTGGTTATAGCGTTGTTGCAGATCTTACCATTAAAGAAGAAACACATCCAGTAGAATTTGATCTAGCGATCGATGGTGACACAGCTACAACTAGCTTCCAAGTAAACCGTACAAAATATGGTGTACGTTATGGTTCTGGTAGTTTCTTTGATAATTTAGGAGACAATACCATCAGCGATAACTTCACGCTTGATGTTACCTTAAAATTTTAAGTAGAAATTATTTGGCTGTTTCAAATCGATGTCTCATCTTTGAAACTCAAATGAAAACAGCAACAGTAAATACTTGGTGGTGGGCTTCGCAACAGTAATGTCGTGAGCACTCCCCTGTATTCTATAATATACACAAGGCCAGTCTCACGACTGGCCTTTTTTATTGTGCAATTATCGCTTTCGCAATAGCGAAACAAAACGTCAACCAAAGACAATGAAATACATCTTACAAACCAAAAGCAAAAAGCTGCTCGCAGACACCATCACGCCAGTGTCTGTCTATCTTAGGCTGCGCGACCATTATCCCAATAGCCTGCTGCTAGAGAGTAGTGATTATCACGCAAACAATAACAGTTTTAGTTACATCTGCTCTAATCCTATCGCTTCAATCGAGGTGAAAAATGAGCAAATCATCCAGAAATTTCCTGATGGCGATGTAACTACAACAACTATTGAAAAAGATACTGATGTTGTTGAGATTCTTGAGGCTTTCGCTAAAGCGTTTCACACAGAAGCCAGTGACTATAAGTTCATAAATAATGGACTTTTTGGCTACATGAGTTACGACGCTGTGCGCTATTTTGAAGATGTGGCTATTGCCAAAAAAGATGGCGATCTCGACATTCCGGATATGTATTATGCGGTTTATCAAAACATCATCGCCATCAATCATTTTAATAATGAGGCGTACATTTTTTGCCATTCGGTTGATGGTAGCGACAACATTGCACAAATAGAGCAACAACTGAAAATCAAAAGTTTTGCTGAGTATTCCTTTTCGCGAGAAGCAGAACCTGTTTCAAACATGAGCGATGCAGATTATAAGGAACTGGTTAAAACTTGCAAGAAGCATTGTCAGCGTGGAGACGTGTTTCAAATTGTGCCTTCTAAACGTTTTTCTCAAGCGTTTAAAGGTGACGAATTTAACGTGTATCGTGCCTTGCGTAGCGTGAATCCTTCTCCGTATTTGTTCTTCTTTGATTATGGAAATTTCAAGATTTTCGGTAGTTCGCCAGAAGCACAACTTATCGTAAAAGAAGGCAAAGCAGAGATTCACCCTATCGCTGGTACATTTAAAAGAACCGGGAGTGATGAAAAAGATGCCGAACTCGCAAAAAAACTAAGCGAAGATTCTAAAGAAAATAGTGAGCACGTGATGCTGGTTGACCTCGCGCGCAACGATTTGAGCCGCAATGGTAGTGATGTAAAGGTTGAAACCTATCGCGAAGTGCAATTCTTCTCGCACGTGATTCACCTTGTGAGTAAAGTTACCGGGCAAAAAGACCCCGAAACTTCTACCATGCAAGTGGTGGCAGATACCTTCCCGGCAGGAACATTGAGCGGCGCGCCAAAACACATGGCGATGCAATTGCTTGAAAAGTATGAACCCTCAAACCGCACATTTTATGGCGGCGCAATAGGGTTTATGGATTTTAGCGGGAATTTTAACCATGCAATTATCATTCGCTCATTTTTGAGTAAAAATCACCAATTGCATTATCAGGCTGGCGCCGGAATCGTAAGCGACAGCGTCCCTGAAAACGAACTACAAGAAGTGTATAACAAACTTGGCGCACTCACAAAAGCGCTTGAACTTGCAGAAGAAATATAGCCCTTGAAAAACGGAAAGAATTTAGAAATGAGCAACACAGGTATTGAAAATCAAAATCCCTCCACCTCTGGGGGAGGGTCTGGGAGGGGGCCAAAAATTCTTGTAATCGATAATTACGACAGTTTTGTTTACAACCTCGTGCACTATCTCGAGGAACTAGATTGCGAAGTCATTGTAAAACGCAATGACCAACTTACCCTTGACGAGGTGAAGGATTATGATAAGATACTCCTCTCTCCTGGCCCGGGAATTCCGGATGAGGCGGGTTTATTAAAGCCTATCATTAAGGAATATGCAGCGACAAAAAGTATTTTTGGCGTTTGTCTGGGGCAGCAAGCCATCGGTGAGGTTTTTGGCGGAAGCCTAACCAATCTGGATAAAGTTTTTCACGGCGTTGCCACGAAAGCTACGCAGACCGTTGATAACGAAACCCTTTTTAAAGACATCGCTAAAGATTTTGAAATAGGCCGCTACCACAGTTGGGTAATCAATGAAAGCGATTTCCCGGAAGCACTTGAAATTACTGCCGTTGACGAACTTGGTCAAATCATGGCCGTGCGCCATAAAGATTACGACGTGCGCGGTGTACAATTTCATCCTGAAAGTGTGCTGACTCCAGAAGGAAAGAAGATGATAAAGAACTGGGTGGAAAGCTAGATTTAGTATTGAGAAGTGAGATATTAGAACTTAGATGTTAGAATAAAGATATAATTTCGGCACCGCCGAAAGGTCCTTTTCTACCAGAATAATTTGGAAAAAATGGGAAGGACAGCGAAGCGCCCATTTTTTCTAAAAGGTTTTCAATACGGTAAAGCCGTATTGAAAAATTCCTTAGAAAAGGCGTCTTTTTCTTTGGTTCGTTTCTTTTGGACGAGCAAAAGAAATGAACAGCAATTTTAAAACCATGAAACAAATTTTAAATAGACTAATCAATCACGAGCAGCTTTCTAAAGAAGAAGCTCGCGAGGTTTTGGTCAATATTTCTGAAGGAAAATACAATCAAAGTCAGATTTCTGCCTTTCTTACTGTGTATATGATGCGCAGCATTACCACAGATGAGTTAGAGGGTTTTCGTGAGGCTTTGCTTGACCTTTGTGTTGCGGTAGATTTTAGCGATTACAACAGCATTGATTTGTGCGGTACTGGCGGCGATGGCAAGAACACTTTTAATATTTCTACGCTGTCATCTTTTGTGGCGGCTGGCGCCGGAATTAACATTACCAAACACGGTAACTACGGAGTTTCTTCGGTTTCTGGGAGCAGCAACGTGATGGAAAGTCTGGGTGTGAAATTTAGCAACGATAAAGACTTTTTACAAAAGTGTCTTGACGAAGCAGGTATTTGCATTTTGCACGCGCCTTTGTTTCACCCGGCCATGAAAAACGTTGGCCCCATTCGTCGAGAGCTGGGTGTAAAAACATTTTTCAATATGTTGGGACCGCTGGTGAATCCGGCATTTCCTAAAAACCAACTCGTAGGTGTTTTTGACCTTGAGCTGGCCAGGATTTACGGTTACCTTTTTCAAAAAACCGATAAGAATTTTGCCATTCTCCACGCGCTAGATGGTTATGATGAGATTTCCCTTACGGGGAAAACAAAAATCATTCGCAACAGTAGCGAGCAGATGTTAGCTCCAGAAGATTTTGGCGTAAGCCAGATAAAACCAGAGCAGATTTTTGGCGGCGATACTGTAGAAAAAGCAGCTGAGATTTTCATAGAAGTTATTAGCGGTAAAGGCACCGACGCACAAAATAATGTGGTGTGTGCAAATGCCGGGATGGCGATTGCCACGGTAGATGGCCTTACGGCGAAAGAAGGTTTTGAGCGTGCAAAAGAGTCGCTTTTAAGCGGAAAAGGCCACGCCCGCCTGAAGAAATTGATTGAATTGAGTAAGTAAGATGAACATCCTAGATAAAATAGTCGCAGATAAACGCAAGGAAGTTGAACTCCGTAAAAGCTTGATTCCGGTGTCGCAGCTGGAAGCTTCGGTGCTGTTTGACCGCCCAGGAAATTCTTTGGCGCAAGCCTTACGCGACAGCGAAAGCGGCATCATCGCAGAGCATAAACGCCGCAGCCCCAGCAAAGCAGTGATCAACCATACGTTGAGCGTTCAGGACGTGGCAACAGGTTATGAAACAGCCGGCGTAAGCGGTATGAGCGTACTGACAGACGGGAAATATTTTGGCGGTTCACTAGACGATTTATTACTCGCGAGGGCAAGCACAAAGTTTCCGCTGTTGCGAAAAGAATTCATCATTGACCCTTACCAACTCCTGGAAGCAAAAGCCTACGGAGCAGACGTGATCTTATTGATTGCGGCAGTGTTGACACGCCATGAAATAAAACGACTTTCGGAAACGGCAAAAAACCTTGAACTTGATGTTTTGCTAGAAGTTCATAACGAAGAAGAATTGCAAAAATCTATCATGCCGTCGCTGGATATGCTAGGCGTGAACAACCGCAACCTGAAAACTTTTGAGGTTAGTCTTGAAACGAGCAAAGCACTTTCAACGCAAATCCCGGATGAATTTGTAAAAGTGAGCGAAAGCGGAATCAGCAATGTTGAAGCGATTAAAGAGCTCAAGGAATTTGGCTTTGAAGGATTTTTAATCGGGGAGAATTTCATGAAAACAGATAATCCTGGCGCGAGCGCAACAGAGTTTATCAAACAACTAGAAGCATGAAATTAAAAATCTGCGGCATGAACCTTAACCTCGCTGAAGTGGCAAAACTTCAGCCAGATTACCTGGGTTTTATCTTTTATGATAAAAGTCCGCGGGCTTTTAAGGAGCAGGAAATTCCTGATTTGGGTTTAACCCAAAAAGTAGGCGTTTTTGTAAATGCCAGCCTGGAGTTTGTTCTTGAAAAAATTGAAAAGTATCAGCTTGACGTGGTCCAATTGCACGGCGAAGAAACGCCTGAATATTGCATGAAGCTACATTTGGCGCAAGCCAACACAATAGAAAATGCATTGAGCGAAGAAGAAGTGCACGCGCTGAGCGAAGTCGAAGTGTGGAAGGTTTTTAGCATTAAAGATGCATTTGACTTCTCGCAGCTAAAAGCTTACGAGCCGCACGTGGATAAATTTTTATTTGACACAAAAGGCAAAGAAAAAGGTGGTAACGGATACACGTTTGACTGGGAGGTTCTGAAGAATTATGATTCGCAAAAACCGTTTATTTTAAGCGGCGGAATTGGCCTTGAAGAAGTGGAAAAAGTCAAGACGATTTTAAAGACTGATCTGCCCATCCACGCGCTGGATGTAAACAGTAAGTTTGAGGATAAACCCGGACTGAAGAATATTGAGAAATTAGAAGAATTTATAGCACAGTTAAGATGAACTATAACGTAGACGAAAAAGGATATTATGGTGATTTTGGCGGGGCGTACATCCCCGAAATGCTTTATCCCAATGTAGAAGAATTGCGCCAAAATTACCTGCGCATCATGCAGGAGCCAGACTTTCAGAAAGAGTTTCAGGAGTTGTTGCGCGAGTATGTAGGGCGCCCTACTCCGCTGTATTTTGCAAAGCGATTTTCAGAAAAATATGGCACAAAAGTATATCTGAAACGTGAGGACCTTTGTCACACCGGCGCGCACAAAGTTAACAATACCATTGGGCAGATCTTGATGGCGCAGAAGTTGGGCAAAAAACGCATCATCGCCGAAACTGGCGCTGGTCAGCATGGCGTCGCAACGGCTACAGTTTGCGCTTTGATGGGACTGGAATGTATCGTCTACATGGGCGAAATTGACATCGCTCGCCAGGCGCCAAATGTTGCGCGCATGAAAATGCTGGGCGCTACTGTGATTCCCGCAACTTCAGGAAGTAAGACCTTGAAAGACGCAACAAACGAAGCCATTCGCGATTGGATTAATAATCCTACGGATACGCATTACATCATCGGCAGTGTGGTGGGACCGCATCCTTATCCTGATATGGTGGCGCGTTTTCAAAGTGTGATTTCGCAAGAAATTAAACTTCAATTACAGGAAAAAGAAGGTCGTGATTCGCCTGATTATGTTGTGGCTTGTGTGGGCGGCGGCAGTAACGCGGCTGGTGCATTTTTTCATTATTTAAATGATGAAAAAGTAGGCATCATTGCAGTTGAAGCGGCTGGTAAAGGTATTGACACTGGTGAGAGCGCGGCGACTTCGGCTCTGGGTCGTGAAGGAATTATTCACGGAAGTAAAACCCTACTGATGCAAACAGATGATGGTCAAATCACTGAGCCGTATTCTATTTCTGCAGGGCTGGATTATCCCGGCGTTGGGCCAATGCATGCGCATTTGTTCCGAAGTGGACGCGGTGAGTTTATCTCAATCACTGATGACGACGCAATGAAGGCCGGACTGCAATTATGCGAGTTAGAAGGTATCATTCCGGCAATCGAGAGTTCACACGCTTTAGCGATTTTTGAAGACCGCAAGTTCAAAGAAGATGATGTTGTGGTGGTGAATTTAAGTGGTCGTGGAGACAAGGATTTGAACACGTATATAAAGTACTTTGATTTGGCTTAAAGCCAAATAAAAACAAACGCAATGAACAGAATTCAAAGCAAATTACAGGAAGACAAGAAACTCCTTTCGATATATTTTACAGCGGGTTATCCTAAACTTGACGACACCGTTTCTATCATTGAATCGCTTGAAAAAAGCGGTGTGGATATGATTGAAATAGGATTACCATTTAGTGACCCACTTGCTGATGGACCTACGATTCAAGAGAGTTCTACGGCAGCTCTTAAAAATGGGATGACCACTGCCAAGCTTTTTGAGCAGATCAAAGACATTCGCAAATCGGTTGAAATTCCTTTGATAATCATGGGATATTTTAATCCTGTGTTGCAATATGGCGTGGAAGATTTTTGCGCAAAATGTGAAGAAATCGGTATCGATGGATTAATCCTGCCAGACCTGCCACTTGCGGAATACGAGGAGCATTACAAAGCTATTTTTGAGAAGCACAATCTGGTGAATGTTTTTCTTATCACTCCGCAAACCAGCGACGCGAGAATCAAGCAAATTGATGAGGCTTCAAATGGATTTATCTATATGGTAAGTAGCGCCAGCACGACGGGTAAAACTTCTGGTTTTGGTGAAGAGCAACTCAACTATTTTGAACGCATAGGCAGTATGAATCTTAAAAATCCGCAAATCGTAGGTTTTGGGATCAAGGATGAAGAAACCTTTGATCAAGCGACTTCTAAAGCAAAAGGAGCTATCATAGGCTCTGCTTTCATCAAGCATCTTACCGAAGAAGGAACCGGAAATATTGATGGGTTTGTGAACAGGATAATCTAATGACTTCACAAAATGAATTGCAAAGTAATTTAATCGCTCTAAATAAGCAGCTCCAATCTCTTTCAGCTCTGCTAATTCAGAGAGGTCAAGAGTTAAATAAAGCTCTGCAAAACTTACCTTTTGATGAGCTTGCTAAAGGTATTAAGTCATGTTTTGAAAATCTTCCTAACGATATTAAAATTATTTCGAGTCAGAACTGGTTCATTAACTTTGATACGTTACCATGGGAATTAAGAAAAGCTTCTGATTTAATATTATCAGGAAAAATTTTAGAAGCTGACGAAATTTTTTGTGATTCTATTTCAAAAAGTCTCCACGAAATCGAAGCTAGATTAATCCGAAAATACCCAGAAAGATCATCTATATTTCAAGAGTGTTTTAGACTATATTATAACACAAATTACTTTGGAGCAATCACTTTAATACACTCCCAAGTTGATGGTATTTGTTATGATAGCTTCAACAAATTCTTCTATAGGAATAACCGAAGTTTAACGAGAAAGGGTGTTTATAGACCAGATGTTTTAAGTGAAATTGAAAATTATGATCAATTTTTACAAAAGCATTTTTTAAGTCTCTTTGATAAAACGCCTGTTGTTATTGACAGTATAGAAAATTTACACCCTTCCCAATTTAAATTTAATCGACACGCTATTCTCCATGGTCGTTCTGTTGATTTTGGAACTAAAAAGAATTGTCTAAAAACGATTTCACTTTTAGCTTTTGTCGAATGTATGCTTTCAAACAAAGAATAAGTTTAATTCTTCTTCAACTCTAGCTTTTCAGCAAAATAATCGCAGAAATCCTGCATGGTCGCCGTCATTTTATCATCGTTTGTCGCACGATGAAAAGATTGTGTCATCCCCACTAAAACCTGATGAAAGAACACCTGCATTTCATCCACGGGCATATCTTTTGTCCATAGATCAATGCGGACCGTTTCTTGCTTGTTTGAATCCCACAACGAAAGCAACAACGCCTTCGCAGGTTCATTGTTCACGCCGCCATCTGGCGCTGACCAACTGATTTCTTCTGGAACGCGGTTTTCGTCAAGTTCTACGTTTAAGGTAATCTCTGTCTTTAAATTATCTGCCATTATTTCTTTGGTTTATAACCTGCATTTTTAAATATTTCGTCACTGGATCTTGAGGCTAACATCTGCAGGGAGATGTCATTCTTATCCATATATGATCTCACGATCTGCCAGCCGATGTATCGTCCTAGTCGCGGCGGTGTTTCATTATCAAACTCCATATAGAATTTTGAGAATGGCGCAGGATTCATAAAGCGTTGCAACAACTTAGGATCTGTATCAAACAGCACTTCGTTCTCCACAAAATTCGTCCAGATGTTCACTTCGTTTTTCTCTGCCCACTCCAGTTGATCTGGTGTGTATGCGATAATTTCATTTTTTGCTTTAAGCGGCAACAACCTTTCTATTATGTATAGTCGCTTGCCGTGCTGAATCATTTCATCAATAAACTGCCGGCCGCTGGGTTTTCCCAGTTTTCTTTTCGCGAAAGCGCTAGCAACATCTACATCTATTTGCTCAGGGCGAAAATTCTGCGAGAAATACTTCTGTATCCCTTTGTAAAATTCGTGATCTGCGCCCAGGTAAACATCAAGCGAAATAAGCAGCAAACTATCGTTTAAGATCACTCGGTTTTTATGATCTACAAAAGACGTGACAGTTACAACTTCTGGCACAGAGTAGTTAGGATAATAATATTTTATGTGTTTAAAAAGCAGCTCGAGGTCTTGCGTTTCAGTCTCAAAATCTGAAAAAGCCTCTGCAACCTCACGATCTATATGCTCCTGCAAGGTGTCTGTGATGCGTTCTTGCCAGAAGTTCATATCATATTGATCAGGAAACAAATATGGAAATTGCTGCATCAACTGCGGCAAACTATCAACCGTAGCTTGTGCAAATCGCTCATCAAACCGCTGAATCTTAAGATCTACAGGAATTTTAAGCACATCATCAGAGACGCTTTTTTCCTTTTCGCATGAAGCGAAAACAATAGCGACACAAGCCATGGTAAATACTAAAACCCTACTAAAATAGTGCTGCAAGAGATTTAAATTTTATTTATTTCTTAAATTCACTTCTTATAAAGAAACGTGCGCAAAGGTACTATTTACAACATTAAATTCTTCTCTACATGCAAACCGAAAAAGTGATCGATCACATTGTAAACTGGCTTAAAGATTATGCTACTAACGCAAAAGTAAAAGGCTTTGTTGTAGGTGTGAGCGGCGGTATAGATAGCGCTACAACCTCTACCCTTTGTGCAAAAACAGGTTTACCTACCTTGTGTGTTGAGATGCCTATACATCAACCGCCTAGCCACGTTACTCGTGCTCAGGATCATATCGCCCAACTTAAGGAACGTTTTGAGAATGTAAGCAGCGTGCGCGTTGATCTTACTGAGACTTTTGAAACTATGAAGAAAGCTTTTCCGCAGTTTGACAGCAGCGGTGAGCTAGAGTTGAGTCTTGCAAATACCAGAGCGCGTTTAAGGATGAGTACGCTGTATTTTTTAGCAGGCGTTCACCATTCTCTAGTTGCAGGAACTGGCAATAAGGTTGAGGATTTTGGCGTAGGCTTTTACACAAAATACGGTGATGGCGGCGTAGATCTAAGTCCTATTGCAGACTTGATGAAAAGTGAGGTTTACGCTCTTGCGAAAAGTATGCAGGTACCAGAAAGCATACAAGTGGCAAAACCTACAGATGGCCTTTGGGGAGATGATCGTAGCGACGAAGATCAAATAGGTGCTTCTTATGATGATCTAGAGTGGGCGATGAAAATGGATGAAGCCGGAAAAACAGCAGACGATTTTACTGGAGAGCAGAAGAAAGTCTTTGAGATCTACAAGCGATTCAATACTGCAAACAAGCACAAAATGGTACCAATACCCGTATGTGAGATCCCCGAAGGTTTAAAATAGAAGCATTTTAACCCCCGATTTTTTTCTTACAACGAATTATGTGTACAAAACTCTTATTCTAAGTATCCGCATATTATATTTGGCCGGATACAGCCTCCTATTTATACTATGACACAAGTTTTAATTGCAGACCATCATCCTATAATCCAAGAAGGATTAATGCATGTTTTAGCATTTGATGATTATGAAATCGTAGATACCGTTGCTGATGGCAATGACCTTTTTGAATCTATAGAAGACACATCACCTGCATTGATAATTCTTGAGATCGATCTTCCTAATCTTTCTGGTATTTCTACTATTAAGAAATTAAAGAAAAACTTTCCTGGGTTGCGTATTCTTGTTTTTAGCTGTCATCCTGAAGAAATGTATGCGTTAAGCGCAATTAAAGCAGGTGCTCAAGGTTATGTTGACAAAACATCTGACATTGACACCGTGAGAAATGCAATAGAGCAAGTGCGTCGTGGTGGTATTTACATAAACGAAAAACTTGTAGAAATGCTTAGTCAAGCAGAGAATAGCGGCCGTAATCTAGCCTATAAATACAAAAAACTTTCTGCGCGTGAGATCGAGGTTCTTAATATGCTTTCCGCTGGCAAGCGTAACAAAGACATCGCCGAAAATCTTAGCATCAATGAAAAAACGGTAAGCACGTATAAAACTAGATTGCTTAAAAAGCTAGATGCCGGTAGTCTTGCAGAATTGATACAACAAGCTCGTTTATTACAAACTTCAGATCTTTAAAGAACTCTGTTTAATTTACTGGCAAGAAGTCTGTCTAACAGATTATAATCTTGGATCTCTACAATGATCTCACGATTATTATCACTTCCCTGCTTTACATCTTTGAGTAATTCTTCAACCTTCTGGTTGATGTAATATTTTCTAAGACTTAAGATCGTTTCACTCACCATTTGTGAAATACCAGATTTTTTGAGCTTCACATAAATATCCTTGCTGTCCCAACGATGCAATAAGTAACGCTCTTCATGCATCAGGATATCTACAACTTCTTTAGAAACATCAGCATTTAGAGTATTGATAAATTTATTGATCTCAAAATCCTTCCCTTCTCTATTTAATGCTTCTACAAGCACATAATAAAGCTCCTTAAATTGCGGATTTGCAAATTCTGTTTCATCATCCTGCAATTCTAGGTAGATCTTCTCATACACCAGAAGTTCTTGCTGCACCTTTTGCTCTACCGCATTACCATGCTCATCTTCCACAACAGCAACATCTTCAAAATTCCCCTTCTTGTTGCCATAAAGCAAAAGCAATTGTATAAGCATACGCTCAAGAACATATTGCCTGTCAACCTTTATTGCAGGTTTACGCTCCACTTGCATTTCTGGCTTTTTCTGCTGCGTTGATCTGGTGGTTTCTTTCTTGTCTTTATTTAAGATCTGTGCCAGCGTGCTATAAAGAACTTCTTCATCAATATCCATGATACGCGAACACTCACGCACATACACTTCTCGCTTGATGGCATCCGGTATTTTTGACACACTCTCAACCATATCACGTATCAGCGCCGCCTTTTTCACAGGATCGCCTTGCGCCTCTTCTATTAGTAAAGAAGCTTTGTATTGTATAAAATCCTTAGCATTTTCCTTAAAATATTCTTGCACCTCATTTAAGGTATGCTTTCGCGAAAAGGAGTCTGGATCTTCTCCTTCAGGAAAAGTACACACCTTCACATTCATACCTTGTTCAAGAATCAGATCGATACCGCGCAAAGAAGCACGTTGCCCCGCAGCATCGCCATCAAATAGCACAGTGATATTTGGCGTAAGCCTATTAATTAATCGTATTTGATCTGGAGTAAGCGCCGTTCCTGAAGATGAAACTACATTTTCTATCCCCAACTGATGCATCTGGATCACATCTGTATATCCTTCTACAAGGAAGCAATTATCTTCTTTTGCGATAGTTTGCTTTGCATGATAAATGCCATACAAGACTTTACTCTTGTTGTAAATATCACTTTCTGGACTGTTGAGATATTTTGCCGCTTTTTTATCATTGGTTAGAATACGACCACCGAAGCCCAACACACGACCAGATAACGACTGTATGGGGAAGATCACTCTTCCGCGAAAGCGATCAAACTGCTTATCATCTTTTACAATGGTAAGTCCGGTTTTTTCTAGAAACTCTAGTTTATAGCCTTCTCCCAACGCTTCTTTAGAAAAAGCTTCCCAAGCATTAGGACTGTAACCCAGCTGAAATTTCTCTATCGTCTCTGCAGTAAAACCACGTTCTTTAAAATAAGTAAGACCTATCGCTTTGCCTTCTTCACTTCTAAGCAATGTTCTGTGAAAATATTTCGCAGCATATTCACTTACCAGAAACAGACTTTCCTTCTCATTAGCGAGCTGTTTTTGCTCATCTGTTTGCTCTGTTTCTTCAATCTCGATCTGGTATTTTTTTGCGAGATATTTTATCGCCTCTGGATATGTAAAATGCTCGTGCTCCATAATAAAAGCCACGGCATTGCCACCTTTTCCGCTAGAAAAATCCTTCCAGATCTGTTTTACGGGAGACACCATAAAACTAGGCGTGCGCTCATCTGTAAACGGACTCAACCCTTTAAAATTAGATCCTGATTTTTTAAGATTAACAAAATCACCTATAACCTCTTCTACTCGGGTGGCTTCGTAAACTTGGTCTATAGTCTGTTTTGAGATCAATCTTTGGTGTTTTAAAAAAGTCTGAGCGCTGTGTTTCTTTGGCTTTAAGCCAAATCAAATTAAGCGTAAAATAAAAAACCTGCAAGCTTGCGCTGGCAGGTTTCAAAGATATGAGTTTTAATCAGGCTAGTCCATATCAAAACGAAGACCTACTGAAAGATTATGCTCTTCTATAGGATTATTCTTGAAGATGGGGTTTAGATCATATTTCACGTAAACCGCAACATCGCCAAAGGCTAAATAACCGCTCAAACCGTAAATAAAATTGTTTGTATTGTAGCTAGATTTTATTCTCTCTTTCTGCTCATTGCCGTCCATTTCATACTTTAATTTCTGAATAGTGAGCAAATTAAAACCTGCATAACCACCCACACCAACTTTAAAATGCCCTGAAGAATTGTAGCGTATATAATCTTCCGTTTCTTTCTTTGTAGAAGTTCCAAACTCAAAATGAACTGGTAATACCAAATTGTCCATTCTAAACTTAGATTTATCAAGATTTACAGGATATTCTTCTAATATCGTTTGCTGACCATCAGTAACAAAATATTGATTATCCACCGGCTTCAAACCGTTAAATTGAAAAGAGAATCCGTACTTAATACGCATGAAGTTTGTGTTCTCAAAAACACGCGTTTTCCAAGCGATACCAAGTTCAAGAAATCTACTTCCTCCTATCTTGTATGGAGAATTATCCAAACTCTGCCCATCGCCTATTGCGTTGTTAAAACCTACGGCAAGCACAAGATCTGAATATGTTCTACGATCATAAACGCGCTCCTTATCGCCGCCTATGCTTATAGATTTTGTGATCCAGCCGTCGTTATACGCCTCGTCATTACGCTCTTCAAAAGAAGCTTTTCGCTCAATGATCGCCACACGATCTTCAATGTT
>NZ_AP029251.1:0-2500 GCF_055391795.1 Leeuwenhoekiella obamensis | reverse complement strand
CAAGTCACTATAGACAATCAAATCATCTATGCTTCTCGCTGCAAGCCAAAGATTATCTCTCAAATCTTAAGGCATCGCATCGTGGAGAATATCGGAGTCGAACCGATGACCTCCTGCGTGCAAGGCAGGCGCTCTAGCCAGCTGAGCTAATCCCCCATTTTTTAAAGTAGGCAGTTTCAGTATTCAGTATACAGTCTTTATTACTGTTAACTGCTTCTGCGTACTGCAAACTGGGTTACCCAACTTCTAAAATTTCCTTCAGTATCTTGTAATGAACTTCGTAATCTCCTTTTCGCCATAAGGCTTAAAAAAAATACTTCTTAAGTAGTCTCAGGCAGACTCGAACTGCCGACCTCTACATTATCAGTGTAGCGCTCTAACCAGCTGAGCTATGAGACTGTCCTATTATTCAAGTGAACGGTCCGTGCATTTAAACGAACCGTCAAATGAAAAATATTTTGAATTAACAGCTATAAAAGACCAGAACCTCATTCTGATTCCTAACAAAGTCTTCCTTGATCCGAAGTCTTTTGTTTACCATAAGGCAAACGAAAAGCTCTAGAAAGGAGGTGTTCCAGCCGCACCTTCCGGTACGGCTACCTTGTTACGACTTAGCCCCAGTTACCGGTCTTACCCTAGGCCGCTCCTTACGGTGACGGACTTCAGGTACCCCCAGCTTCCATGGCTTGACGGGCGGTGTGTACAAGGCCCGGGAACGTATTCACCGGATCATGGCTGATATCCGATTACTAGCGATTCCAGCTTCATGGGGTCGAGTTGCAGACCCCAATCCGAACTGAGACCGGTTTTTAGGATTCGCTCCACCTTGCGGTGTGGCTGCCCTCTGTACCGGCCATTGTAGCACGTGTGTGGCCCAGGACGTAAGGGCCGTGATGATTTGACGTCATCCCCACCTTCCTCACGGTTTGCACCGGCAGTCTGGCTAGAGTTCCCGACTTGACTCGCTGGCAACTAACCACAGGGGTTGCGCTCGTTATAGGACTTAACCTGACACCTCACGGCACGAGCTGACGACAACCATGCAGCACCTTGCAATCTGTCCGAAGAAAAACCTATTTCTAGATCTGTCAGACTGCATTTAAGCCCTGGTAAGGTTCCTCGCGTATCATCGAATTAAACCACATGCTCCACCGCTTGTGCGGGCCCCCGTCAATTCCTTTGAGTTTCATTCTTGCGAACGTACTCCCCAGGTGGGTTACTTATCACTTTCGCTTGGCCACCCAGCCCTCAATTGGGCCGGACAGCTAGTAACCATCGTTTACGGCGTGGACTACCGGGGTATCTAATCCCGTTCGCTCCCCACGCTTTCGTCCATCAGTGTCAATATATTATTAGTAGCCTGCCTTCGCAATCGGTATTCTATGTGATATCTATGCATTTCACCGCTACACCACATATTCTAGCTACTTCATAACAATTCAAGATTAACAGTATCAATGGCAGTTCTCCCGTTGAGCGGAAGACTTTCACCACTGACTTATTAATCCACCTACGGACCCTTTAAACCCAATGATTCCGGATAACGCTTGCACCCTCCGTATTACCGCGGCTGCTGGCACGGAGTTAGCCGGTGCTTATTCCTACGGTACCGTCATCAGATCACACGTGATCCTTATTCTTCCCGTAAAAAAGCAGTTTACAACCCATAGGGCAGTCTTCCTGCACGCGGCATGGCTGGATCAGTCTTTCGACCATTGTCCAATATTCCTCACTGCTGCCTCCCGTAGGAGTCTGGTCCGTGTCTCAGTACCAGTGTGGGGGATCTCCCTCTCAGGACCCCTACCCATCGTTGCCTTGGTATGCCGTTACCATACCAACTAGCTAATGGGACGCATGCTCATCTTGTACCGTAACCTTTAATAATTAAGTGATGCCACTCAATTACACTATGGAGGATTAATCCAAGTTTCCCTGGGCTATACTCCAGTACAAGGTAGATTGCATACGCGTTACGCACCCGTGCGCCACTCGTCAGCAAATTAGCAAGCTAATTCCTGTTACCGTTCGACTTGCATGTGTTAGGCCTGCCGCTAGCGTTCATCCTGAGCCAGGATCAAACTCTTCATCGTAGTATCTTATATAATATTCAACGAATCAAGGTCTTGTCAAGGTTTGAAAATCTAAGGATTCCCAAAATGCTCATAATGATTAATTCTAGTCTTTTGTTTCAAATACTATCTCTATATTTAGAAATAATACGCGCTGTCAATTCAATATGTCAATGAACAACGAAAATCAATTTTCGTCTCTTTGGTAGTTAGTAAGGAATCGAACCTTATCTCTTGTCACCAGACTAACTCTTTTTTTTTAAAAGAACCTACCCTCAGAACCTCTCTCTGAAAGCGGGTGCAAATGTAAGAACTTTTTTAAACATCAAACAAATTTAATTTGATATTTTTTTTAAGTCTCTTTTGCTACTATTTTAATGAACTTTTCTCCCGAAGAAGATCGCCATAAAAGCGGGTGCAAATGTAAAGCC